>NZ_CP033334.1:1527083-1832500 GCF_013170705.1 Mesorhizobium loti | reverse complement strand
GTCATAGCCGAACTCGGCAATGAGCCGCCGCTTATCGCGGATGGCCGCAGTGGCCCGCCCGATCGGCGCGAGGTTTCTGCGCGCTGGTTGTCGGGAACATTCCTGACGGGCGTAACCTCGAGCGTGCTGATGGGCGTGGCGCTGTTCGCCGCCCTCGACGGTCGCCAGCAACTGGCCACTCCACCCGAGATCGCCGAACTCATCGGCCTTGCCAGCAATGGCGATTCCGGCGAGGTGGCCAAGACGACCAGGCTTGTGGCGCCGCGCCAGATCGCCAAGGCCAAGGACCGCCGCCGCATGGAAGTGTCGATGGTCACCAAGGTCGGCGACCGCGATGTCATCCACACCATGCCTTTCGTGCAGATCAAGATGGCGCTCGCCGCCGGCCACACCACCAGCCGGCCCTACCCGCCCTTCGACCCGATGCAGGTATTCGGCGACGACGGCGACGATACCCCCGCGCAACCAGCGACGGCCTCCGCAGCCTCCGGCCAGATCTATGGCGCCAAGGTCGAAAGCGAGATGAGCCTGAAGACCGTCGACTTCCCCATCGAGACGGCAACCTTCGATGAAAAGAGCGACCTTTCCGCCGACGAGGTGGAAAAGGTGGTACGCGAAGCCGGCACCGACCTCAGCGACGGCGCCGTGCAGGTCGCTTCACTCCACTATGTCGATCCGCAGCGATTCGGCGAAGCCTTTGCCGAGTCGATGGCCGGCTCCTACGACGTCAAGATCGTGCCGGAAAACGTCTCGGTGTCGCCGCGTGCTGCCATTGACGACCAGGCACCGGCTTTTGCCGAGGAAATCATCCCCTTCACCAAGGACACCGACCTCACCGAGGCCTTTGCCGATTCGGGCTATACGGGTGACGACGCCACGGGCATGGCCGAAGCAATCGCCAAGCTGTTGAACGCGCCGACTTTGAAAGCCGGAACCGTTCTGCGCGTCGGCCTCGAAGTCCACGGCGATGCCGCCAAGGTCGTGCGCACCAGCGTCTACGACAAGACCACGCACATCGTCACCATCGCGCTCGATGACCGCGGCCAGTACGTGCCGGCGCAAGAACCAGAGCCGAATCCCGAACTCTTGACGGCGTTCGATGATTCGTCCGCACCCGTTGTGGTGCGCGGCAACCTGCCCAATGTCTATGACGGCATCTACCGCGCCGCCTATTCCTACGGCATGTCCAAGGCGATGACCCAGCGGCTGATCAAGCTCCTGGCGTCCGATGTCGACTTCCAGTCCCGCCTCAATCCCTCCGACCGCCTCGAAGTGCTGTTCTCGCAGCCCGATGGTGACGACCAGACATCGGACAATTCCGAACTTCTCTACGTTTCGGCGACGTTTGGCGGCACCACGCGCAACTTCTACCGTTTCCAGATGCAGGACGGCAGCACCGACTATTTCGACGAGGACGGTTCGAGCGCCCAGCAGTTCCTGCTGCGCAATCCGCTGCCCGCCGGAAAATTCCGCTCCGGTTTCGGCGCCCGCAAGCACCCGATCCTCGGCTATGTCCGCATGCACACCGGCGTCGACTGGGCGGCCCCGATCGGCACGCCGATCATCGCCGCCGGCAACGGCGTCATCGAGAAGGTCGGCTGGGCCGGCGGCTACGGCAAGCAGATCATCATCCGCCATGCCAATGGCTACGAAACCTCGTACAACCACCAGAGCGCCTTTGCCAAAGGCATGGAGCCGGGTATGCGGGTTCGCCAGGGTCAGACCATCGGCTATCTCGGCCAGACCGGCCTCGCCACCGGCCCGCATCTCCACTACGAGTTGATCGTCAACGGCACCAAGGTCGATCCGATGCGGGTCCGCCTGCCGGTCGGCAAGGTGCTGAAAGGCGACGACCTCGTTGCCTTCAAGCGCGAGCGCGAGCGCATCGACGATCTGCTGAAGCAGGAAGATGGCAATTCACTGAAAGTCGCCAGCGCCAAGATCGAAGGCTGAGCCTGCGCGTTTCAGTCTTGCCTGGTTTCGGTACGTCGCGACCACGGCAGCGGCTCTCCGGAAATTGTCGTCCACGCGATGACAGCTGAAAGCAGGCAAAGCAGCGCCGTCACCCAGGAGACCACGGAGAAGGCTGCGTCACTGGCGGCCAGCCGTGCCGCGTCAAGCGCGGGCGCAAGTCCAGCCGGTGCCGGTTCGCCGAAGCCTGGCACGGCTGAAATCGCACTCCCGTCCAGTGCATGGGCATAGACCCAGGCCGCCAGCGATCCCATCGCCGCCACCGCGATCAGGCCGCCAATACGAGAGACGGCATTGTTGATGCCGGAAGCTGCCCCCGTATCCTTGTCTTCCACCGCTGTCATGATCGCGGTCGACAGTGGCGAGACGACCAGCGCCATGCCGAGTCCCATCAGCGCCATCAGCGGGAACGTCCCCGTCCAGAAATTATGGATGCCGGCATGGGTGAGCAAGGCAAGTCCGGCAAAGGCGAAAGCCACGATCAGGCTGCCGCAGGCGATAGGGAAACGCGGCCCGATCCGGTCGGACAATTGACCGACCGGCCCCGACAGAAGTGCGATCGATGCGGACAGCGGCAGGAAGATGAAGCCGACCTCGGCCGTGCTCAGCCCCCAGCCGGCGATGAGCAGCATCGGCAGATAGAAGAGATTGGCCGACAGCGCGAAATAGAGAAAGAATGTCGCGACATTGGCGCCGGCGAAAGCACCGATGCGAAACAGGCTGAGATCGATCATCGGCTCGCGCTGTCTCTGCTCGAACAGGATGAACACCACAAGCAGCACCGCGCCGGCGGCAATGCTCGGCCCCGCCATGTGGCCCTCGCCGCTGGAACTCATTGACGTCAGCCCATACGCGAGCGCGCCGAAGGCCAATGTCGCCAGCGCCCCACCGCCGAGATCCAGGCTGCGTTTCTCCGTCGGTGCATCGGCTGGAATCTTGGCAAGCAGGAGATAGATCGAAATCAGGCCGAGAGGCAGGTTGACGGCGAAGATCGCCCGCCAGATGCCGCCGCCGAAAGCCGACAGGACAAGGCCGCCGAGCACGGGGCCGAGTGCGGTGGTCAGCGCCGAGGCCGCCGCCCAGATGCCGATCGCACGGCCGCGTTCTTTCTTAGGGTAGGCCTTGGCGATGATGGCGAGGCTGCCCGGCACCATGATCGCCGCGCCAATGCCCTGGAGGGCGCGAAACGCGATCAGCACGACAGCATTCGGAGCCAGCGCACAGGCAAGCGAGGCCGCGACAAACAACACGATGCCGGCCACGAAGGCCCGGCGCAGCCCGAACCGGTCGCCGGCGGCCCCACCGGCAAGGATCAGCGCCGACAGTGTCAACGCATAGCCATTGGAGATCCACTGCGCCTCGGCGAGACTGGCGCCAAGATCGACGCGGATCGCCGGCATGGCGATGGCCAGGATCGAACCGTCGATGAAGCCGAGCGCCGACGCCAGGATCGCCGCGATCAGCACGTATCGGCGCTGCGATTGCGGGCAGAACGTCCCGTTCGTGAGCGGTCTGGTCAGCGGAATTGCGGCGGCTTCATCTGGCGAATGCATGGCACTCTGCTTAGACCGCCGCTGGGCTGGCAACAACCGGCCAGCGGCTTGTAGTCCTTGAAACCAGCCATATTGCCAGGGAACATCCCGCCTGGACGCAAATGGCGTCAGTCGTGCTAGATTTTTCTGGAGAACCGCAGGCGGAGGAAACGATGAAGCGTCCACTCGAAGCGTCGGCGGAAGGACGCGGCCGCATTGTCGGCATCACCGACGGCGTCTTCGCCATCGCGCTAACGCTGATCGTGCTCGAGATCAGGGTGCCGGCGCATGAGGCTGTTCATTCCGAGAGCGACCTGCTTGCCGCCATCGCGTCGCTCGCGCCACGCTTCCTGACCTATGCGTTGAGCTTCCTGACCTTGACCATCTTCTGGTTCGGTCAGCAGGCCCAGCATGGACTGATCGCCAAGTCCGACAGACGGCTCGCCACGCTGAACCCTTGCTTTCTCGCCTTCATCGCGCTCTTGCCGTTCTCGACCGACCTGCTGGCGGACTTCCTCGAATTCAGGACCGCGGTGCTGGTCTACTGGCTCAACCTGCTGATGCTCGGCGTCACCCTGTTCGCCAGCTGGCACTATGCGGAGAAGAACGGCTTTGTCGCCGAAGATGTCGACGCCGACACAAGGCGCACGGTCTACATGCGAATCGTCAAGGCCCAGATCCTGTGGGCGATCGGCGCCGCACTCTGCCTGCTCAACCCAGCTTCATTCTGGTCGTGCAGCTGATCTACGCCGCCGCGCTGCGCGGCTCATTGCTGCGCAACGTCATCGGCTGAAGGCCCGCCAACGAATTCCACGGTAACCCCCGGCGACACCAGCTTGGCCAGTTCGCGCGCGTCCCAGTTGGTCAGGCGCACGCAGCCATGGCTTTCGGTCTTGCCGATCTTCGACGGCTCGGGCGTTCCGTGGATGCCATAGGTCGGCTTGTCCAGCGCAATCCAGACCGACCCGACAGGTCCGTTGGGGCCTGGCGGAATGGTCAGGATCTTGTCGTTTTGGCCCTGCTTGAAATTGATGTTCGGGTTGTAGGTGTAGTTCGGATCGAGCGCGATGCGCGACACCGCATGGATGCCGGTGGGCGACGGCGTATCGGCCGAGCCGATGGTGGCGGGATAAGCCGCCACCAGCTTGCCACCCGCATCGTAGGCGTACACTTCTTTCTTGGTCTTGTCGGCAACGATCCGCGCGACCGGCGTTGACACCAGCTTGCCGAAATTGGCGACCTTGATGATCGTGCCGGGGCGGTTGAAGTCGAGGCCCTTGTTGATCGACTTCAGATAGTTCTCGTCCATGTGGAAGCGCTCCGCCAACGCCTCGGTGACAGAGGTGTAGCACATGCAGTTGAGCTGCGCCTTCTGGCTGTAGTCTTCCGGGACCGAGGCGACATAGGGGCCCGCCGCATCCTCCGCGGTGATCGTATAGTTGGCAAACGCGTCGCCACCGGATTGCGCAAGAGCCGTCTGGATACCGACAGCATCGGTCGACTTGAGATTGCTGCCGGTGATCTCATTATAGGCGGCGATGGCCTTGTCGACATTCGAGCCGAAGCGCCCGTCGATGACGCCGGGCGAAGCGCCGCCCCGGTCGAGCAGCACCTGCAGCGCCGCCACATCCTGGCGGGCGCCCAGCGACAGCGATGGGTCAACCGTGGTCTTGCCGCCAATCTTCGGCGGCAGTGCCGATTGGTCGGCCGGCGGGGCCTGTTCCGTCGGGGTAGCGGGCTGCAAAGGGTCTATCGAGGCCTCGTTCAACGGCTGGCGCTTGATGGTGCCCGGCTTTGCCGGCTGCGGCGCATCGGGATAATTGTTGTCGTAATTGCCGTTATCCTGCGGCGCCGGCGGGTAGGCTTCCACCGAATTGTCGCCATACGGGTCATATTCGTCGGCCGGCGGCGGGATGACCCGGCCTTCCTCTTCCAATTGCTTGCGGCGGAACCGCGCCATGTCTTCCGGATCGTCGAGATAGTAGCGGTCGTCATCGGCGGGAGCCCGGCCCAACTCGCGCAACCTTGTCTCGCGGCGCAGCGCGCGCCGGTCAAGCCGGGTCTGCGGCGGCTGGATGGCGATGACCTTTCCGGTATCGGCATCGACAATGACGCGGTTGCCGCGGGCGTCGTAGTAGATGTCCAGATTTCCGTCCTGCGCGACGAGAATGCCGCCGTCATCGGCAGCGCGGACAAGCCGTGGTGCATTGTCCTGTGTCGGCGCCGCAAGCGCACCAAAAGACACAAGCCCGGCGGCAAGCGCCGAAAGGGCAGAGATTGTGCGGAACATCGTGGCCAAACTCTCCGGTCCGTAATTGCCGCCGCCCGGCGTTATTCTTCGGCGAACCCTTCGCCAGCAAACCAGTTACCCCACCATATGGTTCCAACATGAACCGGGCATGAAGATGGCGGTTTCCCGGCGTATGGACGAATATCAGCTAGCTTGCGACAAGGCCCAGGTCCTTGCGCGCCTGCTTGGTCAGCTTCAGGGCGACAAGGCGATGGCTCTCGCGCAAATAGTCCTTCAGCGCATCATCATCCATGCTCTGGCTTGTCCGACGCTGGATCCATTTCATGCCGCGAGAGGCAAGATAGGGCGCGGGCCGCAGCCCTGGCTGTTCCTTGAGCACGTCATAGGCAATGTCGGAACATTTGAAAGTGACAAAGAGCTGCTGGCCCTGATCCCAGCCGCCGATCGCAAACACCTTGGTCCCGACCTTCCAGACATGGGCGCCACCCCACTGGACGACATGGTTTGTTGCGGGCAGCGAGGCGCAGAAGCCGTTGTAGTCGTCCAGCGTCATCCACGCCCCGTCATCAGTATGAAAGCGCCGCGCGCCCAGGGTGGACGCGCGGCGCGGGATCAAGCCGCCGCTTCGGTCGCCACGACCGTCGGCTTCGAACGGAAGTTCAGCCGGTCGGAGCCGGCCGTCACCTTGACTGTCGAGCCGTCGAGGATCTCGCCGAGCAGGATCTTCTCCGCCAGCGGATCCTGCAACTCCTTCTGCATCACCCGCTTCAGCGGCCGCGCGCCATAGGCCGGGTCATAGCCCTTGGCCGCCAGCCACTCGATCGCCTCGTGATCCAGCGACAGCGTGATCTTGCGATCGACAAGCAGGCTTTCCAGCCGCTTGAGCTGGATCTCGACGATGCGGTCCATGTCCTTGCGGCGCAGCCGGTGGAACAGGATCACCTCGTCGACGCGGTTGAGGAACTCCGGCCGGAACGACGCTCTCACCACGCCCATCACCTCGTCGCGCACCGCGTCGACGTCCTGGTCCTCGCCGAGATTGACCAGATATTCGGCACCGAGATTCGACGTCATGATGATCAGCGTGTTGCGGAAATCGACCGTGCGGCCCTGCCCGTCGGTGAGCCGGCCGTCATCGAGTACCTGCAAGAGCACGTTGAAGACATCGGGATGCGCCTTCTCGATCTCGTCGAACAGCACGACCTGATAGGGCCGGCGCCGCACCGCTTCGGTGAGCGCGCCGCCTTCCTCATAGCCGACATAGCCGGGAGGCGCGCCGATCAGCCGGGCGACCGAGTGCTTCTCCATGAACTCCGACATGTCGATGCGCACCATCGCGCTCTCGTCGTCGAACAGGAAGCTTGCCAGCGCCTTGGTCAGTTCGGTCTTGCCGACACCCGTCGGCCCGAGGAACATGAACGAGCCGATCGGACGGTTCGGATCCTGCAGGCCGGCACGGGCGCGCCGCACTGCCTTGGAAACGGCTTGCACCGCCTCACCCTGGCCGACGACCCGCTTGCCGATCTCGTCTTCCATGCGCAGCAGCTTGTCGCGCTCGCCCTGCAGCATCTTGTCGACCGGAATGCCGGTCCAGCGCGAGACGATATGGGCGACGTGGTCGGGGGTGACCACCTCCTCGACCATGCCGGCCTTGCCGTCCTGGGCTTCGGCTTCCTTGAGCTTCTTTTCCAGTTCGGGGATCTTGCCATAGGCAAGCTCGCCGGCGCGCTGGAATTCACCCTTGCGCTGGGCAATGGCCAGTTCGTTGCGCGCCTCGTCGAGCTGCTTCTTCAAGTCGGCGGCAAGACCGAGCTTCTGCTTCTCGGCCTGCCATTTGGCGGTGATCTCGGTGGATTCCTCTTCGAGCCCGACAAGTTCCTTTTCCAGGCGGGCGAGCCGGTCTTTCGAGGCGTCATCCGTCTCGACCTTCAGCGCCTCGCGCTCGATCTTGAGCTGCATGATGCGGCGGTCGATCTCGTCCAGCGCCTCGGGCTTGGAATCGACCTGCATGCGAAGCCGCGAGGCGGCCTCGTCGACCAGGTCGATCGCCTTGTCCGGCAGGAAGCGGTCGGCGATGTAGCGATTGGACAGCGTCGCCGCCGCCACCAGAGCCGAGTCGGAGATGCGCACCTTGTGGTGCTGCTCGTATTTCTCCTTCAGGCCGCGCAGGATCGAGACCGTATCCTCTACTGTCGGCTCATCGACGAAGACCGGTTGGAAGCGGCGGGCAAGTGCCGGATCCTTCTCGACATGCTTGCGGTATTCATCGAGCGTGGTGGCGCCAACGCAGTGCAGTTCGCCGCGCGCCAGCGCCGGCTTCAACAGGTTAGACGCATCCATCGCGCCATCCGCCTTGCCAGCGCCGACCAGCGTGTGCATCTCGTCGATGAACAGGATGATGTTGCCATTGGCCGAGGTGACTTCCGAGAGCACGGCCTTCAGCCGCTCCTCGAACTCGCCGCGATATTTGGCACCGGCGATCAGCGCGCCCATGTCAAGCGCCATCAACTGCTTGTCCTTCAGCGATTCAGGCACATCGCCATTGACGATGCGCAGCGCCAGGCCTTCGGCGATCGCCGTCTTGCCGACGCCCGGCTCGCCGATCAGCACTGGATTGTTCTTGGTGCGCCGCGACAGCACCTGGATGGTGCGGCGGATCTCGTCGTCGCGACCAATCACCGGGTCCAGCTTGCCGGCGCGGGCATCGGCGGTCAGGTCGCGCGCGTATTTCTTCAGCGCGTCATAGCCCTGTTCGGCACTCGCCGAATCGGCGGTGCGGCCCTTGCGGACATCATTGATGACCTGGTTCAGCGCCTGCGCGGTGACACCGGCCTTGGCCAGGATGTCGGCGGTCTTTGCCGACTTCTCCATGGTGAGCGCCTGCAACAGCCGCTCGACGGTGACGAAGCTGTCCCCGGCCTTCTTGGCCAGTTCCTCGGCGGTCGAGAACACCTTGGCGAGCGGCTGCGCCAGATAGAGCTGGCCATTGCCGCCTTCGACCTTCGGCATTGCCTCGAGCGCCGTCTCGACGCCGAGCTTGACGTCGCGGACATTGCCGCCGGCGCGTTCGATCAGCGACGCGGCCAGGCCTTCATCATCGTCGACGAGGACCTTCAAAATGTGTTCGGGAGTGAATTGCTGGTGATTGCGGGAGAGCGCCATGGTCTGCGCGGACTGGATAAAGCCGCGCACGCGCTCGGAGTACTTCTCAAGGTTCATATCTGTCTCCTTCCATCACCGGCCCGCTTCGCGGCACCGGATCAGATTGCGGTGACGGACCCGCCCATTCGAGCCGGATCCTGTTCAGCCGAGATATGGGGCATGGACCATGCCGTCTCAAGACGCATTGATATCGGTCAATGCATAATATTCCAGGTCAGCCCAAACGGAAACGGCGGAGATTTCTCCCCGCCGTTCCACGTCTTGAAATGGTGTTCGATCAGTTGTCGATATCGGCAATCACCGGCTCGGAACTGCCGTTGTCTGCCGGAGCCGCGGCCACCTCGCCGGCATCCGCATTGCCGCTGCCGGCGTCGACCTGGTCGGCACTGGCGCGCGGACGGCGCGGACGGCGCGGACGGCGGGCGGCACCGCTCTCGGTGGCCGCCTCGTTGAGTTCGGCCTGGGCGGCAAGAGCCGCAGGCGAAAAACTCTCGAACAGCGGCGCCGGCTCGGCTATCACGGCGGTCTCGGCCGGCGAACCGGACTCTGCCTGTACTTCTGCCTGCCCCGGGAACTCGTTGCGCTGCTGCTGACCGCCTTGCTCGGCGGACGAAGCATAATCGCGCTGGCCATTCTGGCCATAGCCGCCATTGGGACGGCGATCGCGGTGGCGCCCGCCATTGCTGTCGCGGTTATTGTTGCGTCCGTTATTGTCACGCCCGGCGTTATCGCGCCCGGCATTGTCACGCCCGGCATTGTCACGATTGTCGCGGCCGTCCCGGTTCAGCGCGACCTCCGCCGGCATGCCTTCGATCACCGGCTGCGGACCAGCGCCGTGGTTGATCACAGGTACTTGTGGTTCGGAAACGGTGTTGCCGCTGTTGCCGGCCCCATTGTTACCTGCATTGTCGAACTCGTCGCGATCCTCATCACCGTCATCGTCGAAATCGTCGCGGTTCTGCTGGACGTTCTGGATCGGCATCTGCGCCTGCGCGGCGGCAATGATGCGATTATAGTGTTCGGCGTGCTGGAGATAGTTCTCCGCCATGACCCTGTCGCCGGAGCTTTGCGCGTCACGGGCCAGGGTGGCGTATTTTTCGGCGATCTGCTGAGCTGATCCACGGATCTTCACGTCCGGGCCGTTGCTCTCGTAGTTGCGCGTCAGGGGATTCGGGCCCTTGCGGTTGTTGTTGTTATTGTTATTGCCACCGCCGCCGCCATTGTTATTGCGACCGCGCATGCGCCTGTTCTGCTGTTGTGGCCTCATTCGACTCTCTTCATCTTGAAATTTTCGAAAAATCGTCACGAACGGAGGCGCTCATGCAGCCAGCCGTTTCGTTTCTTCACCGGCGTTCGCCCGCATCAATTGCGTTGGCGCCACGTGCCATCCTGTTCCGGTTACATCACTTGCCGGACGATTCCCGCACGAAGCTTGGGCGTCGTTTGCGCAAGAAGGCAGCTATTTCCAAGGAGGACCGAATCGCTAAGAGCACTGCCTGCTTCGTCTCATCCGGTTGAGGCGACCCTAGCCGCATTCCCCGGTATTGCCAAGCGGTTTTTTCGCGGTGCGTCAAGGCTTATCCCCTTTGAAAGACAAGAACCCTGTCGTTTCCGCCAAGATCACGAAACAACTCGCCCGCAGCGTAGCCGGCTGCGCGGAATATATCGTTGACCTCGGTGCGTTGCGTGTGGCCGATCTCGACCGCAATCCTGCTTTCTGCTTCCAGAAACGGTGCCGCTTCGGCGGCGATGATCCGGTAGGGGGTCAGCCCATCCACGCCGCCATCCAGGGCCAGGCGCGGGTCGAAATCGCGGACCTCGTCCTGCAGATTTCCAATGTGTCGTGAAGGTATATAGGGAGGGTTTGCGGCAATTACATGGTATCGGCCGGAAACTTTTTCGAACCAATCCGACCGCACCGTCGCGAACCGGTCGCCAAGTCCGGTTTGCCCGGCATTGCGGGCCGCCGTCGCCAGCGCTCCGGCTGCGATGTCGACACCGGTGGCGGTCGCGGTCGGCACCGCACTCAGCAGCGCGAGCGCGATGGCGCCCGTCCCCGTGCCGAGATCGAGGATGCGGCACGAACCCTCCCGCGCGGCAATTGTCTTGACGAAAGGCAGCACCGCCTCGACCAGCGTTTCGGTATCCGGCCTTGGCTCCAGCGTTTCCGGCGACAGCGCCAGACGCAAACCGTAGAATTCACGGTAGCCCAGGATGCGATGCACGGGTTCGCCGGCGGCTCGGCGCCCCAGGGCGGCGTCGATCGCGGCGATGGCGTTCCTGTCGATCTCATGTTCAGGGTCGGCAATGGCCTGCGTACGGGTCGTGCCGGAAAAATGTTCGACAATCAGCCGTGCGTCGAGTACGGGATCATCCACCCCGGCCGCCACAAGCCTGGCCCGCGCTTCCCGCAACAGCGGACCCAGCGCCTTGGGCAGCGGGTCAGCCATCGAGGCCGATATCGGCCAGCAGTTTCGACTGGTGGTCGGCGATCAGCGCGTCGATGACTTCGTCGAGTTCGCCCATCATCACCCGGTCGAGCTTGTAGAGCGTCAGGTTGATGCGGTGGTCGGTGACGCGGCCTTGCGGGAAATTATAGGTTCGGATGCGTTCCGAGCGATCGCCGGAGCCGACCTGCGATTTGCGTGATTCGGAACGCTCCTCGTCAGCCTTGCCGCGCTCCAGGTCATATAGCCGGGCGCGCAGGATCTGCATGGCCTTCGCCCGGTTCTGGTGCTGCGACTTCTCCGCCTGCACCACCATGATGCCGGTCGGCAGGTGGGTGATGCGGACAGCCGAATCGGTGGTGTTCACGTGCTGGCCGCCCGAACCCGAGGCGCGCATCGTATCGATGCGGATGTCCTCGGCACGGATCTCGATGTCGACCTCTTCGGCTTCCGGCAGCACGGCGACCGTCGCCGCCGAGGTATGAATGCGCCCGCTGGCCTCGGTTGCCGGCACGCGCTGCACGCGATGCACGCCGGACTCGAATTTCAGATGGGCGAAAACGCCCTTGCCGGAGACCGTGGCGATGATTTCCTTGAACCCGCCAGCATCGCCGTCGCTGGCCGACACCGTCTCGAACCGCCAGCCACGCTCGGCGGCATAGCGCTCATACATGCGAAACAGGTCGCCGGCGAAGAGCGCGGCCTCGTCGCCGCCGGTTCCGGCGCGGATTTCGAGGATGGCGTTCTTGTCGTCGGCGGCATCCTTGGGCAGGAGCAGTATCTGGATGTCCTTCTGCAACGCCTCGATGCGCTCCTCCACCCCCGGCAGATCCGCCTCGGCGAGCGCCCGCATCTCGGCGTCGGTGCCCTTGTCGGCGAGCATTGCCTCGAGGTCGGCCTGCTCGTGTTCGGCCGCTCGCAATTCCCTGACCTTGGCCACCATGTCCTGCAGTTCGGCATATTCGGACGCCATCTTCACATAGGCATCCGGCGCCGGTCCGGCCGACATCTGCGCTTCGAGCATCTCGAAACGCTTGACGACTTGATCCATGCGATCGCGGGGCAAATTGACCATGATTTGATGCTACAACGGGATCGAGCGGTCGTCGGCAAAGGCCTGCAACAGCGCCCGCATCGGCAGCCCCTGCGCGGGCGCCATCAGATTGTCGTCGAAGAACTCCGTCAGCTCATCCAGCGGCAATTCCGTCAGCATCGCCTTGACCGGGCCGATCGAGGCCGGTGACATCGAGATCGAGCGGAATCCGAGGCCGATCAGCGCCATCGCCGAGATCGGCTTGCCGGCGAGCTCACCGCACAGCGTCACCGGCGTGTGGTTGCGGATGCCGGCATCGGCGATCAGCTTCAAGACGCGCAGGAACGGCGCCGACAGCGTGTCGAAGCGGTTGGCCAATTGCGTGTTGCCGCGGTCGACCGCCATGACGAACTGGAACAGATCGTTCGACCCGACCGAGACGAAGTCGACCGCCTTCATCAATTCGTCGAGCTGGAACAGAAGCGACGGCACTTCCAGCATCGCGCCCAGCTTGAGGCTGGTCGGCAGATGGTGGGCGAAGCGCGACAGATGCCGCACTTCGCGGTCGATGATTTCTCGCGCCTGGGCAATTTCGCCGAGCTCGGTCACCATGGGCAGCATCAGCTTGAGCTCGCGCCCGCCGCTGGCCTTCAGCAGGGCGCGGATTTGGGTGCGCAGCAGCCCCGGCCGATCCAGCGTCAGGCGGATCGCCCGCCAGCCGAGCGCCGGGTTCTCTTCTTGGATAGCGCCCTTGAAGTAGGGCAGCACCTTGTCGCCGCCAATGTCGATGGTGCGGAAGGTGACCGGCTTGCCGCGTGCGGCCTCCAGCACGTCGCGATAGAGTTTTTCCTGTGCCTCGGCACGCGGAAAGGTCGAGGCGACCATGAACTGCAACTCGGTGCGGAACAGGCCGATGCCGGCAGCACCCGCCTCGGCCAGCTGCGGCAGGTCGACGGCAAGCCCGGCATTCATCAAGAGGTCGACCTGGACGCCGTCCCTGGTCATCGACGGCTTCTTGCGCAGTTCGCGGTAGACCTCCTGCCGGCGCGCCCTGAACCGCACTTTTTCGGCATAGGCGGCTTCGAGATCGGACTGCGGCCGCAGATGGATCGTGCCTTCCTCGCCGTCGACGATAATGGCGTCGCCGTTTTCGGCCATCGAAACCGCGCCCTTCATCTGGCCGGCGACCGGAATGCCCATGGCGCGGGCGACGATGACGACATGGCTCGTGGCGGCGCCATCCTCCAGCACCAGCCCGCGCAGCTTGTCGCGAGGGTAGTCGAGCAGTTCGGCGGCGCCCATCGAGCGGGCGACGATGATGGCGTCCTTCGGCAGCGAAGCCGCGACATCTTCCGGCCCGCGTCCCATCAGCTGGCGCAGCAGCCGGTTGGCGAGGTCGTCGAAATCGCTCATCCGCTCGCGCAGATAAGGATCTGTCATGTGCAGCATGCGGGCGCGCATGTCGCTCTGCACCTTTTCCACCGCGGCTTCTGCCGTCAGGCCGTTGCGGATCGCCTCTTCCAGGCGTCGCACCCAGCCACGGTCATTGGCGAACATGCGATAGGCTTCCAGCACCTGGCGGTGCTCGCCCTCGAAAGCGACGTCGCGGCGCTCCAGCATGTCGTCGATGGAGAGCCGCAGCGACCCGAGCGAGCTTTCCAGCCGTCGGACCTCTTCCTCGCTGTCCTCGTTGAACAGATTGGTGACGACGATGCGCGGCTCGTGCAGCACGACATGGCCAAGCCCGACGCCATCGTTGAAGGACAGGCCGGTGAAGCTGACAGGCCGGCGCAAGTCGAGTTCGAGGCCGGGCCGGGTCAGCCGCGCCAGGTCGCCGGTGGCGATCATCTCGGCGATGACCATCGCGGTGGTTTCCAGCGCCTCGACCTCGTCGTCGCGGTAATGACGCATGGTCTTGTTCTGGACGACGAGGACGCCCAGCGTGCGCCCTGCCCTGAGCACCGGCACGCCAAGGAAGGAATTGTAGATTTCTTCCCCGGTCTCCGGCAGGTAGGCGAAGGCCGGATGTTCCTGAGCATTGGAGAGGTTGAGCGGCCGTGCGCTTGCGGCGATGGTGCCGACCAGGCCTTGTCCCAGTCGCAGTTGCGCCAGGTGGACGGCGTTCGGGTTCAGACCCTCGGTGGCGTAGAGCTCGAGCACCGAATCGGCGCGCAGCACATAGAGCGAACACACTTCCGCGACCATGTTGGACGCGATGTCGCGCACGATCCGGTCAAGCCGCTCCTGCGGCTCCAGCGGCTCCTGCATGAGCTCGCGGAGCCGTTTCAGCAAAACGCGCGGGCCACTGGCCTGGTCACGCATCGCGGCTTCTTCTCCAATGAAACACCTGCCGGCGCAGTTTCCGCCGCTGCCGGCACGCGCGCAACAACTGATTCAGTCTGCTACTGCTTATCCAGACCGTAGACGGAATGCAAAGTGCGAACCGCAAGTTCGGTGTACGGACCGTCGATCAGTATCGAAATCTTGATCTCGGAGGTGGTGATGGCGCGAATGTTGATCGCCTTGTCCGCCAGTGCCTTGAAGGCGGTGGCGGCGACACCGGCGTGGCTCCTCATGCCGATGCCGATGACCGAGACCTTCGACATGCCGGCCTCGGACTGCACGACATCGTAGCCGACCTCGGCTTTCAGCCGGTCGAGCACGGCCAGCGCCTTGTCGACGTCTCCCGATGGCACCGTGAAGGTCATGTCGGTGAACTTGCCGTCCTCGGAGATGTTCTGGACGATCATGTCGACATTGATGTTGGCCTCGGCCAGCGGCCCGAAAATGCCGGCGGCGACGCCTGGGCGGTCGCCGACGCGACGCAGCGAAATCTGGGCTTCGTCCTTGGCGTAGGCAATTCCGGTGACGACCTGCTGTTCCACGATCTCTTCCTCGTCGCAAATGAGCGTTCCCGGAGGATTGAGCAAATCCCCCATTCCGGGCGCGTCGGGATCGTCGAAGGACGACCGCACGAAGGTACGCACCCTGTGCACCATGGCAAGCTCGACCGAACGCACCTGCAGAACCTTGGCGCCGAGCGAGGCCATCTCAAGCATCTCCTCGAAGGAAATCTTGGCCAGCCGCCGCGCCTTGGGCTCGATGCGCGGATCGGTGGTGTAGACCCCGTCGACGTCGGTATAGATGTCGCAACGGTCCGCCTTGACCGCCGCGGCGATGGCCACGGCACTTGTGTCCGAACCGCCGCGGCCAAGCGTGGCGATGCGATTGTCGGGCCCGATGCCCTGGAAGCCGGCGATGACGGCCACCTGGCCCTCGCCGAAGCGCTTGACCAGGAAGGCGCCGTCAATGTCGAGGATGCGCGCCGCGCCATGCGCGTTGTCGGTCTTGATCGGAATCTGCCAGCCCTGCCAGGAGCGGGCGTGCACGCCCATGTTCTGCAAGGTGATGGCCAGCAGGCCAGCGGTGACCTGTTCTCCGGAAGCGACGACAGCGTCATATTCGCGTGCGTCATGCATCGGCGAGGCCTCGCGCGTCCAGGCAACCAGTTCGTTGGTCTTGCCGGCCATGGCCGAAACCACCACCGCGACCTCATGGCCGGCGTCGACCTCGCGTTTGACGTGACGCGCCACATTGCGGATGCGGGCGATGTCGGCGACGGAGGTTCCGCCGAATTTCATCACGATACGCGCCATGGAAGCGAAATGCCTTTGACTGAAGCCGGCCCCTTGCCAAAAAACTGGGAGCCGAAGCGGAGGAAAGCGCCCGGCTGGTGCCGGCTGCTGAATGCGCGGCCTCCTTAGCCAAATGATGAAGGTTTCGCAAGGCTGGCGGCGGAATGCCGGCGTCAAGAAGACGGCATATTGCCTTCCAGGCCCGTGCCGCTTACCAAATGCTGCCCGCGGGGAATCCATTTGGTTCGGCATAACAGATGATTGCTCGTCTTCGACGCGCCATGCGATTGCAATCGCTCCCGCTTGTCGCCGGCTTCGCCGTGCTGGCATTGATCGTCGGAACGCGTGCCGTGCTTGTCGAGGGCCAGAGGGCCAATCGTGCCGCCGCTCGCGAGACGATCGAGTACCAGGAACTGCTTTCCGGGCTCCTTTCAATGGCGCAGGATGCCGAAAGTGGTCAGCGCGGCTACCTGCTGACCGGGGAAAAATCCTATCTCGAACCGTATCGGAAGGCCGTCGAGGCAATCCCCGGACAGCTCTCCCGCATCGATGCCATGACGGCTTCCGACGACCAGCTGGTCCAGCAGATCAGTCACATCAAGGACGCGCTGGCGCAAAAACAGGCTGAACTGGCCGTAACGATCGCCCTTTACGACAAGGGCGACGTCGCCGGGGCCTTGCGGCTGGTCCGCAGCGGCCAGGGCAAAGCCGCCATGGACGAGATCCGCGCCAGCATGGACACCATCCGGCGTATGGAAGGCGCCGCGATTGCCGAGCGCGACGAGCACACCGACCAGGTCGAGACCTGGCTGCGCATCGGCTCGCTGGCGGCCCTCTTCGCGATCTTCCTGCTCGCCACCTACACAATCCGCGAATCCCGCCGCCGCTTCCGCGAAGTCGCCACCGCCCAGGCAGAGCTGATGGGCAAGAACATCGAGCTCGGCAACGAGATCGACACCCGCGAGAAGGCCGAATCCCAGATCCGCCAGATGCAGAAGATGGAAGCCGTCGGCCAGCTGACCGGCGGCATCGCCCACGATTTCAACAACATGCTGGCGGTGATCCTCAGCGCCATGAACCTTGCCCAGCGCAAGCTGAAGCGCGGCGAGAACGACATCGAGAAGTTCATCGAGGCCGCGACGGATGCGGCCAGCCGTGCCGCCAATCTGACCGCCCGATTGCTTGCCTTCTCCCGTCTGCAGCCGCTGGCGCCGCAGGTCGTCGACACCAACCGGCTGGTGACCGGCATGTCCGACCTTCTGCACCGAGCGCTCGGCGAAGGCATCCGTATCGAAACGGTTTTGGCGGGCGGCCTGTGGAAAATCCACGCCGATCCGAGCCAGATCGAGAACGCGATCCTCAACCTGGCCGTCAATGCCCGCGATGCCATGGACAATGACGGAAAATTGACCATCGAGACCGCCAACAGCCATCTCGACGAGGCCTACGCCTCGACACACGCCGAAGTCACGCCTGGCCAATATGTGATGGTGGCGGTGACCGACACCGGCGCCGGCATGCCACCGGAGGTCATCGCCAGGGCCTTCGAACCGTTCTTCACGACCAAGCCGGTCAACAAGGGCACGGGACTTGGGTTGAGCCAGGTGTTCGGCTTCGTCAAACAGTCGGGCGGCCACGTCAAGATCTACTCCGAACCGGGTGAAGGCACGACGATCAAGATCTACCTGCCGCGGTTTTTCGGCTCGGAGGAGCCAGCAGTACCCGTCGGGCGCGGCAAGAGCTCCGTCAAGGTCACCGAGACGATCCTCGTCGTCGAGGACGACGCCCGGGTGCGGGCCGCCACGACCGACGCCATGCGCGAACTCGGCTACACCGTCATCCATGCCGCGAGCGGTCCGGAGGCGCTCGAGAAGCTCGACGCGTCGTCAGGCATCGCCCTGCTGTTCACCGATATCGTCATGCCGGTGATGAACGGCCGCAAGCTCGCCGAGGAGGCGGTCGCGCGCCAGCCCGGACTGAAAGTCATCTTCACCACCGGCTTCACCAGGAATGCGGTCGTCCATAACGGCGTGCTCGACCATGACGTGCACTTCCTGGCCAAGCCGTTCACCATCGAGCAACTGGACGCGAAGCTGCGCGACGTGCTGGACAGGACCAGCTGAGTCCGACGGACCGTGTTTGGCAGCATTGAAAAAAGCTGCCTTGACATTCGCTCCCCCACGCCCGACTTCCTAGCGCTCTAAGGCCGTTCCAGGAAAAGTGTGAAGCGGTTTTCCGTTCGCAATTGCGACCAACAAGAGCTCTAGGAGACAACCGATGCCAGAGCCCCGACGATCGACGATCGATGCCGGAGAAGTGGAACGCTTTTCCGCCCTTGCCGCCGAATGGTGGAATCCGAACGGCAAGTTTCGTCCGCTGCATAAATTCAATCCGGTCCGGCTTTCCTATATCCGCGACCAGATAGCATCGCGCTTCGGCCGTGACCCACGCGCCGCGCGGCCGTTCGAGGGCCTGCGGATCCTCGACATCGGCTGCGGCGGCGGGCTTTTGTGCGAGCCGATGGCGCGGCTTGGCGCCGAGGTCGTGGGAGCGGATGCCTCCGAAACAAACATCGAAGTGGCGAAACTGCATGCCGCCGAAGGCAATGTGAGCGTCGACTATCGCGCCACGACGGCCGAGGACCTTGCCGACGCCGGCGAGACATTCGACGTCATCCTCAACATGGAAGTGGTCGAGCATGTCGCCGACATCGAGCTGTTCGTCGCCAAATGCGGGCAGATGGTCCGACCCGGCGGCATCATGTTCGTGGCCACCATCAACCGCACGCTGAAGGCGCTGGGCCTGGCCATCATCGGCGCCGAATACGTGCTGCGCTGGCTGCCGCGCGGCACCCACCAGTTCGGCAAGCTGGTGCGCCCCGAAGAGCTGGAAAAGGCGCTTGGCGGCGCCGGCCTGACGATCATCGACCGCACCGGCGTCACCTACAATCCGCTCGCCGACCGCTGGGCGCGATCGAAGGATATGGACGTCAACTACATGGTGCTGGCGGAAAAGGGATCGGTCTGACCGAGCAGGCGTTCCGGAATTCGTACCGCGGGCGCGCGGGCGGTCGGCATCCTCGGCCGCAGCCGGAGCCCGGTGGCGATGCCGACGACGGCACAAACTGAGACGTCAGGCTTTCTGGCTTTGCGCCTTGGTGGTGATGAAAACGCCGGCGGTGATGATGACGGCGCCGACCCAGGTCAGCAGCCGATAGTGCTCGCCAAGGAAGATCGTGCCGGCAAACAGGCCGACCGCGGCCGCGACATAACCGATCTGGCTGAGATAGACGGGGCCGCCGACCGCCTGCAGCCGGAAGAAGAAGGCGAACATCGCCGACGCGGATGCGACTTGCGCGACGACGACCAGCGGCACGCCGTCGAGCGGCGCGAAGGCCTTGATGCCGAACAGGGTGAGAATACCGGCGAGCAGCAGCGTCGCCGACGCCAGATGACTGCCGACAGCGAGTTCGATCGGGCCGGTGCCTTCAGGCCAATCCACCGTGCGATAGATGTTGCCGACGGCAAGGCTGACCGGGATGAGCAGGCCAATGACCACCCAGAAGAGATCGGCCGGCTGGCCGGCCTCTCCGCGCGTCACCGCCACCATGACGGCGCCGACGAAGCCGACTGCAATGCCGGCAATGCCCAGTATGTTCGGGCGCCGCACACGCAGCAGGATCGACAACACCAGCGTGATGACAGGTGACAGCGTGAACATGATGCCGGTGTAGCCGGCGCCAAGGTGCGGAATGGCCGAGAACATCAGGAGATTGGGGACGGCATAGGACACGGCGGCCGTGACGAAGAAATAGCGCAATTTGTGCGCGGTGAGGCGGACACGCTCCCCGCGCAACAAGAGCACGCACAAAAGCACGCCGCCGGCACCGAGCGAGATGACGAAGGCCCAGACCATGGCCGGCACGCCGGCTGCCGTGGCGAGCTTGCCGAAGGGCAGCGTCAGCCCGAGCAGGCCGCCGGTGACGACCAGCAGGCCGAGCGCCGAATCCCAGAGAAATTTCATCGGATGGTCCCGTCACTCAAATTGCGAATTCGGCACTCGCGACGCTTGGCCGGTTCTGTATCTTGAGGTAAGATAACGCAAAGATTCTTAACATCAAGATATTTAACGGTGAGACAAATGGATCGCGCGGCAAAAGCGATCGAGCAGTGGAAACGGGAACGGCCGGATCTGAACGTCTCGCCGATGGCGGTGCTCGGGCGATTGAACGAGGCCTCGTCGCTGATCGCGCGGGATCGCCTCGCCCCGCTGTTTGCCCGTTTCGGGCTCCAGGCCGGCGAATTCGACGTGCTGGCTACGCTGCGCCGCTCCGGAGCCCCTTACGCGCTGACCCCCACCGCTCTCTATGAAGCGACGATGGTGACATCTGGCGCCATGACCAACCGGCTCGACCGGCTGGAGAAGGCCGGATTGATCTTGCGCGGCCCGCACCCCAATGACCGTCGCGGCATTGTCGTGCAGCTTACCGGGAAAGGTCTGGCCTTGATCGACGAGGCCTTGACCGCCCACGTCGCCAACGAGCATGAAATTCTCGCCGATCTAAGCGACGCCGAACGCGAGATGCTGGCTCGGCTGCTTGGCAAATTGATCGCAAGCGTGAGCTAACCGCTCAGTTGCGGTCGTCCGGAAACACCGGGATCGGCATGAACTCGACGCCGTCCTCGGCAAGGCTCTTGGCCTCTTCGAGCGTCGCCTCGCCATAGATGCCGCGCGGATCGGTTTCGCCGAAATGGATTTTTCGCGCTTCCTCGGCGAACTTGTCGCCGACATAGTCGGCATTCTCGCGCACTTTCTCGGCCATCGCCTTGAGTTGCGCCAGCGCCTGTTTCTGCGCCTCGCCCATGGCGAGCGCGATGGTCTCCTGCTTGCGGGCCGTCGAAACGGCGGGCGCCATCAGGGCCTTCTCCACCTTGTGTGAGCCGCAGCTTGGGCAATCGACAAAGCCGCGCTTCTTCTGGGTATCGAAATCGTCATTGCTGCGAAACCAGCCCTCGAACTCGTGCTCGTTTTCGCAGATCAGGGAAAAGCGGATCAAGAGGCGGCACCCCTGAGACGCGGCGCGTCGACCTCGCCGCCATTGATGTCGAAATCCCGCGCATTCTTCAAATTGGGGATCTTCTTGCGCGCCGCAAGCGACTGCGCCGGGTCGATCTCTGCAACGATCACCGCCGGCTCGTCATGCGCGGCTTCGGCGATGATTCGGCCCCAGGGATCTACGATCAGCGAATGGCCATAGGTCTCGCGGCCATCCTCATGCAGGCCGCCTTGCGCGGCGGCGACCACAAAGGCACCGTTCTCGATGGCGCGCGCCCTCAGCAGCACATGCCAGTGCGCTTCGCCGGTCTGGCGGGTGAAGGCGGCGGGCACGGTCAAAACATCGGCGCCAGCGAGCGCCTCGGCACGGAACAATTGCGGGAACCGCAGGTCGTAACAGACCGCAAAGCCCAATTTCGCCCCCGCTATCCCGGTCACGACGGCCTCGGTGCCAGGTTCGTAGGCCGAGGATTCGCGCCAGCTCTCGCCATTGTCGAGGTCGACATCGAACATGTGGATCTTGTCATAGGTGGCGAGCGTCGCGCCATCCGGGCCAAACAGCAGCGCCCGGTTGGCGAGCTTGCCGTCGGCGCGCAGGATGGCCGTCGAGCCGACATGCAGGAAGATCCCGAGTTCGCGCGCCAACCTGCGCGCGGTCGCCACGATGATGTCCTTGTCTTCGGAGGTGAAGGAGGCTGCGCGCGCTTGCTTGTCGCGGATCAGCGCCCCGGTCATTTCCGGCGTCTGGATATAGGTTGCGCCCTGGCCTGCCGCCTCACGCACCAGCCGCTCGAGATCGACCGCATTGCGCTCGGGACTTTCGCCTGAACGCATCTGGACGGCGGCAGCCTTGAAAACACCCATCATCAAATCCTCAAATCGTCGCGCCGTTGGCGAGCAGTTTGTCGAGCCGGCCTTCGGCCTCCAACTCGTGGAGGTCGTCGCTGCCGCCGACATGCGTTTCGCCAATGAAAATCTGCGGAAAGGTCGTGCGGCCGTGAGCGCGCGAGATCATCTCCTGGCGCAGCTCCGGCGAAAAGGAAGCGTCGTGCTCGGTATAGGCAACGCCCTTGCGCTCCAGCAGCCGTTTGGCTGCCGTGCAGTAGCCGCACATCATGCGCGTATAGATCGTGACATCCACCATGACGAATTTCCACTTTCGTTGCCGACTTATATAGTCGCGGACTCGTCGGGCCGAAAGTCCCCCGGCAACACGCGGGCAAAGGTCAGCACATCGACGGCCCCGGCGCCCCCTTTTTTCAGCGCCTTGGTGGCGGCGCGCACGGTGGCGCCGGTCGTGTAGACATCATCGATCAGGAGCACCCTGCGGCCGGCGATCTCGATTTGCGCCTCGACCGGCACGCGAAAGGCGGCCCGCACATTCTCCTCGCGCTCCTGCCGCTCCAGCCCGACCTGCTGGCGGGTAAGTTTCACGCGCCGCATGGCGGCGGGCGCGAAAGACAGCCCGCTGAGTTCGCAGACCGCACGCGCCAATTCCGCCGACTGGTTGAACCGCCGCCGGAAAAAACGCCGCCAGTGCAGCGGCACCGGCACAACCACATCGGCCTCGGCGATGAGATCGGCGCCCGCCCGCGCCATCCAGCGCGCCATCCAGGGCGCAAGATCGGTGCGATCCTGATATTTCAGGCCTTGCACCATCTGGCGGGCAACGCCGGAATAGACGACGGCTGCTCGCGCCCGTTCGAAGGGCGGCGGATCGGCGATCGCCTCGGCCGACAGAAAGCCCTCGCCCATATGGTGGGTGAACGGCGTGCCCATCACCGGGCACCACGGCCGTTCCAGGAGCCTCAGCTTCGGCCAGCAGGCGCCGCAAAGCACCCCGGGTTGCGAGACATGACGGCGGCAGCCGGCGCAGACCGGAGGAAACAGGATACGCGCCGGCCAGCCGAGGGCCGATCGGGTGAAGTTCCTGATCCCGATGGACTTGATCTCTGGCATCGGATCGGCCACGTGGTTGGTTCTCCGTGCCATCATACCAACTATATCAGGGCGTGGACAAACAAGGATCCGCCCGTTGCAGCCTATTATCGATACCTCACTGTGGCTGGCGCACAAGCGGCGTGCGCTCACCCACCCGGTCGAGGGTGCCGATTTCCTCATGAACCGCGCCGCCGAGGACCTTGCCGACCGGCTGGGTGCCGTCGAGCGCAGGTTCGGCAAGGCTGCCGTGCTGTTTTGCCAGACACCGGCCGCGGCCGGTGTGCTCGCCGCCAGCGACAAGGTGGCGGAAATCGCCCGTGTCGAGACGGACGCGGTTTTCCTGGATGGTGCGGCCGGCCTGGTCGCGCCGCTGGAAACAGTGCCCTTCGAGCCGCAAAGCCTCGATCTGGCGGTATCGCTTCTGTCGCTGCAGGCGATGAACGACATTCCCGGCATGCTGATCCAGATCCGTCGCGCCTTGCGTCCGGACGGGCTCTTTCTCGGTGCCTTCGCCGGTGCCGGCACGCTCAGTGAGCTGCGCGAAAGCCTGCTTGCGGCCGAGAGCGAGCTGTATGGCGGCGTCAGCCCACGCGTCATCCCCTTTACCGACGTGCGCGATGCCGGTGCGCTGCTGCAGCGCGCCGGTCTTGCTCTGCCGGTCGCAGACGTCGAGACCGTGACGGTGCGCTATGCCAATTTGTTTGCCCTGATGGCCGACCTTCGCGCCATGGGCGAAACCAGCGCGCTTGCCGATCGCAGCCGGCGGCCGGGCACGCGTAGACTGTTTGCCCGTGCCGCCGAGATTTACGCCGAGCGGTTTTCCGACCCGGACGGTCGGATCCGGGCAAGTTTCTCGATGGTCTGGATGTCTGGCTGGGCACCCGATGCATCGCAGCAGAAGCCACTCAAACCTGGCTCGGCCAAGGTCTCATTGAAGACCGTACTGGAGGGTCCGGAAGGGCATTGACCGGCCCGCGGGTGCGGACAGGGTCGCAAGTCAGTGCGCGAAAGCGTTCGCAAGCCTGCTGGTGTTGTCGCTGAACAACCAGGTAATTGAGTTGAACACTTGGCCGATGCCGCCGATGATCGTCAACGACAGCACCATGACGATCAGGGCGTATTCGACGGCCGTGGCGCCATTGTCGTCCTTCAGAAAACGCAGCAGCACTGTTTTCATCGCCTTGATCCCCGTTGCCAGGACCTTACCGTCGATCTGTTAAGAAAGGTTAACGGTAAAGCCTTAACAGGCGGTGAAACCGCCGCCTTCCCGGAAAATTCTTAACCATGTCAGCAGTCACCGCTGGTCCTGCCGTCGGACCCGATGATGCAGACCGAACTGGGCAGCGGCTGCAGCACGCTGCGACGCACCGTATAGGTGCCGCGATGGCCGATCGAGCCAGTGGCCGTCATGTCGAGGCCGGGAAAATCATCCCGCACCGATTGCGAGCGCGTCTGGCTGTCGAGGAAAGGAGTCGCGATCAGCGCCAGCGCCACCGCGGCCGACCCAAACAGCAGCGTGACGCGCAGGATGCCCATGCCGGCATCGGCGGCACGAAAGCCCCGGTCAGGCCGGATCGAGTCCCAATCCCTGTCTAGGCTCATGCTGTCGCTCCCGGGCAAATCGGCCATGCGGCCGCGACGACACGGCCATGCATCAATTTTTCATGATGAGATAAATCTTCCATTAACGCTGGCTGATATGGACCGTGGTCCCGATCGTCAGAGCAATTCCAGGAAAAGTGTGAAGCGGTTTTCTGTCCGGAATTGCGTCAAAACAAATCCTCAGAGCAGGTCGATGAGGAACGGAATCAGCGGCGCGTCGGCCGGCGGCATCGGGTAGTCGCGCATCTGCTTTGGCCGCACCCATTTCAGCGCCTGCCCTTCCCTGGGCTGCGCAATGCCCCGGAAGCGGCGGCACACAAACAGCGGCATCAGGAGATGGAAGTCGTCATAGGAATGGCTGGCGAAGGTGAGCGGCGCCAGGCACGGGATCTCGGTCTCGATGCCGATCTCCTCATGCAGTTCACGGATGATGCATTGTTCCGGCGTCTCGCCGGGTTCGACCTTGCCCCCGGGAAATTCCCACAGGCCGGCAAGCTGCTTGCCTGGCGGCCGCTGCGCCAGGAGCACGCGGCCGTCGGCGTCGACCAGCGCGCAGGCCGCGACCAGGAGCAGGCGCTTGGCGGTATTCACCAGGTCATTCATGCCTAACTTCACTCATGACCGGGCGGCCGGCGGTAGTGGTATCGGTAGACTTCGTCGAAGCCGAGTGAACGGTAGAGCGCAAGCGCCGGCGCATTGCCAGCCTCGACCTGCAGCCAGGCTTCGCGCGCGCCGCGCAGCCTCGCCCACTTGAGCGCCGACAGTATCAGGTTGCGGCCGTGGCCCTTGTTGCGCGCCGACTTGTCGGTGGCGACCTCGAACAGGCCGGCAAGATCGCCGTCATGCACACAGATCAGCGTCGCCAGCGCCTCCACTCCATCCTCGAGCGCGAACAGCCCGGCCTCGGGCTGAATGGCGCCTATGATCTCCGACAGGCCGGGCCGCAGCGAAACGTCCGAGCCGCTGACCTTGAGCGACGCGCCGATGAAGCGGCTGATGTCCTTGAGCGGAATCTGGTCCATGGCGGCGTCTAGTTGGGCATCGGCCAGCGGCAGCCGCATGACCAGCGATTCGTCGAACCGGCTCCAACCCTCGTTGTCGAGATGATTGGCCAGATCGGGACCCGAGAGCGGCGACATGCGGAACGTCAGCGGCCTTCCATAGGCATCGAAACGGCGGCTGGCCCGGCCGATACGGTCGGCGATGTGCTGGATGTCGCCGGGATCGAGCGGGTTGACCGAATTCAGCCGCTTGGCCGGATGGCCGGCTGTCAGCCGCACCACCCAGGTGCCGTCATAGTGGACGGCCGCCGCCGGCCAGGCGCGAAAGCCGGCCGCCTCGTAGCGACGCACGATCGCGAGCATGCTTGCCGGATGCCTGGGAGCCAAAACCGTCAGCTCCGATAATCGCCATTGATGGTAACGTATTCCTTGGTGAGATCGCAGGTCCACACCGTTGCCTTGCCGCGGCCGATGCCGATATCGGCGCGGATGCGGATATCGTCGCGCTTCATGTAGGCGGACGTCTTTTCTTCCGAATAGGCCGGATCACGCTCGCCCTCGTGCGCCAGCCGGTTGTCGCCGAACCAGATCGACAGCCGGTCGCGGTCAGCGGGCTCGCCGGCCTTGCCGACGGCCATCACGACGCGGCCCCAATTGGCGTCCTCGCCGGCGACTGCCGTCTTGACCAGGGGCGAATTGGCGATCGACAGCGCGATGCGCTTGGCCGAGCGGGCCGATTTCGCACCGGTGACGGTGACTTCGACCTGCTTGCGCGCGCCCTCGCCGTCGCGCACCACCTGCAGCGCCAGCGACTTCAGCACCTTGCCAAGCGCCCGGCGGAACTGGCCCAGGCGCGCATCTTTCGGGTCGGTGATCTCAGGCGCGCCGCGCTTCGCGGCCTTGCCGGTGGCGAAGATCAGCAGCGTGTCGCTGGTCGAGGTGTCGCTGTCGACGGTGACCGCGTTGAAGGTCTTGGCCGTGCCGCGCGACAACAGGTCCTGCAGCACCGGCGCCGCGATCGGCGCGTCGGTGGCGATGAAGGACAGCATCGTCGCCATGTCGGGAGCGATCATGCCGGCGCCCTTGGAGATGCCGTTGATGGTGACTTCGGTGTCGCCGAGCTTGATCGTCTGCGTCGCCACCTTCGGATAGGTGTCCGTGGTCATGATGGCCTTTGCAGCCTCGGTCCACAGGTCGGGCTTGCCATCGCTGACCAGCCCGGCGAGCAGATGGCTGAACTTGGTCGTGTCGAGCGGCTCGCCGATGACGCCGGTCGAGGCCAGGAACACCTCACCGGCCGTGCAGCCGGCGGCCTTGGCCGCGGCCTCGCCGGTCAGCGCGGTGGAGTCGCGGCCCTTCTTGCCGGTGAAGGCGTTGGCGTTGCCGGAATTGACCACCAGCACCCGCGCCTTGCCGGCGCCAAGGTTCTGGCGGCAGAAATCGACCGGCGCCGAGGGACATTTCGACTTGGTGAACACGCCGGCGACCGTGGTGCCGGCGTCGAACACCATGGCCAGGAGATCGGTGCGGTTCTTGTACTTTATCCCCGCTTCGGCGGTGGCGATGCGCACCCCTTCGATGACCGGCATCTTGGGGTACTTCTTCGGCGCGAGCGGCGAAATCGTCGTGGACATGGAGACCTCGGGCGGGAAAATCGCAAGGAAAGGCCGGTTTGCCCGATACGGCGCGCGGGCGCAAGGGCGTTTTCGCCGCGCCTGCCGGGGCGGCCAACCGCGCCGGATCAAGCCTGCATTTCAAACCTGTTGGCGTCGCCGGCGCCAGTGGCGCTATGATTGCGCGCCCATGGGCAGGGGGCGCGTCACGCTCGGGCTGGTCAAGGCCGCGGAGGGACGGCGCATCGAATCCGAAACCTCGCAAGCCATGCAATGAGCGCTGATCCGCGGCGCGAATTCACGTGCTTTCGCGCGACATGAATTCGGTGGCGAAACAGAGCAGTCCTGCAATCGGCAGTGCCAGCCCGATCCAGGACACCAGCGGCCAGCCGCCTTGCGCATACGCCCAGCCGCCAACGCCCGAGCCGATCGCGCCGGCGATGAAGAACGTCGCCATGTAGAGCCCGTTGAGACGGCTGCGATGTGCGGCGCCGAGCGCGAACAGGTCCCGATAACCGAGGACAAGGTTGGTCTGCACGCCGAAGTCGAGGACGATGGCGGCGACAATCAGCAGCGCCAACGAAAGCGTCGAGCCGGTGTGGGCGATGTGGGTTACGAGAAACGCGACGGCGACGCACAGCATGGCGAAGGCGGTGGCCGGCCGGCCCCATCCGCGGTCGGCGGCTCTTCCGGCGAGCGGCGCGGCGATTGCGCCGGCGACACCGGCCAAAGCGAACAAGCCGATGCCGCGCTGCGTCAAGTTGAAATCTGGACCGCCCAGCAGCAGCGGCGTCGTCGTCCAGAACAGGCTGAAAGCCGCGAAAAGGAATGCCTGGTAGAGAGCCCGACGGCGCAGGACCGGCGTCGTGCGCGCAATATGCACCATGGACGCCAAAAGCGCGCCGTAGCTTAGACGCGCCGTCGGCTCGCGCCTGGGCAGCGCAAACCGCAGCACCACGGCCAGCAGGATCATGACGGTGCAAGAGGTGAAGTAGACCACATGCCAGGACGACAGCGCTGTGATGAAGCTGGAAAACGGGCGTGACAGCATGATACCCAGCAACAATCCCACCGAGACATTGCCGACCACGCGGCCACGCCTTGCTTCCGGCGCCAGGTGCGCCGCATAGGGGATGAGCATCTGCACCGCGACCGAGCCGAGGCCGACAAACAGCATCGCGGCCAGAAAAGCCATTGGCTGCGTCGAAATCGCCGCGCCCAGCAAGGCGAGCGTTGCAATGGCGAGTATGCCAAGCACGAGCCCGCGGTTCTCCATGAGGTCGCCTAGCGGCACGATGAACAGCAGGCCCACCCCGTAGCCGACCTGGGCCATCGTAACGATCAGGCCCGCCGCATGTGGCGGCAGGCCAAGTTCGGCGCCGATCGGGCCGATCAGCGGTTGTGCATAATAGATGTTGGCGACAATCAGACCGCAGGCGGCTGCCAGCAGAAAGGTCATCCAACTCGAAATCGTCGTCTCGGCGGACGCGGAGCCGGATGCGATAATGGTCGTCATGGCGATACCCATCGGAACGGAACGTTCCGATGGGTAGAACGAACCGTTCCGTTTCGTCAAGCGATGATGTATGAACATCTCCATGCGTGGCACATCTTGGCATCAGCGCTTTTTGCGGCCAAATGGCTTCATTTGGCGTCCGCACGAATGCGGACAGGAAAACGAGCGCTTTTGCTCCGGATGGTTCCTGTCCGAGCAAGAATGTGGTGAGGCAAAGAGTTGCTGGCGGGTTGTTGTTCCAGCAGAGACGAGAACCGCTTCAGGAGGAACGGCCAATGAGCGAAATCGCCGATCCGGCACGCAGATCGATTGGCGCCAGGCGCAACCCCGACAGCGCCGAGGCGATTCTGGAGGCCGCCGAGGCCGTGCTGATCGAGGCCGGTTATGCCGGGTTCTCGATCGAGGCGGTGGCGCGGCGCGCCCGCGCCGGCAAGCCGACCATCTATCGCTGGTGGCCGAGCAAGGCGGCCCTGCTGCTCGAAGTCTACCAGCGCCAGAAGCGCGTCGACGTCCCCGATACGGGAAGCCTGGAAGAGGATCTCGTCGGCTTCCTGGTCAATCTGTTCGCGCACTGGCGCGAGACATCGTCGGGCAGCGTGTTCAGGTCGCTGATCGCCGAGGCGCAGTCGGATGAAACCGCGGCCGCGGCCCTCGCCGGTTATGCCGGAGGGCGCCGCACCCATACCGGCCTGATCATCGAGCGCGCCAAGGCAAGGGGCGAAATCCCGAGCGACATCGACCCTGGCGTGGTCGCCGACCTCGTCGCTTCCTATGCCTGGCGGCATCTCTTGACCAACCGGCTCGACGAGCCTGAGGCGACGATACACAAGATGGTCCGCTATCTCCTGCAAGGCATAGCTGCGCCCGGCGGATAACGGCATCGGCGCACCAACAAAAAGGGCGCGGCAACCCTTGGCTGCCGCGCCCCTCTTTGAAAAACCGTCCAGGCTTACTTGCCGGCTTCCATCGTATCGACGGCCTGCTTCAGCTTGGCGTCGGGGATCTCGACCTTGGCATCGGCGCGCAGCGACTTGACCAGCGCGAAATACTTGTCGCGGATGACCGCCTGCTTGGCCTGGTCCTTCACCTCGTCGAAGGCCGGCGGCTGCTTGGCCCGCTTGTCCTCGAGCTTGATGACATGCCAGCCGAACTGCGTCTGCACCGGCTGCTCGGTGTATTTTCCGACATCGAGCGCGAAGGCCGCCTTGTCGAATTCCGGCACCATCTGGCCAGGTCCGAACCAGCCGAGGTCGCCGCCATTGGACTTGCCGGAGGGATCGCTGGTGTGCTCGTTGGCGAGCTTCTGGAAATCGCCGCCGCCGTCGAGCTGCTTGATGATCGCCTCGGCCTCTTCCTTCGTCTTCACAAGGATGTGACGGGCATGCACCTCGTTGGCCGGCGGCGTGTTGGCGATTTCCTGGTCGTAGCGGGCGCGGACCTCGGCGTCGGTGACCTTGTCGACGACGCCCTTCTCGACCATCTCGCCATGCAGCGCGCGCTGCTGCAGGAAGGCCATGCGGCGCTGGAAGTCGGGATCCTTGTCGAGACCGTCGGTAACGGCCTTGGCGGCCATGACACGAATCTCGATGGCCGCCGAAAGGGCCGCCGCGCGGCGCTGTTCGGGCGGCAGCTGCGCGAATTGCTGCGACAGCTCGCCTTCGGCAAGCACCAGATCGGCTTCAGTCAGGGCCTGGCCGTTGACCGTGGCCACCACGGCGTTCGGATCGACCGGCGCCGCCGCGGGTGCGGCCGGAGCAGCAGGAGCGGTCTCCTGCGCCATCAGCGGCGACAGGCAAAGAGCCGACAAGCCGAAGGCCAAGCCAAGGCTGGCGAGCGACGCACGGCGGAACAACAAGGACATAAGGATGACTCCGGTGAAGGATTGTAAGGAGGGATGGCTTCCAGATCAGCCAGATTGTGGCGGAATTTGGCGCGACCGGCATGGCCAGCGCGGCGTTGACATCAGTTGAGCCCCCTCTTATCTGTCCAACGACTTGGCGTCCAGAACCGTTTTCCGGGCGCTTTTTGTGTTTGCCCGCATTCAGGCGGTGCGTTCACGCGGATTTGATGGGGCCGGCCGGCGCCTGTCTCAAGATTGAGAATTCTATCGAAAGGACCATTGGATGGTCAGTCTCGGCGGTCTCGCCCGTAAGGTTTTCGGTTCCTCCAACGACCGTCGGGTCAAATCAACCCGGCCCCGCGTCGAGGCGATCAACGCCATGGAAAACGAGATGCGGGCGCTCTCCGATGCCGAGCTTGCCGGCCGAACGGAGAAATTCCGCCAGGATATCGCCAATGGCGCCAGCCTTGACGACCTGCTGGTCCCGGCCTTCGCGACCGCGCGTGAGGCGGCGCGCCGCGTGCTCGGCATGCGCCCCTTCGACGTCCAGCTGATCGGCGGCATGGTGCTTCACAATGGCGGCATCGCCGAGATGCGCACCGGCGAGGGCAAGACCTTGGTGGCGACGTTGCCGGTCTACCTCAATGCGCTCGCCGGCAAGGGCGTCCACGTCGTCACCGTCAACGACTATCTCGCCACGCGCGACTCCGAATGGATGGGGCGCGTCTACAAATTCCTCGGCCTCTCGGTCGGCGTCATCGTCCATGGCCTGTCCGACGAGGAACGCAGCACCGCCTACGCTGCCGACGTCACCTACGCCACCAACAACGAACTCGGCTTCGACTATCTGCGCGACAACATGAAGTATGAGCGCGCCCAGATGGTGCAGCGCGGCCACAATTACGCGATCGTCGACGAAGTCGATTCCATCCTGGTCGACGAGGCGCGCACGCCGCTGATCATTTCCGGTCCGCTCGAAGACCGTTCGGAAATGTACAACACGATCGACACCTTCATCATCCAGCTGCAGCCGCAGGATTATGAGATCGACGAAAAGCAGAAGACCTCGATCTTCACCGAGGAAGGCACCGAGAAGCTGGAGAACCTGCTGCGCGACGCCGGCCTGTTGAAAGGCGAGTCGCTCTATGACGTCGAGAACGTCGCTATCGTTCACCACGTCAACAACGCGCTGAAAGCGCATCGGCTGTTCCAGAAGGACAAGGACTATATCGTGCGCAACGGCGAGATCGTCATCATCGACGAGTTCACCGGCCGCATGATGCCCGGCCGCCGCTATTCGGAAGGCCTGCATCAGGCGCTGGAAGCCAAGGAGCATGTGGCGATCCAGCCGGAGAACCAGACGCTCGCCTCCGTCACCTTCCAGAACTACTTCCGCCTCTACAAGAAGCTTTCCGGCATGACCGGCACGGCGCTGACCGAGGCCGAGGAATTCGGCAACATCTACGGTCTCGAAGTCACCGAGATCCCGACCAACCTGCCGGTCATCCGCAAGGATGAGGACGACGAGGTCTACCGGACGGTCGAGGAGAAGTACAAGGCGATCGTCAAGGAGATCCGCGAAGCCAGCGCCAAGGGTCAGCCGACCCTGGTCGGCACGACCTCGATCGAGAAGTCCGAGCAGCTGGCCGACCGCCTGCGCAAGGAAGGTTTCAAGGATTTCGAGGTGCTGAACGCCCGCCATCACGAGCGCGAGGCGGCGATCGTCGCCCAGGCCGGCAAGCCCGGCGCCATCACCATCGCCACCAACATGGCCGGCCGCGGCACCGACATCAAGCTCGGCGGCAATGCCGAGATGCGCATCGAGGAAGAATTGGGCGACATGCCTGCGGGTCCCGAGCGCGAGGCGCGGGAAAAGGAAATCCACGCCGATGTCGAGCGCCTGAAGGAAAAGGCGCTGGCCGCCGGCGGCCTCTATGTGCTGGCCACCGAGCGCCATGAATCGCGCCGCATCGACAACCAGTTGCGCGGCCGCTCCGGCCGCCAGGGCGACCCCGGCCGTTCGAAATTCTTCCTGTCGCTGCAGGACGACCTGATGCGCATCTTCGGCTCCGAGCGCATGGACGGCATGCTGCAGAAGCTCGGCCTCAAGGAAGACGAGGCGATCATCCATCCCTGGATCAACAAGGCGCTGGAAAAGGCGCAGAAGAAGGTCGAGGCGCGCAACTTCGACATCCGCAAGAACCTGTTGAAGTATGACGACGTCTCGAACGACCAGCGCAAGGTGGTGTTCGAGCAGCGCATCGAGCTGATGGACGGCGAAGGCCTCTCGGAAACCATTGCCGAGATGCGCGAGGGCGTCATCGACGAGATCGTCGCCAAGGCGATTCCCGAAAACGCCTATGCCGAGCAGTGGGATGTCGCGGGCCTGAAGGCCGAGGTCGCCGAATTCCTCAATCTCGACCTGCCGGTCGAGGAGTGGGCCAAGGAAGAAGGCATCGCCGAGGACGACATCCGCGAGCGCATCACGCAAGCCGCCGACGCCGCCGCCAAGGAGCGCGCCGAGCGTTTCGGGCCTGAAGTGATGAATTACGTCGAGCGCTCGGTGGTGCTGCAGACGCTCGACCATCTGTGGCGCGAGCACATCGTCAATCTCGACCATCTGCGCTCGGTGGTCGGCTTCCGCGGCTACGCCCAGCGCGATCCGCTGCAGGAGTACAAGAGCGAGGCATTCGAGCTGTTCCAGGCAATGCTCGGCAATTTGCGCCAGGCCGTCACCGCGCAGCTGATGCGCGTCGAACTGGTCCGCCAAGCCGCCGAGGCTCCGCCGCCGGAAGCACCCGACATGTTCGGCTCGCATATCGACGGCACCACCGGCGAGAACGATTTTGGCGACGGCGAGACGGCCCTTCTGGTGCGCCAGGAGCAGAACGCCGTCGTCGCCCCCGAGGACCGCGATCCGAACAACCAGGCGACCTGGGGCAAGGTCGGCCGCAACGAAGCCTGCCCCTGTGGCTCCGGCAAGAAGTACAAGCACTGCCATGGGGCGTTTGCGTAAGGACGCCGCTTCTTCCTTCTCCCCGTTTCACGGGGAGAAGGTGCCCGAAGGGCGGATGAGGGGCGCTGAGTTTCATGATTTTCGCGTGTCTCCGACCAAAAGCGATGAGACGCTCGCCCCACAAAGTCGCTTCGTCCGCAGATAGCTCTTCTTCCTCTTCCCTATCGGTGCAAAATTGCCGAAAGCCGGCGCTGCCCCTCATCCGCCTGCCGGCACCTTCTCCCCGTAAACGGGGCGAAGGGAGAACCCACCCAACCGTTTCTTAATGTGTCTCCGCTACACCAAAACCTGAAAAAGAGGCGGAAAACGGAGAGAGATCGGGGTGCGCTTTTCCGCGGCCACGACTGCCGGGCGGTTCTTGCCGCAGCGTTTGGCGCTGCGCGTGGAGCCGCTGCTCGGCCGCATCGACGCCGTGCTGTTCACCGCCGATGAACGCGGCGAGGCCGGCCGCATGTCGGTCATCGCCTTCTCCATCCGCATCGTGAGCGCCGTCATCGCCTTCATCAGCCAGGTGCTGATGGCGCGCTGGATGGGCTCGTTCGAATACGGCATCTTCGTGCTTGTCTGGGTGACGATGGTCATCGTCGGCAACCTCGCCTGCCTCGGCTTCCATACCTCGGTCATCCGCTTCATCCCCGAATACCGCGAGCGCGGCATGATGGACGAACTGCGCGGCATCGTGGTGGCCAGCCGGCTGTTCGTGCTGATCGCCTCGACGATCATCGCCGGGCTAGGCGCGCTCACCGTCTGGCTGGCGGCGCCCTGGATCGAAAACTACTACGTGATACCGTTCATCCTCGGCGCCTTCTGCCTGCCGATGATCGCGGTGTCGGATCTGTTGCAAGGCCAGGCCAGGGCGAACAGCTGGGCGCTTTTCGCCCTTTCGCCGACCTATCTGATAAGGCCGGTGCTGATCCTGCTGTTCATGGCGCTGATGCTTTTCGCCGGCTACGCCGCGGATGCCAGGACGGCGATTTTCGCCTCCATTGCCGCCACCTACGTCACCACGCTCGCTCAGCTCATCGGCGTCACCCACCGCATGGAAAGGCAGATCCCGGCCGGACCCATGAAGGTGCATTTCGCGCAATGGTTCGTCGTCTCGCTGCCGATCTTCCTGGTCGAAAGCTTCTTCTTCCTGCTCACCAACGCCGACGTGCTGATGGTCGGCGCCTATATGGATCCCAACGACGTCGCCGTCTATTTCGCCACGGTCAAGACGCTGGCGCTGGTGCATTTCGTCTATTTCGCGGTCAAGGCCGGCGTTGCCCAGCGCTATGCGCAATTCACCCATGGCGAGCCGGAAAAGCTCGCGGCCTTCGCTCGCGAGACCGTGTCGTGGACCTTCTGGCCCTCGCTGCTGATGGCGCTGCTGGTGCTGGCGCTGGGCAAACCCATGCTGGTGCTGTTTGGCCCCGAATTCACGTCGGGCTATCCGCTTCTGTTCCTGCTCGTCTTCGGCGTCGTGGCGCGCGCCGCCGTCGGTCCCTGCGAGAGCCTGCTCACCATGAGCGGCAACCAGAACATCTGCGCCGCCGTCTATGCCATGACACTGGCCTTCAACATCGGCCTCAACGTGATGCTGATCCCGCATTTCGGTCTGTGGGGCGCGGCCATGGCCACCGCCTTTGCCATGATCTTCGAGGCCAGCGCGCTGTCCTTCACGGTGTGGCGCAAGCTCGGCATCGTCATGGCGATCTTTGTGCCAGCCAAAGGAGCCGCCTGATGGCCGCCATCCCGTTGCTCGAGGAAACCAGCGGCGGCACCGCCGGCGCCATGGTGTCCGGCCTTGCCGGGCTGGCGCGCGACCCCGACCCCGCCCATATCGAGATCTTCGCCAACAACCGGCCCGAGCGCAAGCTTGCCATCTATCCGGCATCGGCCGGTTTCGACCTGGTCGAGGAACTGGACTATCTCTGCGCCCGCACGATCGAGCCGAACGTCTTCTTCAACCCGCGCTTCCTGGCACCCGCAATGCCCCGGCTGGAAGATCGCGAAGTGCGGCTGGCCGTGATCCGCGACGGCGACGAATACCGCAACCGGCTGCGCCTCCTGGTGCCGATCTCGGTGGAGCGCCCGGTGGTTCCGCTCGGCGTTCCGGTGTTGCGTACCTGGTCGAGCCCCTTCGGTCCGCTCGGCACGCCGCTGGTCGACCGCGACGATCCGGTCGGCGTCGTCGAGGACTTCTTCTCTATGCTGTCGCGCCCGCATCTCAAACTGCCGAAAGTCTTCGTGCTCCCCGACATCAGGCTCGATGGCCCGGTGGCGAGCCTGCTCGGCACCGTGGCCGAAACGCGCGGCCTGACGCTGGTCACCACCGGCCAGACCCTGCGCCCGGTGCTGGAGAGCCAGCTCGACGGCGACGACTATCTGAAGGCATCGCTGCGCTCGCACCATTATCGCGAGTTCCGCCGCCTGAAGCGGCGCCTTGCCGACCTCGGCAGGCTGGAGCATGTGGTGGCGCGCGGCCCCGAGGAAATCCGCCACGCCATAGAAAGCTTCCTGACGCTGGAAGCGTCCGGCTGGAAGGGCCGCGAGCGCACAGCCATGGCGATCGACCGCTTCCGCGCCGCCTTCGCCCGCGAGGCCGTGCACCGGCTCGCCGAACAGGACATGTGCCGCATCCATTCGCTGACGCTCGACGGCCGCACCATCGCCTGCCTGATCGTCTTCGTCGAAGCCGGCGTCGCCTATACCTGGAAGACGGCCTATGACGAGACGCTGGCCGCCTATTCGCCGGGCACGCTGCTGATGATCGAGGTCACCCGGCAGCACCTCGACGATCCCAACATCATGATGACCGATTCCTGCGCGGTGCCCGACCATCCGGTGATGAGCAGGCTGTGGAGCGAGCGCAAGCCGATCGGCACGCTGGTGATCGGGCTGACCACGGACGCCGACCGCCTCGCCCGCCAGGCCGCCTCGCAACTGCATCTCTACCGCGAGACCCGCAACATGGCGCGCCTGCTGCGCAACCGTATGAAGAGCCTGTTGAGACGGCGCTGAATGCCGGCCCCGGTTTGCGACAACCCGGCCTTTGGATGGCCTTGTTGATCGGCCTCTTGATCCTGCTCAAATATCTATTCGGGGACCGGATCTCCCTTCTGGCCATCGGCTGGATGGCTGGCCGGCCGCCGCGCAACCGGCCGGTTTGAGCGTGCCGCCGCCCGTCTCGCCGGTGTGGCCAATCTGCATCGCCGAGATCCTGCCGAGAGCTGTACGGCAAAACACGTCCACACGAACGGCACACCGTCACATAACTGTAATGGCGCGCGCCTAGCTAAATCGCCGCCACATCCCAACGCGCCGCTCTATCAGATGCGCCGCCACATCTCGAGGAAAGACCATGCTTTTGCGCACCATCGTCGCCCCATTGGGCGTTTGCTTGTCCATGGCCACATCAGCCTTTGCGGCTGATCTGGTCGAAGCCCCGCCACCGGCAGCGCCGACCTGGACGATTGGAATAGAGGGGAGCCCGGAATTCTACGCCATCAACAATGGCAGCAACACCGCCCGGTCGCTTGCCGACACCTATTTCAAGCTCAGCGTTTCACACAATTTCGACAACAATTTCGTCGGTGGCATCTTTATCCAGCCCACCTTCAAGACCGGTGGAAAATCCCAGTACTACGCCGAAGCCAGCCTCGGCTACAAAATCAAGGTCACGGATGCCTTGACCCTGACCCCCAGCCTGGGGCTCGGCTACACCTGGCACGATACGGGCATCATCAAGGATGCGGATGCCAATGCGAATGTTCCTTACTACGCCCTGTATATCGCGGGCGATTGGAAGGTCTCCAAGCAATGGACCTGGAACGTCTTCAACTTCCGCTACCGCAATGCCTTCAACACCACCTGGGAAACGCCAAAGCTGGCCACCGGATTGACCTACAGCATCGACTCCACCAACGCGGTCTATGCCAGCGTTGGCTATTCCTGGAAGAAGACCGACACCACTTCAGCCCCCTACAACGATCTCGCGGGCGACAAATGGAATATCGCGATCGGCTATAAGCATTCGCTCTGAGCGGACTGGAGAGGGCGCAGGCTGGCACTGAAGCTGGCCTGCGCCCTCAATCCTGTCGGCGGATTTGCCCTGCATTATGGGCAGGCGAGCAATACGATCAGGTCTGAACATGGAATGGTGCCCCTAGCCGGGATCGAACCAGCACTCCTTGCGGAACTCGATTTTGAGTCGAGCGCGTCTACCAATTCCGCCATAGGGGCTCAGGCCGGAGAGCCTGGATGGGCGCGGACTATACGGTCGGAGGCCTGTTCGTCAACTGGCCAATTCTCAGCTGTCCCCGGATGCGACCAACTGCGCCTTTCGATTTCATGGCGGCGCTGCCATTGTGCGGCGCGGAAAATCTTTCTAGACAGGCGGCGCATGAAGCGTGGCGGGTCTGAAGGCACCGACGCGCAAGCCTGGGCCCCTGTTTCGTCCCTGCCATTGTCCCCGGGCGGCTGCGCATTATGGACCATGCATTAGGAGAGCCGATGCTTCGCGGACTGTACGACTGGACCTTGTCGCTGGCGGCCCGCAAATCCGCGGAATGGTGGCTGGCCTTCATCGCTTTCGTCGAAAGCTCTGTGTTCCTGGTGCCGGCCGATGTGCTCTATCTGCCGATGGCGCTGTCGCGGCCGGATCGTGCTTATCGCTATGCGCTGATCGCCACCGCCGCCTCGGTGCTGGGCGGCATTGCCGGCTGGTTCATCGGCCACTACGCCTATGAGGCGGTGGCACGGCCGATCCTCGAATTCTACGGCAAGTATGATGAATTCGAGCAACTGCGCACCTCGTCGGGCATCGGCTTCATCATCCTGATGCTGATCACCTCGGGCGCGGCGCACCTGCCGCCGATCAAGGTGGTGACGATCCTGTCCGGCGTCATCGGCGTCAATCTGGCGCTGTTCATCGTGCTGGCCATCGTGGCGCGCGGCGCCCGTTTCCTGCTGCTGGCCTGGTTGTTGCGCCGCTACGGCGAGTCGATCCGCGAGTTCATCGAAAAGCGCCTTGGCCTGATCGTCGGCGCCGCCGCGGCTGCCCTGATTTTGCTCTATATCCTGATCAAATACGCGCTCTGAGGCCCCGGTCTCAAAACTGGGTGACGGTTTTGAGGAGCAAGCGGACCCGGCGGGTGGCGAACACAACGGACGAAAGCCCATGACAGCGACCATGAATATCGATACCGCACGTCAGCGGACGCGGACCGCCCTTTTTCTCGCCGTCGCCATGGCCGCGACCGTCGGCTCGGCGCTCGGCTTCCAGTATATTGGCGGCTACATCCCCTGCCATCTCTGCCTGGAACAGCGCACCCCCTACTATATCGGCGTGCCGCTGATGGTGCTGGCGGTGATCGCATCGATGCTGCGCGCGCCCGCTTGGCTGACGCGCGGCCTGCTGGGCATTGGCGGTCTCCTGATGCTCTACGGCCTCTATCTCGGCGTCTACCATTCCGGCGTCGAATGGCAGTGGTGGGCCGGCCCGACCGACTGCACGGCGGGCGCCGGCCCGGTCGACACCGGCGGCAAGGGCGTGCTCGACGCGCTCGACAAATTCGTGCCGCCCTCCTGCGACAAGGCGGCTTTGCGCATCCTCGGCCTGTCGCTGGCCGGTTGGAATGCCATCGCCAGCCTCGTCCTGGCCGCTGTCGCCTTCCGGGGTGCGCTGGCCCGCGACTGATCAAATTCGATTGTGCCCCACGGCGCATGGTTCGAGCAAAATTCGGCAGGCTGAGTCGAATGGCGCGGCTTTCGAGAACCGGAGCGGAGCGTACTTAGGTACGTGAGCAAAGTTCAACTGCGACGCAGTAGAACGGGGAAGCACAGAAAGCTGCGTCAAGCGGCCAGCATGGCGGATTTCTGCCGAACTCTATGGTTCGAGTTCGACATCCCAGTAGAGATAATCCATCCAGCTTTCATGCAGATGGTTCGGCGGGAACAGGCGGCCGTTGTTGTGCAGGTCGTGCACCGTCGGCTGGTAAGGCTTCTGCAGCGGCCACATCTTGGCGTGCGCCGGCATCATGCCGCCCTTCCTGAGGTTGCAGGGCGAACAGGCGGCGACGACATTCTCCCAGGTCGTCGCGCCGCCGCGATGGCGCGGGATGACATGGTCGAAGGTCAGATCCTCGGGTGTGCCGCAATACTGGCATTGGAAGCGATCGCGCAGGAACACATTGAAGCGGGTGAAGGCCGGATGCCTGGACGGCTTCACATAGGCCTTCAGGCTGACCACGCTCGGCAGCTTCATGGAGAAGGTCGGCGAAGACACCGCATGCTCGTATTCGGCGACGATGTTCACCCGGTCGAGGAACACCGCCTTGATGGCATCCTGCCAGGACCAGAGCGACAAGGGGTAATAGCTGAGCGGACGGTAATCCGCATTCAGCACCAGTGCTGGAAGCCCATCCGGAGATACGGCGACCGTCACGTGTTTACCTCCTTGGTTCTAGATCCGAACGGCGCGGATACTGTAAGCCCGACATGACAGGGATGTGAAGCGGATTGTCGCTTGCCCAAAGCGTCAAAAACCCCCGATTTTTATGCTTTTTTGCGGATTCAGGATGGCGGCGCGGCGTCCCTGCCCCTGGTTTCGCGATAATAGGACCAGAAAAGCCGCGATGCGACACCTCGCCACGGGCTCCATGATTCGGCCAATGCGATCAATGTTTTCTCCGGCGGACGCGGGTCGATGCCGAGCGCGTGGCCGACCGCCGTTTGCAGCGCGACATCGCGCGCGGGAAAGATGTCGGGGTGCCCGGCGGCAAACAGAAGGTACACTTGCGCCGTCCAGGGACCGATCCCGGGCACCGCGGTCATCGCAGTGATCGCATCGGCCGCGTCGAGCGAACAGAGGTGATTGAGGTCGAGCCCGTCGGCCACGGCCTGGGCAACCGCGATCAGTCCGCGCTGCTTGGGCCGCGACAGGCCGGCCTCGCGAAACATGTCCTCGCCGGCGGCCAGGATCGCCTGCGGCGTCAGCGGATCGACGAGCCTGGTCAGCCGGCCAAAGATCGCATCGGCGCTCGCCCGGGAGACCTGTTGCGAGACGATGATCGAGGCCAGGCTCCTGAACCCTGGCTCCGAAAGCCTGAGCGGCACCTCGCCGGCCATGCCTCGCACCTTTTCCAGGCGCGGATCGATGATGCAAAGCGCATCGAGCCCGCGGGCAATGTCGTCCAGTGTCGCGATGCGTTGCATGGTTTCCTTGTCCTGCAATGTGCCGCAAGGTAGCAACCGCCGAAACAGCAGCACAACCCGATTGCCGCCAGAGACATGACGCTCCTGACATTCCGCTTCGCGCCCAGCCCCAACGGCGAACTGCATCTCGGCCATGCCTATTCGGCGCTGCTCAACCAGGAACTGGCAAAGGCCAGCGGCGGCCGCCTGCTGCTGCGCATCGAGGATATCGACACCACGCGCTGCACGCCGCAATTCGAGGCGGGCGTGCTTGCCGATCTGAAATGGCTGGGGCTTGGCTGGGAAGAGCCGGTGCGCCGCCAGTCCGAGCATTTCGCGGAGTATCGGGCGGTGCTTGACCGGCTGATCCGTGAAGAACTCGTCTATCCCGCCTTCATGAGCCGAGGCGACATCAGGGCCTTCATCGCCGATAGCGAAAGGCGCGGGCGTGACTGGCCGCGCGATCCCGATGGCGTGCCGCTCTATCCCCCAGCAGACAAGGCGCTGCCGGTGAAAGAACGCAAACGGCGCATCGCCGGCAACGAGCCTTTTGCCTGGCGGCTGGATGTCGGCGCCGCCATGACGCGTGTCGGCAGGGATCTCGCCTGGACCGAATTCACCGATGAGACGCTATCCGCGACGCGCCCTGTCGAGGCCCGTCCACAGGATTGGGGCGACGTGATCGTGGCACGGCGCGACATCCCGACCAGCTACCACCTCGCCGTCATTGTCGACGACGCCCTGCAACGCGTCAGCCATGTCGTGCGCGGCCAGGACCTGTTTTCCGCCACCGGCGTGCAGCGCCTGCTGCAGGAATTGCTCGTGCTGCCGCAACCCGCCTATTTCCACCATCGGCTCATCCTCGGGCCGGACGGGCGAAAACTGTCGAAGAGCCTTGGCGACACCGGCCTTGCCAAGCTGCGCGGGGCCGGCGCGACACCTGACGACATCAGGCGGATGATCGGACTTTGACCTCCACGAGGTCGGGAGAACCGCATGCCGGACGCGCCGCCGATTGAATTCCCGTGATGCATGGATCAATCGTTTCGTTTTGCGCGCTGCGTTGAACGGGACTAGAGCATCGCCACGGTCAACTCTCTGCGGCGGTCTCCGGAAAATGCACAGCATCAAGCGGTTCATCCCCGCCACCTTCGTCGTCCTGTGGGCGACCGGCTTCATCGGCGCGCGCTACGCCATGCCATGGGCGGAGCCGTTCACCTTCCTCGCCGCGCGTTTCGTCATCGCCGCCATCCTGCTGGCTACCCTGATGCCGGTGCTGGGCTCGAAGCGAGCCACCCGCAAGGAGGCGCTGCACGCCACCGGCGCCGGCGTGCTCATGCATGGCGTCTATCTCGGCGCCGTCTTCTGGGCCATCCACAGGGGCATGCCGGCAGGGTTTTCAGCCCTGATCGTCGGCCTGCAACCGCTGATCACGGCAGTGCTTGCCGGCAAGTTCCTCGGCGAGGCAATCCTGCCGCGCCACTGGCTTGGCCTGGGCATTGGCCTGATCGGCATCGTCATCGTGCTGTGGCCAAAACTTGGGGCGCTTGGCGGCGGCGTCACCGCCGCGACCCTGACCGCCTCGTTGGTCTCGGTGCTCGGCATGAGCGCCGGCACCATCTGGCAGAAGCGTTTCGCTTCCGGCGGCGACCTCGTGGCCGCCACCATGTGGCAATATGTCGGCGGCGCCTCGCTGATGATCCTCGCCGCGCTTGCTTTCGAGACGCACACCGTCGTCATCAACGGCGAACTGATCTTCGCCATGGCCTGGCTCGTACTGGTGCTGTCGCTCGGCGCCATCTTCCTGTTGATGGTGATGATCCGCGACGGCGAGATGTCGAAGGTCGCCTCGCTGTTCTACCTCGTCCCGGCGGTAACGGCGGTCATCGCCTGGGCGTTGTTCGACGAGCAGCTCAACGCGCTGCAGATCGTCGGCATGGCCATCACGACTTTCGGCGTTGGCCTGGCAACGGCGCGGCAGACCAGGGGAAGCATTGCAGGCAAGGGAGGAATTGAGGAATTGAGGAATTGAGGAATTGAGGAATTGAGGAAAAAGCACGCCACGCCGGATATGGCCACTTTTCTTCACTTCCTCAATTCTCCAGCTCTTCAATTCCTCAATCCGACCGGCACCGCCTCATCCCACCCGGGCACGCGCCTCCAGATAACGGCTGATCGCGGCGTTGAGCTCGCCGCCAAGGATGAAGATCGCCGAGACGATGTAGAGGAAGACCACCGCGATCATGATCGAGGCCAGCCCGGCATAGGTCGTCACATAGGACGAGAAATGGTCGAGATAAGTGGCGAACATCGTCGAGCCGATGAGCCACGCCGCCAGTGTGAAGACGATGCCCGGCACCAGCGAGACGAAGCGGCGCTTGCCGGCCGGCAGCCAGTAGTGCACGGCAAACAGCCCGCCGATGATGACGGTTGAGGCGATGACGTAGCGCCACAGCGTGATCGTGCCGGTATAGGGCTTGATCCACTCGAAATGGGCTTCCGCCAGCCGCGCCAGCAAGGGCGCGAACACCAGGAGCACGCTGATGGCAAGGAACCCGGCGGTGGCGATCAGCACGAAGAAGATGCTCTGCACACGACGGTAGATGATGCCGCGCGTCTCGGTGACGCGATAGGCCCGGTTGAGCGACGTGCGCAGCGCCTCGATGCCGTTCGAGGCAAAGTAGGCGGCAAGCAGCACGCCATAGGTCAGCAGGTCGGTGCGCCGGACGGTCAGCACGTTCAGCACCTCATGCGCGATCGGCTTGGCGATCTGATCGGGCCAGGTGTCGAAGACCAGGTGCACGGCCGTGTCGGCAAAGGCCTCGGCGCCAAGGAAGCTGCCCAGCGTCGTGGCGAAGATCAGGAACGGAAACAGCGCCATCAGCGAAGTGATCGCCAGATGGCTGGCCATAGCCCAGCCGTCATCGGTGTTGAAATGGCCGAGAGCGTCGTAGAGCACGCGGCGCAGGGCGACAATATTCCGCAGCAAAAACGCGCGCTCCCCTTCGATTGTCTAGACGCCGCGAATATGGGAAGTGAATGCGGCAAATGGCAACCCTTCGTCAAACCACGAATTCTCCAGCGGCGGAGTTGCGCACCGTCATCGTCACCGGCGCGTCTTCAGGGATAGGCGCCTATTGCGCCCGCGCGTTGAAGGCCGAGGGCTGGCGGGTGTTCGCGACGGCGCGCAAGCCGGAAGACATCGCCGCCCTCGAAGCGGACGGCATCGAGGCTTTTTACCTCGACTACGGCGAACCGGATTCCATCGCCGTCCTGGTGACTTCAGTGCTCCAACGCACCGGCGGCCGGCTCGACGCCCTGTTCAACAATGGCGCCTACGCGCAGGCCGGTGCGGTCGAGGACCTGTCGGTGGCCGCGCTCAAGGAGCAGTTCGAGGTCAATTTCTTCGGCTGGCACGATCTGACCCGCCGTCTGGTGCCGGTGATGCGCCACCAGGGTCACGGCCGCATTGTCCATTGCTCGTCGATACTCGGCCTCGTGCCGGTGCGCTTTCGCGGCGCCTATTCGGCGTCGAAACATGCGCTCGAGGCGCTGATGCTCTGCCAGCGCCAGGAACTGGAAGGCAGCGGCATCCATGTTTCGCTCATCGAGCCGGGGCCGGTGAAATCGAAGATCGCCAGCAACGGCCTGCCCTGGTTCCTGAAAAACATCGATATCGAGAATTCCGTGCACAGTGCGGACTATGCCGCGCAGCTGGAACGGCTGCGGGCCGGCGGCAGCCAATCGACGCTGAAGCCTGGGCCGGAGGTGGTCCACAAGGTTCTGCGCCATGCACTTCTGTCGCGGCGCCCGCGCCCGCACTATGTGGTAACAGTGCCGGCCAGGATCGGCGTTGTATTCAAGCGCATCCTGCCGGCATCGATGCTCTACCGCCTGATGGCCAAACGCGCCTGAACGCGAAAACAACTGGAAACGCAACAATGGCAACCGTCTTCAATATCCTCGCCATTCTGGTCATGGCCGCCGTGGTGATCGTGCTGATCCGGGGCCTCGTCAACATGATGCGCGGCGGTACCGGCGTCACCTCGAACAAGCTGATGCAGGCACGCGTCATGCTGCAGGCCGTGGCGCTGGTGCTGATCCTGCTTGCGGTGTATTTCACCCGCAAATGAGGACCGTTCGGGAGGCGATGTGGTCAAGCTCAACAAGATCTACACCCGCACCGGCGATGACGGCACGACAGGACTCGGTACCGGGGAACGGCGGCTGAAATCCGACCTGCGGGTGGATGCCTACGGTACGGTCGACGAGGCCAATGCCTGCATCGGCGTTGCCCGTGTCCACACGGCAGTGAGCCACCCGGCGATCGATGCCATGCTTTCGCGCATCCAGAATGATCTGTTCGACCTCGGCGCTGACCTTGCCGTACCCGACGACGGCAAGCCGCTGGGATATGAGCCTTTGCGGATCACGCCCGTGCAGACCGACCGGGTCGAAAAGGACATCGACCTCCTCAACAAGGATCTGCAGCCGCTCAAATCCTTCGTGCTCAACGGCGGCACGCCGGCTGCCGCTGCCCTGCATCTTGCCCGCACCGTGGTACGGCGGGCCGAACGGCTGATGGTGGCGCTGGCTCAAGATCCGGCCGAGCATGTCAACCGCGACGGGCTGAAATACATCAACCGCGTCTCGGACTTCCTGTTTGTCGCCGCCCGGGCGGTCAATGACAATGGAAATGCCGACGTGCTATGGGTTCCTGGCAAGAACCGCTGAACGGACCGAAAGCGGGAGGGGCCAGACACGCATGTTCATCCCGCTTTACGACACCAACAGGCTGCGCCACATCCGCCTGCAATATGTGACGATCGGCCTGATCGTGGTCAACGCGCTGGTCTATTGCGCCACCGCGCTCGGCGGCGAGAATTTCACCAACGCCGCCGTGCTTGGCCTTGGCTTCATCCCGTCAGTCGTCCATGACACGGCCGAACTCGACCCTCGCTTTGTCATCATCCCCGAAAGCCTGAGCTACCTCACCTATTCCTTCCTGCATGCCGACATCTTCCACCTTGGTGGCAACATGCTGTTCCTGTGGGTGTTCGGCGACAATGTCGAGGATGCCCTCGGTCACATCCGCTACCTCATTTTCTATCTCCTGTGCGCCGTCGCCGGCGCCGCCTTCCAGAGCTTCGTCGCCTGGGACTCGCAGGTGCCGCTGATCGGCGCCTCCGGCGCCATCGCCGGCGTGGTCGTCGCCTACCTGATCCTCTATCCCAGGGTGAAGGTCTGGGTGCTTGCCTTTGCCCGCATACCACTGCGCATTCCGGCCTTCATCCCGCTTATCCTGTGGGTGCTGTTCCAGGTCTTCATGTTCGCCGCTGGCGGCGAGGATCAGATTTCCTGGGCCTGCCACATCGGCGGCATCATTGCAGGCGCGGTGCTGGTGCTTGTCCTGCGCAGCCGCGGCGTACCGCTTTTTGCCGGCGCCGATGAGGATACAGTGGTTCCCACTCCCGACCAGCCGACGGTTGCCGCTCGGCCAGCGGCGCCCGAACCGCCCGCCACCACGGCGCGCTGGGGCCGGGGAAACCCTTCTGGCCCAAACTGAACCGATTTGAGCCGCTTTCAGCGTATTGACGTCAAGGGTTGCCCCAACTACGGAAACGTCTCCGTCCGAGCCCAGGGCTGTTAAGGAGCAGTCAAGACGGGCAAAGACCAGAATTTCCATCCGGCCAGAATTCCGTCTGGCCGGAATTCAGTCAGGAATGTCGGCTTTCGACAACTCAGAAAGGGCGCAGGCTGTTATAGCGCGCCCAACTAGCGTGAAGAGGTGACAGGCAAATGAAGATCCTTGTGCCCGTGAAGCGGGTTGTGGATGCGAACGTCAAGGTTCGCGTGAAGGCTGATGGTTCGGCGGTTGAGCTCGCCAACGTCAAGATGGCGATGAACCCGTTCGACGAGATCGCGGTGGAAGAGGCCATCCGGCTGAAGGAAGCCGGTAAGGCCGAGGAGATCATCGTCGTCTCGATCGGCCCGCAGCAGGCGCAGGAGACGCTCCGCACCGCGCTCGCCATGGGCGCCGACCGCGCCATCCTGGTCAAGACCGACGAACAGACCGAGCCGCTCGGCGTCGCCAAGGTGCTGAAGGGCGTCGTAGAGGCCGAACAGCCCGGCCTCGTCATCCTCGGCAAGCAGGCGATCGACGACGATTCCAACCAGACCGGCCAGATGCTGGCGGCACTGCTCGGCTGGGCGCAAGGCACCTTCGCCTCCAAGCTCGTGCTCGACGGCGACAAGGCCAAGGTGACGCGCGAAGTCGACGGCGGCCTGCAGACGGTGGAACTGAAGATGCCGGCGATCGTCACCGCCGACCTTCGCCTCAACCAGCCGCGCTACGCCTCGCTGCCCAACATCATGAAGGCCAAGAAGAAGCAGCTCGACGAGAAATCGCCGGCCGACTACGGCGCCGACGTCAAGCCGCGCCTCAAGGTCATCAAGACCGAGGAGCCGGGCGGCCGCAAGGCGGGCGTCAAGGTCAAGAGCGTCGCCGAACTGGTCGACAAGCTCAAGAATGAAGCCGGCGTGCTCTGAGATCGGAAGGAACAGATAAAATGGCAATTCTCCTTATCGCGGAACACGACAACGCCACCCTTTCCGACCAGACCGCCAAGGCGCTGTCGGCGGCCCTGCAGATCGGTTCGGACGTGCATGTGCTGGTGGCCGGCAAGGGCGCCAAGGGCGCTGCCGACGCCGCCGCCAAATTGAAGGGCGTGAGCAAGGTGCTGCTCGCCGAAGCCGACGAACTCGCCGAGCGCCTCGCCGAACCGACGGCAGCCCTCGTCGTATCGCTGGCTGGCGCTTACGACACCATCATCGCCCCGGCGACCTCGTCGGGCAAGAATGTCGCGCCCCGCGTCGCGGCGCTGCTCGACGTCGCGCAGGTCTCCGAGATCATCGAAGTGGTCTCGCCCGACACATTCAAGCGTCCAATCTACGCCGGCAACGCCATCCAGACGGTGCAGTCGACCGACGCCAAGAAAGTCATCACCGTGCGCACCGCCTCCTTCCAGGCGGCGCCCGAGGGCGGCTCTGCCGCTGTCGAGACCGTCAAGGCGGCCGCCAATCCGGGCCTGTCCTCCTTCGTCGAGAACAGACTCTCGGAGACCGATCGTCCTGAACTGACCTCTGCCAAGATCATCATCTCGGGCGGCCGCGCGCTCGGCTCGTCGGAGAAGTTCCAGGAGGTCATCCTGCCGGTAGCCGACAAGCTCGGCGCCGCGGTCGGCGCATCGCGCGCCGCCGTCGATGCCGGCTATGCGCCGAACGACTGGCAGGTCGGCCAGACCGGCAAGGTCGTCGCCCCCGATCTCTACATCGCGGTCGGCATCTCCGGCGCCATCCAGCACCTCGCCGGCATGAAGGATTCCAAGGTCATCGTCGCCATCAACAAGGACGAGGAGGCCCCGATCTTCCAGGTTGCCGACTATGGCCTCGTCGGCGACCTCTTCGTCATTCTGCCGGAGTTGCAGAAGGCGCTTTGACGCTCTCTGGCAAAGCGTATTAAATGCTTGGGGTGGGGTAGACGAAGTCGCCCCGCCCTTTTAGTTTGCACCGCACAAAAAGCAGGCTGCAAAGGCCTTTTGACGGGATCGGTGTAATGAGCAAGATCGAGACGATCGGCATCATCGGCGCGGGCCAGATGGGTGGGGGTATCGCCCATGTCTCCGCGCTTTCGGGCTACAAGGTGCTGATCTACGATATATCGCCCGACCGCATCGAGAAGGGCATCGCCACCATCAGCGGCAACATGGCCCGCCAGGTGGGCTCCGGCAAGCTCGATGAGAAGCTGCGCAACCAGGCAATGGCGCGCATTGCCTCGGCACCGACGATGGCGGATCTCGCCGGCGCCGATCTGGTGATCGAGGCGGCAACCGAGGACGAGACCGTCAAGCGCAAGATCTACGCGCAGCTCTGTCCGCAGCTCAATCCCGAAGCCATCCTGGCGACCAACACCTCGTCGATCTCGATCACCCGACTTGCCGCGCAGACCGACCGGCCGGAGCGTTTCATCGGCATACACTTCATGAACCCGGTGCCGCTGATGAAGCTGGTCGAACTGGTGCGCGGCATCGCCACCGAGGACCAGACCTTCGAGGCGGCGAAGACCTATGTGAAGCAGCTCGACAAGACGATCACGGTCTCGGAGGACTTCCCGGCCTTCATCGTCAACCGCATCCTGCTGCCGATGATCAACGAGGCGATCTACACGCTCTATGAGGGTGTCGGCTCGGTCGACGCCATCGACACCGCAATGCGGCTCGGCGCCAACCATCCGATGGGGCCGCTGCAACTGGCCGATTTCATCGGCCTCGACACCTGCCTGTCGATCATGCAGGTGCTGCATGACGGCCTGTCGGATTCGAAGTACCGCCCCTGCCCGTTGCTGGTGAAATATGTCGAGGCGGGCTGGCTCGGCCGCAAGACCGGGCGTGGCTTCTACGACTATCGCGGCGAGCATCCCGTTCCGACGCGCTAGCCTGACGTTTCGGCCGGCCGCCGCTCACGACGCCGCGGCGAGCGGCTTGGGCGCTGCCGATCCGTGGTCGGCAATACTGCCGTCCGGCGCCACGCAGACGCATCCGCGGCCGGCGGCCTTGGCCGCATAGCAGGCCGCATCGGCCCTTGCGATGATCTCATCGGCTTCGCCGCAATCGGCATTGATCGCCGCCAGCCCGATACTGGCGCCGATCGCGTGCGGCCGGCCATCCCAGGTGAAGTTCAGGCCGGCTATCGCATCGATGATGGAGCGCGCCGCGATCCTGGCACCGGCGGTCGAACCCGATTTCAGGATGACGGCGAATTCGTCGCCCCCAAGGCGCGAGACGATGTCCTCGGGACCAAGCACGCCGCGCACGGCTTCGGCGACCCGCTTCAGCAAGGCGTCTCCGGCGGCGTGACCACCCGTGTCGTTGACCAGCTTGAAATGGTCGAGGTCGATGAACATGAACTGATGGCCACCCCCGGCCGTCGTGCCGTCCTTGCGTGACTGCTCGACCAGTTCCTCCATCGTTCGGATGAAGCTCGAGCGATTGGCAAGGCCGGTCAATGCGTCATGTGCCGCGGCGTGGGCAAGCTGGCGCTGCAGCGCGCGCGCATCGGTGAAGTCCTGGAAGACGATGACCAGCCCGCAGAATTCATTGCGCTCGTTCATGATTGGCGACACGACCTGGCGGATGCTGCAACGCGTGTTGTCGCGGCGGACCAACACGGCGCGGCTGTTCTGGTCGGCGGGAGCCTCCCCGCCGATCGCCGGCCGCGTCACGCCGATCCTGTGACCCGTCTCCTCGTCGACCGCCCAATAGACATGGCCGAGCGTCTTGCCGAGAGCCGCCTCGCCGGAAACGCCGGTCAGTTTCTCGGCAACCGGGTTCATGAAGGTGACGCGGTTCGCCGCATCGGTGCAGATAACGGCATCGCCGATCGACTGCAGCGTCACCCGCAGCCGCTCCTTCTCATCGGCCAGCATTGCCGCCGACACGGTCAGGCGCTCCTCGATCTCCTTGCGCCGGGTGATGTCGGTCAAGCTGCCGATGGCCCTGATCAGACGCCCGTCCTCGTCGCGCTCGATGGCTTTGCCGCGATCGAGTATCCAGATCCAGCGGCCGTCCTTGTGGCGCATCCTGAATTCGGCTTCGAAGAATGGCGTCTTGCCGTCAAGGTGGGCACGATCCGCTTCGGCGACGGTCTCGCGGTCGTCGGGATGGATCATGGTCAGCCAGCGGTCGGGATCGCCATCAAGCTCGCCCTCATCGAACCCCAGCATCTTGACCCAGGTCGAGGAATAGGTTGTGCCGCCCTTGCGCATGTCGAGGTCCCACACGCCCTGACCGGCGCCGGCGAGCGCGAAATTCCAGCGCGTCTCAGCCTCGGCGATGCGCGCCTCGGCCTGCTTGCGCGCGTCGATGTCCTCGATCTGCGAGACGAGATAGAGCGGACAACCGCTTTTCTCGTCACGAATGACGGAGCCGGCGAGATGCGCCCAGACCGGCGTGCCGTCCTTGCGCAGGTAGCGCTTCTCGAAGTGGAACGCATGGGCGGTCCCGGCTTTCAAATCCTCCATCGTTTCGCGGCCGATCTGCAGATCGTCGGGATGCGTGATCTGGAAAAAGGTCAGCGCCTCGATTTCTTCGCGGCTGTAGCCAAGCATGGTCGCGAAGGCCGGATTGGTTTCGAGTATGCGCCCGTCCAGCGCGACAATGGCGATGCCGATCACCGAATCCTGCATCGCCCGGCGAAAGCGCTGCTCTCCCTCCGCCATCTGTCGTCGATCTTCCGAGATGCGACCGATGAAAAGATAGGCGAAGAAAAGCGCGCAAACTGTCACCGCTACCGATATCTGAAGACAAAGTCTGAGCGCTTCGGCGCCAAGGTCCAGCCTGGACAGCACAAGGGAGGCCGACATCACGCCAAAACCGGCCACAAGCAGCGCCAGCGCTGGATGCTTGTAGGCTCCCGGCCCGATCATTCCTCGCAAAGTCACGATCCGTACCACCCCCGTGGGCAATCGCTTTTTCCCGCTAAAACCCTGAAGGATCGATTTTAAGGAAAGGTTGCCCCGGGGCGTTGGCGACATGGACAACCGGCAAACAATTGCCGGCATGATTAAGGATCGGTATGCGCTATGGGGTGGTCGCAGGTATCCTGCTACCAGCGCACGAAGAACCGCCCGCCGAGCGCGCCAAGCAAGGCGAGCGCGGCGATCGCGATCGTGTACCAGGTGGCGACGAACAGCGGCGAATCGTCGAAGCAGTGCGCGGCGTAGAAGGTCGCCGCCAGTCCACCGGCAAGTAGGCCCGCGACAGCGCCGGCAAGCACCGGCCGCGTCGGCGCGCCGTAGCGCAGCATCCACAGGAAGATCGCCAGCGGGCCAATGCCGATCAGCGGAATGAAGCTCATGCAGATCATCATGTTGGAACCGACCATGCGCGTGCCCCACAACGCCTCCGGCACCATGAAGAGCTCCAGAACCACGGCCACGGCCACCAGCAGAGGCGCGGCCAACATCCCTGCCATCGCCCGACCCGTCGACGCACCCGGCGTCGACAAAGCGCGGATCAGGGCGAAGGCGCTGACGGCCAGCACGATGGTGAAAACGAATTTCGACAGGAAGCGCATCGTATGCGCGGCCACCATGAAGTCGGGGCGCGGGCCGATCGTCAGCAGGAAAACGACGGCCGCGATGACAATGGCCGCACCGGCAGCCAGCCACCAGGCCGAGCGCAACGGCATCGCCTTGCTGCTTGCATCGGCGTCGAGCGCCTTGATGAGATCCTCGGTCCTCATGTCATTCCCGCCCAAATCGCCCTTGCCCAAATCGCTTGGCTATGGCGGCAAGCCCGCGATGCAGCGACACACGCACCGCCGTCTCGCTGATGCCGAACTTCGCTGCCGTCTCGCCGATCGAGCGGCCTTCCACCGATACGGCCGAGACCACGGAACGCTGTGCCGGCGGCAGCCCGTCAAGGGCACGGTTGATGTCGCGCTCACTGACGGTTTCGGTTTCCGGTTCGGCGAAGGTCTCGGCGATATCGTCGACATCGATCTCGATGCGCCGACCGCGCCGCCGGAACGCGTCGATCAGCTTGAAGCGGGCGATCGCATAGACCCAGGGCAGGACCGGTGCGTCCTGGCGCCAGGTATGCCGTTTCACATGAATGGCCAGCAAGGTTTCCTGCACGACATCCTCGGGATCGACCCCGCCCTGCACGATCTTGCGCCTCACAAAACCGCGGATCAGTGCGGCAATCCGGTGGAGAAAGTCGGCATAGGCCTTTTCATCTCCCGCGATCGCGGCCCGCAACAGCCGGGAAAGCTCGGCCTCGTCCTTGCCGCTCACAAGAGTTCACTCCCCGGTTTTCGCACCTCGGCGCAGATTTGTTACGTGGCCGGCGAAATAATGTCCAAGCCAAACTATGGGCAAGTCACGAAAGTTTGCGAGGCGGCCCATGAATTCCATGTCGATGGCTGTATCCCGGAGCCACGGCCACCGGGCCACCTATCGGGTGGCATGTCGTCTCGGTGCCGCGAAGCGCAAAACCGTGATGAACGGAATTCAATCTTGACTAGTGCATTCATGAATTGATACTCGGTCGCATCCGCAGCGCGGACAACCCGAGGAGTACCCCATGAAATCGCCCCTTCTTGCCCTTGCCGGTGTCGCCGCATTTGCAATCAGCCTGGCTGCCGGTCCGGCAATGGCCGAGGATGCGGGCATCATCGTCTACAACGCCCAGCATGAAAGTCTGGCCAAGGAATGGGCCGAAGGTTTCACCAAGGAAACCGGCATCAAGGTCACGCTGCGCAATGGCGGCGACAGCGACTTCTCCAACCAGATCGTCGCCGAGGGTGCCGCCTCGCCCGCCGACGTGTTCCTCACCGAAAACTCGCCGGCCATGGTGCTGGTCGAGAATGCCGGCCTGTTCGCGCCGGTCGACGCCGACACGCTGGCTCAGGTGCCGCAGGACTATCAGGCGGCCAGCGGCAAATGGGTGGGCGTGGCCGCGCGCAGCACCGTCTTTGCCTACAACACCACCAAACTCAAGGCCGACCAGTTGCCCAAGTCGCTGCTCGACCTTGCCGACCCGAGCTGGAAGGGCCGCTGGGCGGCATCGCCCTCGGGCGCCGATTTCCAGGCCATCGTCAGTGCGCTGCTGCAGCTCAAGGGCGAGGCCGCCACGGCGGACTGGCTGAAGGCGATGAAGGATAACTTCACCGCCTACAAGGGCAACAGCACCGTGATGAAGGCGGTCAATGCCGGCGAGATCGAAGGCGGCGTGATCTACCACTATTACTACTTTGGCGATCAGGCCAAGACCGGCGAGAACAGCAAGAACGTCGCGCTGCACTATTTCAAGAACCAGGATCCGGGCGCTTTCGTCTCGGTCTCCGGCGGCGGCGTGCTCGCCTCGAGCAAGCATCCGAAGGAAGCCCAGGCTTTCCTGAAGTGGGTGACGGCCAAGGGCGGCCAGGAAGTGCTGAAGAACGGAACCTCCTTCGAATACGCGGTCGGCAAGGGCACGGAATCCAATCCGAAACTGGTGCCGCTGGCCGATCTGCAGGCACCGAAGGTCGACGCCGCGACGCTGAACTCCAAGAAGGTCACCGACCTGATGACGGCAGCCGGCTTGCTTTAGTTGCTGTTCGTCCTAATAAGGACAGACCGACCGAGCTCCCGCGGGACTTCGCCTTCCGCGGGAGCGTTTTGTTTTTCGAGATGGCATTCGTCGATGACGACACGCTGCGTTCCTGACCGCGATCGTGGTCCCTCTATTGCCGCCACCGCACCCCAACCGTGTGGTGTCTGAGCCGATGCAGCCCGCGGTCCATCTCGCGCGCGCTGGCTTGCCGCCGACGATGCGCCGAAACGCGCGGCGGCGGGCGGCACCCTGGCTTGTCACCGCCGCTCTTCTGGTCTCGCTGCTCGCCCTTCTGCCGCTCGCCTTCATCATCTGGACCGCGGTGCAGACGGGCTGGGAAACCGTTTCGGCGCTGGTCTTTCGGCCTCGCGTCGGCGAACTGTTGGTCAACACCACCCTGCTGGTCCTGCTGGCAGTGCCGATCGCCATCGTGCTGTCTGTCGCGCTGGCCTGGCTGACCGAGCGCAGTGACCTGCCTGGCGCCAGGCTTTGGGCCTGGCTGTGCGTGGCGCCGCTTGCCATTCCGGCTTTCGTGCACTCCTATGCCTGGATCACCATGGTTCCCGGGCTGCACGGCCTGTGGGCCGGCGTACTGGTGTCCGTGATCGCCTATTTCCCCTTCCTGTATCTGCCCGTATCGGCGGCGCTGCGCCGCCTCGACCCCGCCCTGGAGGACGCGGCCTCAGCCCTTGGCCTCGGGCCTTGGCGCGTGTTCTGGCGTGTCGTGGTGCCGCAACTCAGGCTGGCCATCTGCGGCGGCTCGCTGCTGGTCGGACTGCATCTGCTGGCCGAATATGGCCTCTACGTCTTCATCCGCTTCGATACCTTCACCACGGCGATCGTCGACCAGTTCCAGTCGACCTTCAACGGCCCCGCCGCCAACATGCTGGCCGGCGTGCTGGTGACCTGCTGCTTCGTGCTTCTGGGCCTCGAAGTGCTGGTGCGCGGAGAAGAGCGCTACGCCCGCGTCGGCTCCGGCGCGGCGCGCCACCAGCAACGCATGCGCCTCGGCCGCGCCACCATCCCGAGCCTGGCCTTGCTTGCCGTCACCACGTTGCTGGCGCTTGGCGTGCCGTTCGTGACCATCGGCCGCTGGCTCATCGCCGGCGGCGCCGAAGTCTGGCGTCTCGACGAGATAAGCCTGGCACTGGGCCAGACGCTGTTCCTGTCGCTTGCCGGGGCCTTGCTTGCCACCGTCGCCGCCATGCCGATGGCCTGGATCTCGATCCGCGCGCCGGGACCGTTGCAGCGCCTGCTTGAAGGGTGCAACTACATCGTCGGCTCGCTGCCGGGTGTCGTCATCGCGCTGGCGCTGGTCACCATCACCGTGCGTATCGCCCTGCCGCTTTATCAGACGCTGTTCACCATCCTGGTCGCCTATGCACTCATGTTCCTGCCGCGCGCGCTGGTCAGCCTGCGCGCCTCGATCGCCCAGGCCCCGGTCGAGCTCGAGCGCGCCGCGTCCAGCCTCGGCAGGCCGCCGCTCAACGCGCTGTGGTCGACGACCATCCGCCTGTCGGCGCCCGGCGCCGCGGCCGGCATGGCGCTGGTGGCGCTCGGCATCATGAACGAGCTGACCGCGACCCAGATGCTGGCGCCAAACGGCACCCGCACGCTGGCGATGGCGTTCTGGTCCTACAGCGGCGAGATCGATTACGCCTCGGCGGCACCTTACGCCTTCATCATGGTGGCGATGTCGCTGCCTCTGACATGGCTGCTCTATGTCCAGTCGAAACGGATGGCGGGACGATGAGCTTCCTCGAAATCAGCGGCCTGAAAAAGCATTACGGCCCGGTCGCGGCCCTTGCCGGCATCGACCTCGATGTCGCCAGCGGCAGCCGGACCGCGATCGTCGGCCCCTCCGGCTGCGGCAAGACGACCTTGCTGCGGCTGATCGCGGGCTTCGAGGCACCGGACCAGGGCCGTATCATGCTCGACGGCAAGGTGCTGGCCAATGGCGGCGCCGCCGTCCCGGCACATCGCCGCGGCATCGGCGTGGTGGCACAGGACGGTGCCCTGTTCCCGCACCTGACCATATTGGACAATATCGGTTTCGGCATGGACCGGGGCGAGGACAAGCGCGCCGAGCGCATCGTCGAGCTCGCCTACATCGTGGGGCTGGACAAGGCGATCCTCAAGCGCCGCCCGCACGAACTTTCAGGCGGCCAGCAGCAGCGTGTGGCGCTGGCCCGCGCCATGGCGATGAAGCCGCGGCTGATGCTGCTGGACGAGCCGTTCTCGGCACTCGACACCGGCCTGCGCGCCTCGATGCGCAAGGCGGTGGCCGAGCTTCTGGAGGCGGCCGGCATCACCACCATCCTGGTGACGCACGACCAGGCCGAGGCGCTGTCCTTCGCCAGCCAGGTGGCGGTGATGCGCGACGGCATATTCTCGCAGGTCGGCACGCCGCGCGATCTCTACCTCAAGCCGAAGGACAGGATGATCGCGGAGTTCCTCGGCGATGCCATCATCCTGCCGGCGAGCATCTCGGGCGGCTTCGCCAGCTCGCCGCTTGGCCGCATCGCCGTCGACACTTCGGACAGCCGCGATGTCGCCCGCATCATGCTGCGGCCGGAGCAGATCGGGCTGAAACGGACGTCGCGCGAAGGCATGTCAGGCACGCCGGACATGTTGTTCGGCGAGGTGACGGAATCGGAATTCGCCGGCGCGACGTGCACGATCGCGGTGCGGCTCCTGAACAACGCCGATCCGCCGGACGCCGCCGCGATAGGCAACACGCCGCTGATCCTGCGCAAATCCGGTATGGACGCGCCGGCCGTCGGCGAGATCGTGCGGCTCACCGTGTCGGGAAAGGCGCATGTGTTCGCCTGAAGCGCGACGGCACCGCCGGCGCGCAATGGACAGTTCAGGCGGCGATGCGTTCGCGGGTATCGGCTGACCAGATCGGCCACTGCTCGAGGAGGCCTGAAGATCAGAGCGCCGGTTCGGGCACGGACGCCTTGAAGACATCGAGGCGGCTTCCCGTCTCCGACGAGAAGAAATGCATGTCCTCGGGCAAGATCTTCAAGCCAACAGCACTGCCGGGCTCGGGGCGGACCGCCTCGGACGTCATCACCGAAAACGGCGCGCCGTCGAGATCGACATGGATCACCCTCCCCGCGCCCAATTCCTCGACCAGGTCCACGGTGGCGTCGAGCGCGCCGGCCGTGCCCGGTGCCACCAGCCGTACGGCTTCCGGCCGGATGCCCATCGCCACCTTCGTGCCGACCGGCAGGCCGGCGCGAGCGATAGCCAGGCGCCGTCCGCCGCCAAGCAGCGACAGCCCGTCGAGCTCGACCGTGCCTTCCAGAATGTTCATCGCCGGCGCGCCGACAAAGGTGGCGACGAAGCGGCTGGCCGGGCGGGTGTAGATTTCACCCGGTGTGCCGACCTGTTCGACGCGTCCGCCATTCATCACCACCAGCCGGTCGGCGAGCGTCATCGCCTCGACCTGATCGTGCGTGACGAAGACGGAGGTGGCGTTCAGGCGGCGATGCAGCTTGCGGATTTCCGAGCGCATCTGCACGCGCAGCTTGGCGTCGAGATTGGACAGCGGTTCGTCGAACAGGAACACCTTCGGTTCGCGGATCATCGCGCGGCCCATGGCGACGCGCTGACGCTGGCCGCCGGAAAGCGCCATCGGCTTGCGGTCGAGCAGATGTTCAAGCTCCAAAGTGCGGGCAACCGCCTGGATCCGCTGCGTGCGTTCGGCCGAGGGCACACCGGCGACCTTGAGCGAATAGCCGATGTTCTGGGCGACGCTCATATGCGGATAGAGGGCGTAGTTCTGGAACACCATGGCGCAGCCGCGCTCGCGTGGCTCCAGCTTGTTGACGACAGTGCCGTCGATCGCGATCTCGCCGCCGGAAATCTCTTCCAGCCCGGCGATCATGCGTAGCAGCGTGGACTTGCCGCAGCCGGACGGTCCGAGGATGACGACGAATTCGCCGGAGGCGAAGTCGAGGTCGACACCGTGCACGACCTGCGTCCTGGCATAGTTCTTCTTGACGCCGCGTATTGCGATGGAGGCCATTTTTGTCTCCTCTTATTTCTCGGTGGCGATCAGACCGCGCACGAACCAGCGCTGCATCAGCACCACGACGATCAGCGGCGGCAGCATGACGATCAGCGTCCCCGCCATGGCGATGTTCCATTCCGGAATGCCGCCGACATTGGGGATCAGTTGCTTGAGCTCGGTGACCGCCGTGGCGTGCGACTGGTCGGTGGTGATGAGCAGGGGCCAAAGATACTGGTTCCAGGCCCATAGGAACATGATGGTGCCAAGTGCCGCCATGTTGTTGCGCGACAGCGGCAACAGGATATCGATGAAGAACCGCAGTGCCCCCGCGCCGTCCATGCGCGCCGCCTCGGTCAGTTCATCCGGCACCGTCAGGAAGAACTGCCGGTAGAGAAACGTGCCGGTGGCCGTCGCGATCAGCGGCATGATCAGCCCGGTATAGGAATTGAGCAGCCCGAGACTGAGCGAGACCTGCACGCCCGACACCTTCTCGATCAGCCAGCTCAGGCCGGTCACGTCCAGAATCGCCTGATAGGGCGACAGCACATTGGCAACGACCGCGTAGGTCGGCACGATGCGCACCTCCAGCGGCAGCATCAACGTCACGAAGATCAGCCAGAAGATGAAGTTGCGCCCGGGATAGCGGAAATAGACGATCGAGAAGGCGGTGAGCGCCGAGATGATCACCTTGCCGGCGGCGACACCTGCCGCCATGATGAAGCTATTGAGCAGCTTGGGGCCGAGGTCTGCCGTCGTCCAGGCGGTCTTGATATTGACCCAGAAGTCGCTGCCCGGCAGCAGCGACATCGGCACGTCGTTGACATCCCTGAGATTGTGCGACGCGGCGATCGCAACGACCACGAACGGCGCGATGCAGAAGACGAAGCCGATGAACAGGATCAGGTGCGTGAAGAAATTGAGGAACGGAGTGCGCTCGACCATGGCGATCTCACCTGTAATGCACGCGCCGCTCGATGAAGCGGAACTGGAAGATGGTGAGCACGATGATAAGCAGCATCAGGATAATGCTCTGCGCGGCGGCGCCCGAATAATCGAGGCCTTTGAAGCCGTCTGAATAGATCTTGTAGACCATCAGATTGGTGGCGTTCGCCGGGCCGCCAGCGGTCATGATGTCGACGATGCCGAACGAATCCTGGAAGCTTTCGGTGATGTTGATGACCAGCAGGAAGAAGATCGTCGGCGTGATTAGCGGGAACTGGATGTCCCGGAAACGCCTGATGACACCGGAACCGTCCATCGCGGCGGCCTCGATCAGCGAACGCGGGATGGCCTGGAAGGCGGCCAGGAAGAAGATGAAGTTGTAACCGACATATTTCCACGAGAAGGCGACGATGATCGAAGCCATGGCGTCGGCGCCGTCGAGGCCGGGATCCCAGAAGCCGGGCCAGACCCGGTTGACCACGGCCATGAAGCCGGCTTCCGGCGCCAGGATGAAGCGGAACGCCATCGCCAGCGCCGGCGCGGCGATGCCATAGGGCCAGATCAGCACCACGCGATAGAGACGCGAGCCGGCGAGTTGCCGATCGGTCAGGGCCGCGAGCACCAGCGCGATGAACATTGCAAGCCCGGTGCTGATCCCGGCAAAAATCAGGCTGGCGGTGATGGAGTTCCAGTAATCGGCGTTGGACAGGATCGAACGGAAATTGTCGAGCCCGACCCAGATGTTGCCGCCGCCCCAGGGTTGCTGCAGCGTCAGCGACCAGTAAACGGCCTGGCCGGCGGGCCAATAGAAGAACGTGAAGATCAGGAGGAGCTGCGGCACCGCGAAAAGGATGCCGATCGTCCATTTGCCGAAAGTGACGCGTTTTTCCATCGATCCGCCGATGCCGTTGAACCGCCGGTCCGCTTTCCCGGCGGAAGACTACTGCATGTCTCCGAAACGGATCCCGGTTTCGGGATAAGGGCATGCGTAAATCAAAACTTGTACGAAATGGCCGTCCGTCGAGTCCCGACGGACGGCCGCTCCGCTATCCGGGATTAGGGCAGGGTCTTGCCCGGATAGGTCTGCTGGAAGCGGTCGAGGATGGCATCGCCATTCTTGACCAACGTATCGAGGCCCTCCTGGACGCTGACCTTGTTGGCGAAGATCGCCTGCATCTGCGTACCGAACTCGGCGCGGATCTGGGTGAAATTGCCCAGGCGCACACCGCGGGTGATTTCGGTCGGTTCGGAAGCGGTCAGGCTGGCGATCGCGACTTCACGGCCCTTGTAGGGAGCCTTGTCGTAGAACCCGCTCGACTTCATGTAGTCGAAGCCCGACTTTGTCACCGGGATGTAGCCGGTGTTGGTCGACCAGAACAAGGCGGTCTTGGGGTCGTGGATGAAGTTGAGGAACGCGGCCGCGCCCTTGTATTCCGCATCCGACTTGCCCGAGAGAACCCACAGGGAGGCGCCGCCGACGAGCGAATTCTTGCGCTCGGTGCCAGCATAGACGGGCAGCTCGGCGACATCCCAGTTCATGCCTTCCTTCTGCGTCTTGCCGACGGTGCCATGGTCGCCGACCGAGGTCAGGATGACCTGGCAGGTGCCCGAGGCGAAGGCCTGGACCATGTCCTGGCCAAGATCCTTGGACTTGATCTTGATGAGACCGGCGTCATACCACTTCTTGAGATCGGTGACGTACTGGACGAATTTGGTCTTGTTGACTTCCAGGCGCGCGTCGAGGCCGTCATAGCCGTTGCTCTTGGTGGCGATCGGCTGGTTGTGCAGCGCCGAGAACTGTTCCATCAGCTGCCAGCTTTCGTTGGCCGAGATGTTGATCGCCATCGGGCATTCGTAGCCGGCTTCCTTCATCGCCTTGAGATCGGCGCCGACATCTTCCCAGGTCTTCGGCGCCTCGGTCTTGCCGATCTTGGCGAAGGCATCCTTGTTCCAGTACATCAGCGCGGTCGAGGAATTGAACGGGAAGGACAGCATCTCGCCCTTCGACGTCGCGTAGTAGCGCGCGATGCCGGGGAAATAGTCCGCGTAGTCGATCTTGTAGCCGTTTTCTTCCATCAGCTTGTCGGCGGGCTTGTAGGCGCCGGACAGCATCATGGTGGCGGTGCCGACATCATAGACCTGGACGACGGCCGGCTGCTTGCCGGCGCGGAAGGCGGCAATGGTGTTCTGCAGCGTGGCGTCGTAGTTGCCCTGACTGGTGCAGACGACTTCATAGTCCTTCTGCGACTCGTTGAAATTCTTGCACAGCGTGTCGACGACGCGGGCGAGGTCGCCCGAAAGGCCGAACCAGAAATCGAATTTTACCGGCTCCGCAAAGGCAGGCATCGCCAGCGCGGTGCTGAGTGCACCTGCGGCAAGGGCAGCAAGGCCCCGCTTGATCATGGTCATGGTTTTTCCCTCTTGAGTGGCTGGTGACAAGGGTCTTGCGCAAGTCCTTGCCCGCTCTCTTAGAGAAGGTATGTGACAGTTCTGCTGTGGCGTTCAGGCCTTTGCACGGCTGCTCGCTGCTCTCCCTCGGCGGCTTGACCGGCATCAAAACGTCGCACCGGCGCCTTGGATAGCTAGGGCGACCGAAATCCTGGCATGCTACGGGCTCCACGTCGGAAATGCACGCTACAGTTGCAGGCGACTTCATCGATCCTTCAACGGCCAAGCATTAATCAGTCATATTTCGTTTTTTATTTCCGATGGGCTTGGGGAAATAAGATGTTGACGGTCTATAATTGCATCGTGAACCAGCACGATCTGAGACTGGTCGCACTCGCCGCGCTGATCTGCGGAATTTCCTGTTTCTCTGCTGTCAATCTGCTTCACCACATCAGCCGCTCGACGGACAGGAACCGGCTTGCCTGGCTGATGATCGCGGCCACCTCGACCGGCTTTGGCATCTGGGCAACGCATTTCATCGCCATGCTTGCGTTCACGCCGGGCATACCCAGCGCCTACGATCCGGGGCTCTCCGTGCTCTCGCTGGCCGCTTCGGTGACGCTGACGGCGGCAGGTATCTGGATCGCCACCTTGCGGGACGAACTTGACTATCATCTCGTCGGCGGCGCCGTTCTAGGTGGTGGCATCGCGGCCATGCACTACACGGGCATGGCGGCATTCGAGGTTCAGGGCCGGATCGAGTGGAACCTGTTGCTGGTCGCCGTTTCCCTGCTGGCGGGCGTAATGCTCGCGGCGCTGGCGCTGCGTGTCGTGCTGCGCCGCCCCTCCTTGCCGGCGACGTCCGTCGGCGCGGTGCTTCTGACGCTGGCGATCTGCACCTTGCACTTCATCGGCATGAGCGCCGTCTCGATCTTTCCCGATTCCTCGATCACCATCTCCGAATATACGATCGCGCCGACCTCGCAGGCCTTCGCGGTCGCCGCCGCCACGCTGGTCATCCTGGTGCTGTCGGCATCGGCGCTGTGGATCGACCTGCGTTTCCGTCGCCAGAAGCTCGAGGTCGACCGCATGCACGGCCTGGCCAATGCCGCCGTGGAGGGGCTGATCGTCTGCGACGGCAACCGCATCGTCAGCGCCAATGACAGCATGGGCAAGCTGGCCGGCACGCCAGCCGCGGCGCTGCACGGCAAGGAACTGGGCGAGCTCTTCGACGAACGCACCGCAACCGACGCGGCCAGCCTGGAAGGCCAACCGCGAGAGGCGGAGTTGAGGAACAGCGACGGCGCGCAAATTCCCGTCGAACTGATCGCCCGAAGCATCGACTATTGCGGCAAACCCCACAATGTCATCGCCGTCCGCGACATCCGCGAACGCAAGAGGGCTGAGGAGGAAATCCTTCGCCTCGCCCATTTCGACCCGCTGACAGGGCTTGCCAATCGCCGCAGTTTCTCGAGCCGCCTCGACGCGGAAATCGCATCCATGAACCGGGCCGGCACTGCCGAGACGGCCGTCAAAGGCCGGCATCTCGCACTTCTGCTGTTCGACCTCGACCGTTTCAAGGAAGTGAACGACCTCTACGGACACGGCGCCGGCGATGCGATGCTGCAGAAGGTGGCAAGCTGCGCGGCGGGCGTTCTGCGCCAAGGACAATTGCTTGCACGCCTTGGCGGCGACGAATTCGCCATCATCGCCCCCAACCTGCCCGACCCGCAGGCGGCGGGCCGCATCGCAGGCTCGGTTCTCGCCGCCATGCGTGAAGAAAACCGGTCAGCGGCAGGTGGCGGGCTGGTCTCTGCCAGCATCGGCATCGCGATCTATCCGCTCGATGCCGGGGACCAGACCAGCCTGATCAGCCATGCCGATACGGCACTCTACCGGGCCAAGACCGAAGGCAGGGACACCTATCGCTATTTCGAGGCGTCGATGGGCACCGAGGCCCGCGACAGGCGCGTGATGGAGCACGAATTGCGCCAGGCCGTCGCGCGTGGCGAATTCTACCTCGTCTATCAGCCGCAGAAAGAGATCAGCAGCGGCAGGATGGTTGGCTTCGAAGCCCTGATCCGCTGGCGCCATCCCGAACGCGGCGACGTTTCCCCGGCCATATTCATCCCGGTCGCCGAGGACAGCGGCGCCATTGGGCAGATCGGCGACTGGGTGCTCGACGCGGCCTGCGAGGAAGCCGCCCGCTGGGAGAATCCGCTGATGGTCGCCGTCAACGTCTCCGCGGTACAGCTTCACAATCCCAATTTCAGCCGCAAGGTCCATGAGACCCTGCTGAAGACAGGCCTTGCCCCGACACGACTGGAACTCGAGATCACCGAAACAGCGCTGGTGAAGGACATGCCGCGCGCGCTGGCAACCCTGCGGCAGGTCAAGGCGCTTGGCGTGCGCGTCGCCATGGACGATTTCGGAACCGGCTATTCCTCCCTCTCCAACCTGCGCGCCTTCCCGTTCGACAAGATCAAGATCGACGCCTCCTTCATCAAGGCGGTCGACACGAACGGTCAGGTAGCGGCGATCGTGCGCGCCGTGCTGGGGTTGGGACGTGGCCTCGGCCTGCCGGTCCTTGCCGAAGGCGTCGAGACGCTTGGCGAGCTCAAATTCCTGGACGCGGAAGCCTGCGAGATCGGCCAGGGCTACTATCTCGGCAAGCCGGCGCCGATCGAGGCGTTTGACGATCTGACCGGCCATGGCAAGCGCGCTCCGGTGCGCGTCGCTCCCCAGGACGGCAATCTCGTCTTGCTCAAACCAAACGTGCGCTCCGCGTGAGCAATTCGAGGAAATGGGTAAAACGGTTTTCCCCGGGAATTGCGTCAAGACACTCTGATGTTCACGATCCGAGCGCCGTCTCGACCAGCCGCTTGGCGTCAGGCCCCGACCATTCGGCCGGACCGTTCATATGGGCGATCAGGCAGCCTTCGCCATCGATCAGCAGGGTGACGGGAAGGCCGAGTGCCAGGCCCCGTGCCTTGAGGTCGTTGAACAGGGCCACCGTCGAATCCCGGTAATAGCCGAGCGCCTCGACGCCGGTGTCCTTGAGGAACTTCTTCGGCTTCACATCGTCGCCGGCATCGACATTGACGGCGACGACTTGGAAGGCGGCGCTGCCTTTCTCCTTCTGCAGCGCATCGAGCGCAGGCATTTCGGCGCGGCACGGCGCGCACCATGTGGCCCAGAGGTTGAGCAGCACCGTCTTGCCCGCATGGTCGGCGATCGTCATCGGCTTGCCATCCGGGCCATTGAAGGCGAGGCTCTTCATGGATTGCGGCGGATCGGCGGGCAAAAGTGCGGCGACCTCGCCGGTGGCCGAGGCCGCTACCTTCTTGGCGCGGTCGTTCTTGGCGGCACAGGCGATGTCGTCCTTGCTCTCGCCGACCGCCGCTTGGGGCGCGGCGTTGTTGCCAGACCGGCTCTCGCTGACATATACCGCGACCGCGCCGGCCAGCGCTCCCGCCACCAGGGCGGCGAGGATCAGGCGCGGGGCCGGGAAAAATCTGTTTCCGTCTGCCATTTTCTCAAAACTGCTCCGAAGCACGGGTTTTATAGCGATGAGCGACAAGAAGACCAGCAACCAGATGTGGGGCGGACGATTTGCCTCGGGTCCGGCCGCGATCATGGAAGCGATCAACGCGTCGATCTCGTTCGACCGCAAACTCTACGCGCAGGACATACGCGGCTCGATCGCCCATAGCGAGATGCTGGCGCAAACGGGCATTATTTCGGCGGCCGATCAAGAAAAAATCGCTCACGGCCTGAACACGATCCTGAAAGAGATCGAGGCCGGCGGCTTCGAGTTTTCGACCAAGCTTGAAGACATCCACATGAATGTCGAGGCTCGCCTCGCCGACCTGATCGGCCCCGCAGCCGGCCGCCTGCACACCGCCCGCTCGCGCAACGATCAGGTGGCGGTGGATCTGAGGCTGTGGGTCAAGGACGAGTGCTTTCGCGTCGCCGAGGCGCTGAAAGGGCTGATCACCGCGCTGCTGGAGCGGGCCGAGGAGCACGCGGCGACCGTTATGCCGGGCTTCACCCACATGCAGGCAGCACAGCCCGTGACCTTCGGCCATCACTGCATGGCCTATGTCGAGATGTTTTCGCGCGACCTGTCGCGCGTGCGCGATGCGATCGAGCGGATGGACGAGAGCCCGCTTGGCGCCGCCGCCCTGGCCGGCACCAGCTTCCCCATCGACCGCCATAAAACGGCCAAGGCGCTCGGCTTCCGCGAGCCTATGCGCAATTCGCTGGACAGCGTCTCCGATCGTGATTTCGCGCTGGAATTCCTCGGCATGGCGGCGATCTGCGCCACGCATCTGTCGCGGTTGGCCGAGGAGATCATCATCTGGTCGACGCCCCAATTCGGCTTTATCAGGTTGTCGGACAGTTTCTCCACCGGCTCCTCGATCATGCCGCAGAAGAAGAACCCCGACGCCGCCGAACTGGTGCGCGGCAAGACCGGCCGCGTCAACGGCCATCTGGTCGGCCTGCTGACGGTGATGAAGGGCATGCCTTTGACCTATGGCAAGGACATGCAGGAGGACAAGGAATCGGTCTTCGATGCCGCCGAGACGCTCGACCTGATGCTGGCGGCGATGACCGGCATGATCTCGGACATGACGGTCAACGCCGCCGCCATGAAGAAGGCCGCCGGCTCCGGCCACGCGACCGCGACCGACCTCGCCGACTGGCTGGTGCGTACGTTGGGCCTGCCGTTCCGCGAGGCGCATCATGTCACCGGCCGTGCGGTGGCGCTTGCCGAAGACAAGAAGGTGGGGCTGGAGAAGCTTTCCCTGGAGGACCTGCAGTCGATCAATCCGGGCATCACATCCGATATTTTCTCCGTGCTGGCGGTGCAGAATTCGGTCAAGAGCCGCACCAGCTTCGGGGGCACCGCGCCGTCGGAAGTGAGGAAGCAGATCCGCTACTGGAAAAAGCGGCTGGCGAAGGCGTGATGCCCGATATTGCGATCGCAATATCCGGGGTGCAATGCGCCGAGAACTCGGCTAAAAGCGGCGGCTGACAGAACGTTTCGGACGGATGGATCGATGACCGGAAGCAGGATTTTGGTGACGCTGACGCTGCTGGCGGCGATGGCAGTCGTGACTGCCTGCGGCCGCAGGGCCGGTCTCGACACGCCCTACGAGGCGGCCGTCCAGGCGCGCAAGGATGCCGAGAGGGCCAAGCAGCCCCTGCCGCCGGAGCCGGAAAAACCGGTCAAGGACAAGAAATTCATCCTTGACCCGCTGATCTAGAACCGATCGGACCGGGTTTGGTCTTCTGAACCCGATCTCATCGTGCTCCAACTTTCCGGAACCACTCTCGTGAACCATTTCGACTACCGCGACGGCGTGCTGCATGCCGAGGACGTGGCAATCCCCGATATCGCCGCTCAGGTCGGCACGCCGTTCTACTGCTATTCCACCGCCACCTTGACCAGGCACTACCGGGTGTTCGCCCAGGCCTTTGCCGGCCTCGACACGCTGGTCTGCTACGCCATGAAGGCCAACTCCAACCAGGCCGTGCTGCGGACCCTGGCCAAGCTCGGCGCCGGCGCCGACGTGGTCTCGCAAGGCGAATTGCGCCGTGCGCTGGCCGCCGGCATTCCGGCGAGCAAGATCCTGTTCTCCGGCGTCGGCAAGACCGCGCGCGAAATGGACTTCGCGCTCGAAGCCGGCATCCTTTGCTTCAACGTCGAATCCGAACCGGAGCTTGACCTCCTCTCGGCCCGCGCCGTGGCACTCGGCAAGGTGGCGCCGATCTCGCTGCGCATCAATCCAGATGTCGATGCCAAGACCCACAAGAAGATCTCCACCGGCAAGGCCGAGAACAAGTTCGGCATTCCGTGGCAGCGCGCACGGCAGGTCTATGCCCGCGCCGCAACGCTTCCGGGCATCAAGATCACCGGCATCGACACCCATATCGGCAGCCAGATCACCGAACTGCAGCCCTTCGACGACGCCTTCGCCCTCCTTGTCGACCTGATCGGCGCGCTGCGTGCCGATGGCCATTCGATCGAGCACGTCGATCTCGGCGGTGGGCTGGGCATTCCCTACCGCGTCGACAACAACCCTCCGCCCCTTCCCGACGCCTATGCCCAGATCGTCAGGAAGCATGTCGCCAAACTCGGGCTGAAGGTGATGTTCGAGCCGGGCCGGCTGATCGTTGGCAATGCCGGCATCCTCATCTCGGAAGTGATCTTCGTGAAGGAAGGCGACGCGAAGAATTTCCTCATCGTCGACGCCGCCATGAACGATCTGATACGGCCGACGCTCTACGATGCCTTCCACGACATCAGGCCGGTCGTGCAGCCGCCGGCCGATACGCCGCGCATGATGGTTGATGTTGTCGGCCAGGTCTGCGAGACCGGTGACTATCTCGGCCTCGACCGTGACCTGCCCACGCTGAAGGCCGGCGACCTCGTCGCTGTTTTCACGGCCGGCGCCTATGGCGCCGTGCAGGCCGGCACCTACAACACCCGCCTGCTGGTGCCCGAGGTGCTGGTCGACGGCGACCGCTTCCACGTCGTGCGCCCGCGCCTGACCTATGACGACCTGATCGGGCTGGATTCGGTCCCCGACTGGCTCGCATAAGGCGCAATCTCACGACGAGGAGCAAGTCATGGCGCAAGGCAACACCGTCACCCGCGAACGCATTGCCGCGATGGAACCGCGCATCCGCCCCTATGTGCGCCACACGCCGGTGCTGCGCGTCGACATGGCCGACTTCGGCCGGCCGCCGCTGGCCATCGACCTCAAGCTCGAATGCCTGCAGCATTCCGGCTCGTTCAAGGCGCGTGGCGCCTTCACCAATCTGCTCGAGCGGCAGGTTCCGGCGGCCGGTGTCGTCGCGGCATCGGGCGGCAATCATGGCGCCGCCGTCGCCTATGCCGCCATGCGGCTCGGCCACAAGGCGACGATCTTCGTTCCCGAAGTGAGCCCGCAAGCCAAGCTCGACCGCATTCGCGGCTATGGCGCCGACCTTGTCGTCGGTGGCGCTCGCTATGCGGAAGCCCTGGCCGCCAGCGAACGTTTCGCCGAGGAAACCGGCGCCTTGCAGATCCACGCCTTCAACCAGGAGGAAACGCTTGTCGGCCAGGGCACGCTCGGTCTCGAAATCGAGGCGGACTTGCCTCAGATCGACACGTTGCTGGTCGCCGTCGGCGGTGGCGGCCTGATCGGGGGCATCGCCGCCTGGTACGCCGGCCGCATCCGTATCGTCGCCGTCGAGCCCGAGGGTGCGCCGACGCTTCATCGCGCCTTCGAGGCCGGCCATCCAGTCGACGCGCCGGCCGAAGGCATCGCAGCCGATTCGCTGGCGCCGAAGCGCGTCGGCGAAATGATGTTCCCGATCGCCGAAGCCTTCGTCGAACGCTCCATCCTGGTCAGCGACGACGATATCATTGCTGCCCAAAAGGCCCTGTGGAACCGCGTTCGCATCATTTCCGAGCCGGGCGGGGCGGCAGCCTTCGCCGCGGTGCTGTCCGGTCGCTATGCGCCGGCGCCGGGCGAACGGGTCGCCGTGCTGGTCTGCGGCGCCAACGCAAACCCCGCCAATTTCTGATTGCAGCCGTTTCGGCCGGGTTCACGTTTTTTCAAACTGCCTCGCCTTTGCCGTGTTTGCTGGTATTCTTCGAGTCGTGAGGCTTGGGCTATCCTGCCCCGCCCCACGGCATGATCTCGAAAACAGATCATGCTCAAAGAGACAGAGCCCCACCCCGTTTCTTTCGGGATGGAACAGGCTCTAGGAAGGGCCGATGACCGAACGACCCACCTTCAGCAACGACCGCGGCCTGGCCGGGCGCCTTGCCTTGAGCCGGCTGGCGACACGGGTCTCGATGATGATCGAGCGCGGCTGGCCGCTGCTGCTCCCGCTGCTTGTTGTCGCCAGCCTGTTCCTGAGCGTGTCCTGGTTCGGCATCTTCTCCCGGCTGCCGGATATCGCGCGCATCGGCGTCGTCGCGGCATTCGGCCTGGCAGGGCTGGCGGCGCTCTATCCGCTGCGCTTCTTCCGCATGCCCTCGGCCGCCGAGGTCGATCGCCGCATCGAGGCCGCCAACAGGCTGCTGCACAGCCCCGTGCTGGTGCAGACCGACCGGCCAAGCGGCCGGGAGAGCAGCTTCTCGCAGGCGTTGTGGCGCGAACATCAGAAGCGCATGGCCGCAAAGCTCGACGGCCTCGGCGCCGACCTGCCGCGCACGCGCGTGCCGGAGCGCGACCCCTGGGGGTTGCGCGCTGTGGCGGCGCTGCTGCTCGTGACCGCCTTTGCCTTCTCCTTCGGGCCGACCGGCGGCAGGATAGCCGACGGCTTCAGCGCCCACGGTGCGCATGATGCCGTGCCGCCGCGCATCGATGCATGGGTGACGCCGCCGGCCTACACCGGCAAGCCGCCGGTTTTCCTGACCGCCGACGCCAACCAGGCGACGCCGACGTTTCATGTGCCTGAGGGCAGCGATGTCTCCTTGCGCGTCACCGGCGGCTCGGGCGAGGAAACGCTTGCCTATGCCGACAAGGATGGCAATTCGCGCGCCATCGACCCGGCCGCCGCGACGGCCAAGCCTGCCGCAACCCCGGCGGCGCCGTCCGCCAACTCATCTTCGAGGGTGCGCCAATTCATCGGCAAGCTGACCGGCGATGGCACGCTGACGTTGAAATCGGGCGAGGATCAGCTTGGCCGCTGGGCCTTCGCGGTGATCCCGGACAAGCCGCCGCAGATCCGCTTCGTCGGCGAGCCAAAGCGCGCCGCCAACGGCGCCTTCGAACTCAACTACCAGATCGATGACGACTATGGCGCCGCCACCGCCAAGGCGGTGTTCGCGCTGGCCGACCCGCAGGCGCCGGATGCGCATGCGCTCTACGGCCCGCCCGAAATGCCGCTGACGCTGCCGCGCCGCGGCGGCAAGTCGAATGCCGCCAAGACGACGAAAGACCTGACCGAACATGTCTGGGCCGGCAGCAGCATCAAGCTGACGCTGGTCGCCACCGACGATGCCGGACACACCGCGTCCAGCGAGACCAAGACGCTTGTTATGCCAGAACGCCCGTTCGCCAACCCGCTGGCGCGTGCGGTGATCGAACAGCGGCGCCTTCTGGCGCTCGACGCCAATGCCAAGCCGCGCGTACTCGACCTGATCGACGCCATTACGCTGCGGCCGGAAGACACGTTCGACAACATGTCGCACTACCTCGCCATCGTGAGCGCGCGCAGCCGGCTGAAGCTGGCCGGGAATGACGATCAGCTGCGCGGCGAGGTCGGCTATCTCTGGGAAATCGCGCTTGGCATCGAGGAGGGCAACCTCTCGGCGGCCGAGAAGCGGCTGCGCCAGGCGCAGCAAGCGCTGCAGGACGCCATCAAGAACGGCGCCAGCGACCAGGAAATCGAAAAGGCGATGAAGGAACTGCGCGAGGCGATGAACCAGTTCCTGCAGGAATTCGCCGAACGCGCCAAGCAGAACCCGAACGCGCCGCAGATGCAGCAGAACGGCCAGGAACTGCGCCAGAGCGACATCGACCGGATGATGGATCAGATCGAAAACCTGGCGAAGTCGGGCGATCGCGACAAGGCGCAGCAATTGCTGTCGCAGTTGCAGGACATGATGAACAATCTCCAGGCCGGCCGTCAGCAGCAGGGCGGCGAGCAGGACAGCCAGATGCGCCAGCAGATGGATAAGCTCGGCGAGATCCTGCGGCGCCAGCAGGAGATGATGAACGACACCTTCCGCATGGACCAGATGAGGCGCGGCGAACGCCAGCGCGGAAAGAACCGAGACGAGCAGCTTGGCCAGGATGGTGGCGAGGACCAGGACAAGCCCGGCGTCGGCCAGGACCGCGACCCGCTCGCCAGACAGAAGCCGATGACGCCGCAGGAATTCGCCGATGCGCTGAAGCAGTTGCAGGAAGGCCAGGGCCAGCTGAAGAGCGATCTCGACAAGCTGAAGAAGAGTCTCGAAGGCATGGGCATGGAGCCCAATGAAGGATTTGGCGAGGCGGGCAAGTCCATGGGCAGCGCCGAGCAGGCGCTTGGCGAGGGCCAGGGCGACGAGGCCGTCGGTCACCAGGGCCGGGCACTCGAGGCGCTGCGCAAGGGCGCCAAGGACATGATGAAGCAGATGCAGGCCATGCAGGGCGACCAGGGCGGCAGCCAGGAGGGTGGCCGCCAGCAGAATGCCGACCGCGACCCGCTCGGCCGGCCGCGCGCCAGCCAGGGTCCCGATTTCGGCGATTCGGTGAAGGTGCCCGACGAGATCGACGTCCAGCGCGCCCGACAGATCCTGGAAGCGATCCGCAAGCGGCTCGGCAACGCGCTCAGCCCCGACATCGAGCGCAGCTATCTGGAACGGCTGCTTGAGCTGAAATAGGAACCGCCGCTCCCAAATCCGGCCCGAACGGTCACAGCACCATGCCGAAGCTCGGTACTGTCACGCCCATCCTGCGCATCTTCGATGTCGCCAAGGCGCATGAATTCTACGTCGGTTTTCTCGGTTTCGAGGTGCAGTTCGAACACCGCTTCGAAGACAACACGCCGCTTTACACAGGCGTTTACCGCGACGGCTGTGTCTTGCATCTGAGCGAACATCATGGCGACGGCGCGCCGGGCTCTCATGTCCGGATCGAGACGACCGACATCGCCGGGCTCCATCGCGAGTTGACCGAAAGAAAGTACCGCTTTGCCAGGCCGGGGTTGGAGGAGACGCCTTGGAAGACGAAGGAGGTCACGGTCAACGATCCGTTCGGCAACCGCCTGACCTTCTATGAGGATGCAAGAGACTGACCTTGCCGGTTGACGAACGCTTCGCGGATCGCCTCCTGCATGCCGTCGATCGCCTCGCCCGATGCATTCGAGTTGCGATGCATCACCACATTGGAGGAATCGATGTCGCCGAATCCATCGGCGGACGTCAGTTCGCGGCAGCCGTCGGGAATGTTGCTGCGCGATATCGGCGCGATCGCCAGTCCGGAGGTGACGGCAAGCTTCAGGCCGCCTGTGGTGTCGCTGGTATAGGCGACACGATAGGCAAGCCCGCGCTGCTCCAGCGACTTGATGGCGAAGTCCTTGCACCAGCTCACCCGGTTGTAGAGCGCGATCGGCACCGGCCGTTCCTCGTGCATGTGATGCAGGGCCGACGTCACCCACACGGTCGGGTCGTGCATCAGCACTTCGCCGCCGGCCGGGTCCTGCCATTCAAACACCACGCACAGATCGAGTTCGCCGGCGGCAAGCGCCGCCAGCTGCGCCTCCGAATGCGCGTAGCGCACGGTGACCTCGACCTTGGTGTGGCGCTTCGAAAATGCGCCGAGCGCGCGCGACAGGATGGCGTGGCCATATTCCTCCGGAATGCCGATGCGCACCGGTCCGCCGAGCGGCGCGGCCGCCATCGACGCCGCCGTTTCGTCGAGCAGCGAGACGATGCGGCGGGCGTTGACGATGAGTTCGCCGCCGCGCCGCGTCAGCGCGACGCCGCGCGAGCCGCGCTCGAACAGGCTGTCGCCGATCAGTTCTTCGAGCTTCTTCATCTGCATCGACACCGCCGACTGGGTGCGGCCGGCCTGCTCGGCTGCCCTGGTGAAATTGCCGGCCTCGGCGATGGCGACGAAGGTGCGCAGGAGATCGCTGTCGAGGGTCGGACGCATGATTTCCATCATAAGAAAATTTGATTGCTGATATCATTCCAATTCGTTTGCAACATGTCAAACGCCGGATGATAGTCGCCATACCCATTGGATAAGCGGCCGCGAAATCGGCCGCGGACCAATCAAAGAGTCCTCACTCGTGCCCGCTGCCCGAAAAGGTGGCGGGTTCTTTTTACTCCGCAAGCGACAGCTTCGGGCCATACGCGCAGGAGCCGGAAACCAGATGCAGAATAGGATGGTGCGCGGCATCCTTAGCCTGTGCCTGGGCGTGCTGGTTTTCTCGCTGCAGGACCCGCTCGTCAAAGCCGTGTCGAGCTCCTATCCGGTGACCGAAGTGATGGCGATCCGTTCGATCGTCGCTTTGCCCATCCTGATCATCCTCGTCCACGCCGATGTCGGGCTGCCGGCAATCCTGTCGAAGCGGTTCGGCTTGCTGACGATACGCGCCTTCATCCAGTTCACCTCCTACACGGTGTATTATCTGGCCATCGCCGCGCTGCCGCTGGCTGACGCCGTGGCGCTTTATTTCATGGCGCCGCTGTTCATCATGGCGCTGGCCGGACCTTACCTTGGCGAACGCGTGTCCTGGCGGACGCTGGCGACGGTGTTGATCGGACTGCTTGGCGTCATCGTGATGGTGCGTCCAGGCGCGGGACTGTTCGACTGGGCGGCGCTGCTGTCGCTGGGGTCGGCCCTGCTCTATGGGTTCTCGCAGTTGATGGCGCGCAAGATCGGCGATACCGAATCGTCCACGGTCATGGCCTTCTACCAGAACGGCGCCTATCTCATCGGTGCGGCCGTGGTTGCCGGAACATTCCACCTGGCCGGCATAACCCACGCCGTCCATCCGAGCCTTGAGTTCCTGGTGCGGCCGTGGATATGGCCGACGCTACCGGATTTCCTCAAGATGGCCGCCTGCGGCTTCGTCGCCTCCGCCGGCATGATCCTTCTGTCGCAGGGCTACAGGCTGGCACCGGCCAATCGGGTCGCCACCTTCGAATACACCGGCATTTTGTGGTCGCCGCTCTGGGGCTTTCTGTTCTTCGCCGAGGTACCCAGGTCGACGACCGTGATCGGCGCGGCCCTCATCATCGGCGCCGGCCTGCTGGCGCTCAACACGGAACGGCGCAGGAGCCCAGCCCCCGGGCTGGCAACTGCCGGTCCGGTCTGATCAGGCGAAGCAGATCAGCGCCCGTTCGACGCGCGAGCGGATTTCGGCCAGTGTGAAGGGCTTTTGCACGACGTCGAGGATGATGCCGTTCAACTCCTCGGCGCGCTCGCGCTGGTCGGCGTAGCCGGTCATCAGCATGATCTTCATTGCCGGGAAGAGGGCAGCCGCCGCGACCGCCATCTCGATGCCGTCCATCTCCGGCATGCGGATATCGGAGACGACGAGATCATAGCCGCCATGCGCGGCGCGTATCAGCGCCAGGCCTTGAGCGCCGTCCGCCGCGATATCGATTGCGTGGCCGGCGCGTTCGAGCGCGCGGGCTGCGAGGGTGCGGACGGATTCATCGTCCTCGACGATCAGAAGCTTTGCCATGGCCGGCATATTTGGCGGGCAAAAGTTGACTTTTCCTGAAAGCCCCGACGCTCGACAGGCGTTAATTTTCCCGACGCCGTTAAGGCCTTTTTCAAAAATTCGCCGCCGCGAGGCGCTCGCCTCACGCATCGCCTTTCACAACACCGACAAACGGCAATTCACGGAAGGCGTGCGCGACATCCATGCCGTAGCCGACGACGAAGTAATCGGGGCAGTCGAAGCCGACATAGTCGGCGGTGAGCGCGGTCTGGCGGCGCATGCGCTTGTCGAGCAGCACGGCGATGGCACAGCTTTTGGCCCCACGCGCCAGCATCAGGTCGCGGGTGAAGGTCAGCGTCTTGCCCGATTCGAGAATGTCGTCGATCAACAGCACGTCGCGGCCGGCGACTTCATTGTCGATGTCGCGCAGCACCCTCACCTCGCCGCTGGTGGTGCCGGCGCCATAGCTGGAAATGAAGATGAACTCGACCTCCGGCGACAGGCCGACATCATGCATGGCGCGGATCAGGTCGGCGGCGAAGATGAACGACCCCTTCAGCACCGAAATCACCAGCAGATCATGATAGTCGTGCCCGGCGATCTCCTTGGCGAGTTCGAGATTGCGCCGGGCGATCGCCGACGCCGAAAACAGGACTTCGATGTCCTTGTCGCGTACGATGGGCATTGGTGGTCTTCCCCGGTGATCGCCTACTCTGCGAAAGTAACCAAAACGGTTCTTACGCCGTTCTTAGGCACGTCGAGCCGGCTGGCAAAGCCGAATCTTTCACCGGACGCCAGCGAATGGCCGGATGTCCCCAACGTATAGCGGGTTGTGCGCCCGTCATTGCCCGTCACCCGGATTTCAAGCGGTGGCATTGTCACCGGCCCCGTCCCGTCATTGGCGGCCTCGCCATCGACGAACAGCACCGGATTGGCTCCCGAGGCGTCGACGCGTGAGGTGACGCCTGAAATGGTCAGAGCCGACGCCTGCGCGCCAGATGGGAACGGTGCCTGGCGTACCAGCGCATGTCCGCCGGAGACCCAGAAGGCGGCAAGGGCGGCACCGATGCCGGCGATCCAGAAAATCGGCCCGCCACGGGCGGCCGGCGGCCGTTCCGCCGGCGCTTCCGGTTTGCGCAGCATGTCCATGCCCTCGATGGACGGCGTGACGATCAGGCGCGGTGGCGGTGAAACGCTTTCCACCGTAGGGACAAAGCGCGGCATCACTTCATAGTCCGCATCGACGATATCGGCCGCCGGACCGCGCGCGATCCGGTCCGCCACGGCAATTGCCGGGGGATCGGTCATGATTTCGCCGGAAACCGGGCGCGCGGTTCGTTCGTCAGCCATCATGGCCCCGTTATTGCGCGTGTTCGCTTTTCGTTTCTTTTGCGTAAACATAAATGGTTAACGCTTCCCCACCGGAGCCGTCGTGACACGCCGAAACAGCACAGGAATTAACCGCCGGTTAACCATGCCGGCCGATGGTCTTTTCCCAGAACGGGATGGCTCGCCACTGGTTCTAAAAGAGACAGAGCATGATGTCGTCCGAAAACCGCGTCATACTTTTCGGCATCATGCTCTAGGAACTTCAGGTCGTCGAAATTGATTCGCTTCGAAAATGTCGGCCTCCGCTATGGCATGGGTCCGGAAATCCTCCGTGACATTTCCTTGCATATACCGGAGCGCTCCTTCCAGTTCCTGAGCGGGCCTTCGGGTGCCGGCAAGACGACCTTGCTGCGCCTGCTGTTCATGTCGCTGAAGCCGACACGCGGCCTGATCACCATCTTCGGCAAGGACCGCTCGCGCATCTCGCGCACCGAACTGCCGCACCTGCGGCGCCGCATCGGCGTGGTGTTCCAGGATTTTCGCCTGCTCGACCACATGACCACTTATGAGAACGTCGCATTGCCGTTGCGCGTGCGCGGGCGCGAGGAGGCGAGCTACCGCACCGATGTCACCGAGCTGTTGAAATGGGTGGGGCTGGGCGAGCGCATGCATGTGCTGCCACCGGTTCTGTCGGGCGGCGAGAAGCAGCGCGCCGCGATCGCGCGGGCGCTGATCGAGCAGCCCGAGATCCTGCTGGCCGACGAGCCGACCGGCAATGTCGATCCCCCGCTGGCGCGGCGGCTGCTGCGGCTCTTCATCGAGCTCAATCGTCTCGGCACCGCCGTGGTGATCGCCACCCATGATCTTGGCCTGATGGAGCAGGTCGACGCGCGCCGCATGATCCTGGCCGGCGGAAGGCTGGATATCTATGACTGACCTGTCCGCCGAACATTTCGAAGAGCAAGAGCAGGACGCCGAGGCAACTGTGGCACGGCCGCGTGCGCAGCGCCGGATGGCGCCGATCGTGCCGGCTCAGAACATTGCCGGCCGGGCGCTGGTCCTGGTCATCGCCATCATGACCTTCCTGTCCTGCCTGACCTTTGGCGCGGTGACGCTGGTGCGCGACACCGCCTCGGTCTGGGAAAACCAGATCTCGCGCGAGGCGACGATCCAGATCAAGCCGGTCGACGGCCTCGACATGGAGGCCGCCCTCACCCAGGCCTCGCGGATCGCCGGCGAATTCCCCGGCGTGAAGTCGACAAGGATCATCGATCGCGAGGCGACCGCCAGGCTGCTGGAGCCATGGCTGGGTTCGGGCCTCAACATCGACGACCTGCCGGTGCCGCGCCTGATCATCGTCACAATCGACGAGAACAGCCCGCCCGACTTCGCCGCCATGCGCGCCGCGATCACGCCGAAGCTGCCAAGCGCGTCGCTCGACGATCACCGAACCTGGGTCGACCGGCTGGTGGCGATGGCGCGCACGACGGTGACCATCGGCATTGCCGTGCTGGCGCTGATGCTGTCGGCGACCGTGCTGACGGTGGTGTTCGCCACGCGCGGCGCCATGGCCGGCAACGGCCACATCATCGAGGTGCTGCATTTCGTCGGCGCCGAGGCGCGCTTCATCGCGCGCGAATTCCGCCGGCATTTCCTGGTCACCGGCATGAAGGGCGCTGCCGCCGGCGGCGCGGCGGCGGTGCTCGTCTTCATCGTCTTTTCCTGGTGGTCGTCGCGCAACATGGCAACGCCGCAGGCCGACCAGGCAACCGCCTTGTTCGGCAATTTCGCCATCGGCTCTGCGGGTTATCTCGGCGTCGTCCTCATGGTGCTGGTGATCGGCGCGCTGACGGCGGCAACCTCGCATGCCACCGTCGTCGCCTATCTCAGCGACATCGACGTTCGCCAACCCGACGCGTGAGAAGCGAACATGCTTTGGCGAGGTCGAAAGCAAGGTGATCACGGATGGAGAAACGGCGTAACGCAAAGTGCGTCTTTTACCTACCAAAGGCCGCATTTCAGGATTAACCCTATGGCCATGGACGTGCGGGATTCGACCGGGACGGCTGGACAGATGCCAGTGGTGGTTGCTCGTTTGCGCGACCACGGCCGGATTAGCCGTTTAAAGACCGCACTTCGGGTTTCCGCGCTCTCTCTTCTCGTCCTCGCAACCCTATTTGCCGGCGGCTTCGGCTGGTTCGCCAACAAGGTCAGCCATCTGACCACGCCCGCCAATCCGGCCAAGGCCGACGCAATCATCGTACTCACTGGCGGCCAGTCCCGTCTCGACGCCGCGATGGAGCTGCTGGCGTCCGGCAAAGGCGAGCGCCTGTTGATCAGTGGCGTGCATCCCTCGGCGAGTCGGCGCCAGTTGCAGGTAGCGACCGGCGGCGACAAGAAGTTGTTTTCGTGTTGCGTCGACATCGACCGCGCCGCGCTCGACACGATCGGCAATGCCGAGGAAAGCGCCAAATGGGTCGAAAGCCACGCCTACAACACGGTGATCCTCGTCACCAACAACTACCACATGCCGCGCAGCCTGCTTGAAATGAGCCGGCTTCTGCATGGCGCCAAGCTGGAACCCTATCCGGTGGTCAATTCCAACCTCGACAATGGTGGCTGGCTGACCAAGCCGCAGGCCTTGCGCGTACTGTTCACCGAGTACAACAAATATCTGCTGGCGCTGGCACGCGGCATCGTACCGGTGAAACCGACCCCGGACGGCATCGCGCTGGCCGAGACCGCCGCCGGCGGCTGACCCCTCGGCTGTACCGTCATTCCTTGTCTGTCCCCGTCGACGCCTGCTTCAGGCGCGCGATCTCCTGCTCGAGGTGCTGGATACGCTTGTCGCGTTCACCAAGCGCTGCCGCGACATCGGCGGCCTCGAAACGCTGCGGAATATGTTGCGGGCAGTTGGCATCCCATGCCGAGACGGTGAACAGGATGACCTGCTCGGGACGAGCCTTGTAATCCTGCGGCATCAGCTTGGCCATCAACTCGGCATCGTCTTCTACCACGCGCGCCGTACCCCAGATCTTGATACGCTGGCGCAGCATATAGTCGATCAGGAACAGAAAGGCGCGTGGGTTGTCGGCCAGGTTGCCCTGCGTGATGAACTGCCTGTTGCCGGAAAAATCCGCGAAGCCGATCGTCTTTTCGTCGAGCACCTTGAGAAAGCCGGCCGGCCCGCCGCGATGCTGGATATACGGCTGGCCATCGCCATTGGCCGTCGACAGGAAGACGCTGGTCTGCATCTCGATGAAGGCGGCAAGGTCCGGCGTGATCACCGATTTCCAGCCACCGCGCTCCTCGACGCGGGAGTAGGACTGGCGCGAGCCCTTGCGCGTCTGGATCGCCTTGACGGTCGGCGTGAAGGCGACGTCGCTGGCAAAAGCATGTGCGTTCATCGAAAGCCTCCTTGCATGGGGCGGGGCTTGCGGCGGTTGGCGCAATTCCTGTGGGAAACCGTTTCGCACTTTTCCCGGAATTGCTCTAAAGCCCGAGCTCCGACAATGTTGGGTGATCATCCGGGCGGCGCCCGAGCGGCCAGTGATATTTACGGTCGGCTTCCGCGATCGGCAGGTCGTTGATGCTCGCGATGCGCAGGCGCATCAGCCCGTGCTCGTCGAACTCCCAGTTCTCGTTGCCATGGCTGCGGAACCATGAACCGCTGTCGTCGTGCCATTCATAGGCGAAGCGCACGGCGATGCGGTTGCCGTGGAAAGCCCAGACTTCCTTGATCAGTCGATAATCGAGCTCGCGGCTCCATTTGCGCGTCAGGAAAGCCTGGATGGCATCGCGACCTTGCAGGAATTCAGCGCGGTTGCGCCAGCGGCTGTCGGTCGTGTAGGCAAGCGCGACCCGCGCCGGATCGCGTGAATTCCAGGCATCCTCGGCCGTGCGCGCCTTCTGCGCGGCTGTTTCGGCGGTGAAGGGCGGAAGCGGCGGGCGGCTTTCAGACATGGGAATCCTCTGCGGCGTGAAGGGTGGGACCGGCGGACACCGCATGCCCTTTCCGGTTTCAGGCAGCATCGCGGATAGAAACAACCGGAAAATCGATCTCGGTCTGGGCGACTTCATTGATATAGTTGGTCCAGACGTTCAGGGCGACATGCTGGACGATCTCGATGATCTCTCCATCGTCGTAGCCTGCCAGCCTGACGGCGGAGAGATCCTCGTCGCCGATATGGCCGCGACTATGCGCAACCCTGGCGGCAAAACGCACCGCCGCGCCCGCCTTGGGGTCCGTGGAGCCACCGTGGCGGTTGGCGAGCATCTCGGCATCGTCGAGCCGGGCGAGGTTCTTGCCAAGGTAGGTGTGTGCGGACAGGCAGTAGCTGCAGCCATTGATCTCGGCGACCGCCAGCGCGATGCGCTCGCGTGTCGACGCAGGCAACCGGCCCTTGGCCAGCGCCCCCGACATGCCGAGATAGCCTTCGAGCGCGGCTGGACTGTTGGCAACCATTCGAAACAGGTTCGGCACGACGCCGAGTTGCTTCTCGACAGCCTGCAACATGGGTTGCGTTGCCGTGGGAGCGGCGGCGATGGACGATGGCGTGGTGATGCGCGGCATTGCGATATCCCTGTTGGTCACACCGCCTATTTGCGCTCTTCCACTTGCCGGATGTAGATGGCATATTTGCAATCAATCCTTCCAATTTCTGGTAGAAACGATGGATCGCCTCGAGGCCATGTCCCTTTTCGTCGCGACGGTGGAGGCCGGCAGCCTTTCGGCCGCCGCACGCCGTTCGGGCATTCCGCTTGCGACCGTCAGCCGCAAGGTCTCAGATCTGGAACGGCATCTCCAGACACGTCTGCTGAACCGCTCGACACGCCGGCTGACGCTGACCGACGCAGGCGACGCCTATCTTGCCGCCTGCCGCCGCATCCTCGACGAGGTCGGCGAGGCCGAACGCGTTGCCGGCGGCGAATACAGCGCCCCGACCGGCGAATTGATCATCACCGCGCCGATCGTCTTCGGCCGACTGCACGTGCTGCCGATCGTCACCGCGTTTCTCGCCGCGTACCCGCAAGTGGATATCCGCCTGACGCTTGGCGACAGGATAGTCCAGTTGGCCGAGGATCATATCGACCTCGCCATCCGCATCGGCCGGCTGCCGGACTCGCGCATGGTTGCCATCGGTGTCGGCTCGATCCGTCATGTTGTCTGTGCAAGTCCCGCCTATCTGTCCGAGCATGGCACGCCGAAGACTCCAGGAGATCTCGAGACGCACAGCTGCGTCACCTTCGAAGGCCTTGGCTCACTCGCCACCTGGACCTTCGCAGTGGAAAAGGCCGACGTTCCTGTCCTGGTCCGCTCAAGGCTGCGGGTCAATACAGCGGAGGCGGCGATCGATGCCGCTATTGCCGGTGTCGGGATGACGCGCGTGCTTTCCTACCAGATCGTCGCCGCTGTACGCTCAGGAACGTTGCGGCCCGTGCTCAGGGATTTCGAGCCCGAGCCGTGGCCGGTAAACCTGGTGCACGCCGGCCAGGGCCGGCTACCGGTGAAACTGCGCGCATTCCTCGACTTTGCCGCCCCACGCCTGAGGGAATGTCTGGCGCAGGCGACCTGGTAGTATGAGCCGCATCGCCCTGTTTCCTTTTTGCCGCTGCTTGGTGTAACCAACGCACACTTCCTCACCGGACCTCCCCCATGCTCTATGTCAGATCGCTGGCGTTCAACTTCGTCTTCTACGTCAATCTGATCGTCCAGATGATCCTCTGGACCCCATACTATTTCCTGTCGCCCCGCCACCGCGCCTGGTTCGTGCCGAAATTCTGGTCGCGCAGCTGCATGTGGCTCTATGACAAGATCGCCGGCACCAGAAACGACATCACCGGGCAGGAAAACCTGCCCGAAGGCTCCTTCATCCTGGCGCCGAAGCACCAGTCGTTCTGGGATGCCATCGCCTTCTTTCCTTTCCTCGAGGACCCGCTCTACATCCTCAAGCGCGAGTTGACCTGGATCCCGTTCTTCGGCTGGTACATCATGAAGATGCGCATGATCCCGGTCGATCGCGGCAGCCGCTCCAAGGCGCTGAAGGCGGTGGTCGCGGCGACCAAGGAAGAGATGGCGCGCAACCCACGCCAGCTGATCATCTATCCCGAGGGCACGCGCCGGGCGCCGGGCGACGAGCCCGCCTACAAATACGGCATCGTCGAAATCTACGCGCAGCTTGGTGTTCCGGTGGTGCCGGTCGCCCATGTCGCCGGCCTCTATTGGCCGCGCCGCAAGTTCCTGCGCTATCCCGGCACCATCAAGGCGCGGTTCCTGCCGCCGATTCCGCCGGGCCTCGGCAAGGACGAGTTCATGGCGCGGCTAATCGGCGAGACGGAAGCCGCCTGCGATCAGATTCTCATCGAGGCATCGCGCGCACCCAACCCGCCGGCCCTGCCGCCAGCGGCGGTGAAGCGGCTGCGGGAACTCGGCGCGAAGCCATGAAGGCCCTCCAGCCGGGCAATCAGCCGTAAACAGCCAGCACCGTGGTCAGCACCAGTGTCGCGGCAAAAACCAGGTTGATGATCCGGGAAGTGACAGGCCTGCGCAGGAAGCGCGCGAACGCCGCACCGGCGAGAAGCCACACTGCGTGGATGACAACGATCATCCCTGCCAGAACCGCCAGCTTCAGCCATGGGCCAAGCTCTGCCGCACCCTGCTTCGACGAGGCGCCGGCAAACACAGCGGCGATCGCCACATAGGCTTTCGGGTTGGCGACCGCCAGCAGAAACCCGGCCAGCCAGGTCGGTCGCGCGGCCTCGGCCGTGCGCGCCGCCAAGGGCGGTGCCGTAGCGATCTTGAAGGCGAGATAGAGGATGTAGGCGGCGGACGCGACAACCAGCACCGGCGCCAGCCTCGGCATCGACCCGAGCACCGCCACGATCCCTGTCGCCACAACGAGCAAGACGGCGGCCGTGCCAAGAACGATCCCGCAGGTGTAGCGTAGCGAATCGCGCAGGCCGAAGGCCGCGCCAACAGCCGTAACGCTTATCGTTGCCGGACCCGGACTGCCCATGACCACCGTGGCGGCCAAGACCAGAGCGAGCAGCGGACGCCAGAGTTGCGGTTGCGAGAGAAGCGGTTCAGTCATTGCGCCCCCTGTCTTGCCACGAGCGCAGGACGCTATGGCAAGACAGGGGCATGGTCTTGGACGTTCGTGCGTACAGCGACGACCGAAACCTCAGCCGCTCGCTCTGTCGAGTTCGGCCATGTCGTCGGCGGTCAATTTCAACGACGCCGCCTTGATCAGGCTGTCCATCTGACTGGGCTTGGTGGCGCTGGCAATCGGCGCGGTGACGCCTGGCCGCGCGATAACCCAGGCAAGGGCGACTTCCGCCTGCTTCGCCGAATGCTTGGCGGATATGGCATCGAGAGCGGCCAGAATGCGCATGCCGCGCGCATTGAGGTAGTCCTTGACCCCGCCGCCGCGCTCGCTTTGGCCAAGATCGGCCTCGCTGCGGTATTTGCCGCTCAGAAAACCCTTGGCCAGGCTGAAATAAGTGATGACGCCGATATCCTCGGCCACGCACAGATCGCGCAACGGCCCGTCGAAGGAGGAACGATCGTAGAGATTGTATTCCGGCTGCAGCACCTCGTAGCGCGGCAGGCTGCGCAGGCTCGCCACATCGAGTGCGGCGCGCAACTGGCCGGCGTCGAGGTTCGAGCAGCCGATATGGCGGACCTTACCCTTGGCAAGCAGCTTCTCGTAGGCGCCGAGGGTTTCCTCATAGGGCGTGGCCGGATCCGGCCAATGGGACAGATAGAGGTCGATGAAATCGGTTTGCAGCCGCTTCAGCGACGCTTCGACGGCCTTCTCGATATAGGCGGCGGACAGATCCTTGTGGCCCTGCCCCATATCCGAGCCGACCTTGGTGATCACCACGACCTTGTCGCGGTTGCCACGGTCCTTCATCCATTTGCCGATGATGGTTTCCGATTCACCCCCCTCGTTGCCCGGCACCCAGCGCGAATAGGCGTCCGCAGTATCGATCGCGTTGAGTCCGCCGCCGACGAAGCGATCAAGCAGGTCGAACGAGGTCTTCTCGTCGGCGGTCCAGCCGAAGACGTTGCCGCCCAGAACCAGCGGCGCGATGGAAAGGTCGGTGCGACCGAGACGGCGTTTCTGCAAGACGAATCTCCGTGATGATTGAGACCGGGCGGATGCCGCCCGCTGGCTGGGTTCGGACCCTAAGCTAGGTCGTGCCCCGTCGAGATCAAAGGCCTGGCCGCCTTTTTCCGCAGAGCCAGCGCTTCACAAAGGCGCTATCCCCCGCGCCACCTCCTCCAGCCAATGGTCGCGAATGCCGAGCGCTTCCAGATGCTTCAGCGTGCTGAGAACATAATCCTCATTGTTGCCGGACTGGCCGACCGCGCCGCGCACGACCGCCGCCGCCTCCGCCGCGTCCAGCGCGCCGGCATATTGCTCATGTTTGCGGTCGACGATGTAGGCCACGGCTTCGACCGTACCGCCGCCGTCGAGCCGGACCTTGAGGGTGCGCTCGAGATAGACCGATGTGACGAGTTCACGCTCGCGCAGATAGGCGATGACCTCGTCGCGCAATTCCCCGGGCACACGGAAAGCCAGGCCGACGCAGGAGCCGCCACGGTCGAGGCCGAGCACCAATCCGGGCCGCTGGCGCGTGCCGCGATGCACGAAGGAATAGACGCAGAGCGAGCGGCGGTAGCCGTGCAGCTGGGCGCGTCGTGTCTCGATATGCGCGAAACCCGGCCGCCAGATCAGCGAACCGTAGCCAAACACCCAAAAATCGCCCATATCGCCGCGCCTGATTGCAAAAAGAATGGCACCACCGCACCGGAAACCGGTGTTTTTTCCAACCGTCCCCGGCTACCTATTCGTCTCTGTCTGCCAAGTGTTGTCGGAATCGAAGGTCCGTCCGCCAATACCCATGCGTTAATGAGAGCCAAAGCATGACGTCAAGTGACGAACGCCAACCAAAGTCCCGTCGCGGCCTGTTCTGGCTTGTGACGTTCGTCGTCGTGCTGTTTGCCATCTACAGCGGCGGCTGGTTCTACCTGGCCGGCAGGGTGCGGGCTGAAGCCGACAAGGCGGTTGCCACGCTCAACAAGAGCGGCATCGAAGCCGGCTGCGCCAATCTCCAGGTCAGCGGCTATCCCCTGAGCTTTGCCGTCTCTTGCGACAATTTGGCGTATGAGGACGATGCCAAGAACATCGCGGCCTCGGCCGGCTCCTTCAATGCCGTCGCCCAGATCATCCAGCCTTTGTCGCCGGTCGCCGATCTGCGCGGCCCGCTCAGGACCTCCGTCCCCGGCATGGTGCCGCTGTGGATCGACTGGGACAATCTGCAGGCCAACGTGAAACTGTCATGGCCGCTGCCGCGGCGCATCGCGCTGCAGGCGGAGGGGCTGTCCGGCCAGACCGATCCGGCCGACGACACCGATCCGGTGGAATTGTTCAGCGCCGGCAGGGCGGCCGGCCAGTTGCAGCCGAACGGCGTGGATCTCGACTATGTCGGCAGCTTCACCGATCTGGAGATCGACCCGGATGCGATCGGCGGGCGCGTGCTGCCGGCGCTCGATGCCAGCGGCGATGCCACGCTGAAGAACGGCGTCGCATTGATCGGAACGCAGGTGAAGAGCCTGCGCGGCCAGAGGGTCGATATTCGCAACCTCGATTTGTCGTCGGGCACGGCGAAGGTTACCGTTTCCGGGCCGTTGTCGGTCGATGCCGAAGGCCTTGTCGACGCCGACCTGATGATCAGGATCAAGGATCCGAAGGCTGTCGCCTCCATCCTTGCCGGCGCCATGCCCGAGCAGAAGAACGCGATCGAACAGGGTTTTGCCGCTCTGGCGCTGCTCGGCAGCGAACCATCGATGCCGCTGAAGGTGGTCAAGGGCAAGGCCTCGCTCGGCTTCATCCCGCTCGGCAAGATCAAGCCGGTTCAATAGCGCTGCCATGGCAAGACCAGCGAGGCTCCTGAGTGTCGGCGCGCTGACGCTGGACACCATTCTGCGTGTCGAGACGCTGCCCGCGCATCAGGGAAAATTCATCGCCTCCGACGGCGTCCAGATCGCCTCTGGCATGGCCACCAGCGCGGCCTGCGCCGCGCATCGCCTGGGCGCCGACGTGTCGCTGTGGGCGAGTGCCGGCGATGATCCGGTCGGCGATCAACTGATTGCCGGGATCGAGGCCGAAGGCGTCGACTGCAGCTATGTGCGCCGCGTCAGCGGCGCCCGCTCGGCGCTGGCATCGATCCTGGTCGACGCCCATGGCGAACGCATCATCGTGCCTTTCTATGACAGTTTGGCCCAGACCGATCCCGATTCTTTGCCTTTCGCCGACATCGCGGCATTCGATGCCGTGCTGGCCGACGTGCGCTGGCCGGGTGCCGCGGCCCTTGCCCTGAAGGCGGCACGCGCCGCCGGCCGGCCGGCGATTCTCGACGCCGATACCGCGCCGCTGGCGGTGCTGGAGCAGCTGTTGCCGCTGGCTTCGCACATTGTCGCCTCGGAGCCGGCGGTCCGCATCATATGCGGCCAGGCGCTGGATCTGGAGACCGCCTGCACCGACATGGCCTCCCGCACCGATGCCCTTGTCGCGGTCACCGGCGGCGCGGCGGGCACCTGGTGGTTCGATCGCGCGGCGGGATCATCCCGCCATGTCGCGGCGCCAAGGATCAGGGCGGTCGACACGCTCGCCGCCGGCGACGTCTTTCACGGCGCCTTTGCCGTCGGGCTGGCGGAAGCCATGCCGGTCGAGCAGGCCATGCGCTTTGCCAGTGCCGCCGCCGCGCTCAAGTGCCTGCGCTTCGGCGGCAGGCTCGGCGCGCCGGACCGGGCCGAGACACTGGCGATGGTCGCGGCGACCTGGCCTGAAACAGCCTAAGCAATTCCAGGAAAAGTGTGAAACGGTTTTCCCGGGCAAAGCCCATAGCGCTTTGCCCTTCGGAATTGTGTTAAAACAAAAAGTTAGAGCGGTTCGCCGTTTCCGTGAAGCGGTGAACAGATCTAATTCTTCGACGGGTGCTCCACCGCCTGGCGGCCGAAATCGGGCACGTCGATGTCCTGGCCCGCCTCGATGATCGAACGACGCACGGCCCGGGTGCGGGTGAACAGGTCGAACAGCTTGTCGCCGTCGCCCCAGCGGATCGCCCGCTGCAGGAACGCCAGGTCTTCCGAGAACCGCGCCAGCATTTCGAGGATGGCATCCTTGTTGTGCAGACACACGTCCCGCCACATGGTCGGGTCGGAGGCGGCCAGGCGCGTGAAGTCGCGAAAGCCGGAGGCGGAATATTTGATCACTTCCGTCTTGGTCACCGATTCCAGATCGTCGGCGGTGCCGACGATGTTGTAGGCGATAATGTGCGGCAAATGCGAAACGATGGCGAGCGTCATGTCGTGATGCTGTGGGTCCATCGTGTCGATGTTGGCGCCGCAGCGGCGCCAGAATTCCGACAGCTTCTCCAGCGCGTCCGGATCGGTGCCCGGCAGCGGCGTGAAGATGCACCAGCGATTGTCGAACAGGTCGGCGAAACCGGCATCCGGTCCGGATTTCTCGGTACCCGCCAGCGGATGGCCGGGAATGAAATGGACGCCATCGGGCACGTGCGGCTGCATCTGCGCGATGACGGAGGCCTTGGTCGAGCCGACATCGGTGAGGATCGCGCCCTTCTTCAGCGCCGGCGCGATCTCCTGCGCTACCGCGCCGGACGAGCCGACCGGCACCGAGACGATGATCAGATCGGCGTCGCGGACCGCTTCCCTCGCATCGGTCGTATAGGAATCACCCAGCCCAAGCTCCCGCGCCCGCGCCAGCGTCGCCGCGCTGCGGGTCGAGATGGCAACGTGGCCGGCAAGGCCCTCGCGGCGGATGACGCGGGCCAGCGACGAGCCGATCAGGCCGATGCCGACCAGCGCGATCTTTTCAAACATCGGTGATGTCATGGCGTTAGAGCTTTCGGGCGTTCTAGCTTTTCAGGAATGTCGTGAGCGCGGCAACGACGCCGCGATTGGCCTCTTCGGTGCCAACGGTCATGCGCAGCGCGTTGGGGAAGCCGTAGCCGGAAACGCGCCGCAGTATGTAACCGCGCGCGGTCAGGTAATCGTCCGCCGCCGCCGCCGAATGCTTCTGGTCGTCGGGAAAATGAATGAGGAGGAAATTGCCGACGCTGGGCGTCACCCGCAACCCAAGCCCGGTCATCTCTGCGCCCAGCCAGGTGAGCCAGGTCTCGTTATGCGCCACGCTGCGCTCGACATGGGCGCGGTCGCGGATCGCGGCGATGCCGGCCTCGATCGCAGTCGCATTGACATTGAAGGGACCGCGCACGCGGTTGATGGCGTCGACGATGTGCATCGGCCCGTACATCCAGCCGATCCGCGCTCCGCCAAGGCCGATCTTGGAGAAGGTGCGCGTCATCACCACGTTCTCGGCGCTGCCGACCAGTTCGATGCCGGCTTCGTAGTCGTTGCGGCGGACATATTCGGCATAGGCCGCGTCGAGCACCAGCAGCACATGTTTGGGCAGGCCGGCATGCAGGCGGCGCACCTCCTGGAACGGCACATAGGTGCCGGTCGGATTGTTGGGATTGGCGAGGAACACGATCTTGGTTCTCGGCGTGACGGCGGCCAGCATTGCATCGATGTCGGCGCGCTCGTCGGTCTCCTTGACCGCGATCGGCGCGGCGCCGGCCGACTGGATGTAGATCTTGTAGACCATGAAGGCGTGTTCGGTGAATATGGCCTCATCGCCTGGCGCCAGATAGGTCTGTGCCAACAGGCCGAGGATCTCGTCGGAGCCGTTCGAGCAGATAATGTTCTGCGCGTTGAGGCCATGCACCTCGGCGATCGCCTCGCGCAGCCGCCTGGCGGTGCCGTCGGGATAGACGTCGAGCCTGGCGGCGACGTCGCGCGCGGCCTCGATCGCCTTCGGTGACGGACCGAGCGGGTTCTCGTTCGACGACAGCTTGTAGACCTTGGCGACACCGGCCGGCGCCGCGCTCTTGCCGGGCACATAGGCGTCTATGTCCATGATGCCCGCGCGCGGGGTTGGACGTGCCTGATCCGGTGTCTGGTTCATTTTTTGCAAAATCCGTCGAAAATGCCTCCATCCGGAGGCCGCAGCGGAAATACAAGTCATGGCCGGCAATGTCGAGAGGCGGCGGTGGGGCCAGCAGCCGGCCCGGTTTCCGGCCCGGGCTCCGGCATTGACGGCGAGGCGGGCGAGTTCTAGAAGGACAGTGACAGTTCCGTGGTGATTTGGCCGGTCGGCTTGCAGCCACGTTAAACAATTCGCTAAAGGGCCGTTTGCGTGACGTAACCGGCTTTGCGAAGGCAATGCCGGTTTTTTATTGTCCGCGGCCGGCCGGACAAAACGCATCGGCGGCGATTTTTCGTCGGCCATGATGCAGCAAGTGAGTACGTGAATGGCCGCTCCGCGTGCAGGAAAGACCAACAACGAGGCCGACCAACCGTCGAGCCCGGTGTTGCGCTTCGGGCCCGACCAGCCGCTCAAGCTCGACGCCGGCACGCTTTTGTCGCCGTTCCAGATCGCCTACCAGACCTATGGCACGCTGAACGATGCCCGCTCCAATGCCATTCTCGTCTGCCATGCGCTGACCGGCGACCAGCATGTCGCCAACACCAACCCGGTGACCGGCAAGCCGGGCTGGTGGGAAGTGCTGATCGGCCCCGGCAGGATCATCGACACCAACCGTTTCTTCGTCATCTGCTCCAACGTGATCGGTGGCTGCCTGGGCTCCACCGGTCCGGCCTCGACCAACCCCGTCACCGGCAAGCCCTATGGGCTCGACCTGCCTGTCATCACCATTCGCGACATGGTGCGTGCGCAGCAGATGCTGATCGATCATTTCGGCATCGAAAAGCTGTTTTGCGTGCTTGGCGGCTCGATGGGCGGCATGCAGGTGCTGGAATGGGCGTCGAGCTACCCCGAGCGCGTCTTTTCGGCGCTGCCGATCGCCACGGGTGCCCGCCATTCCTCGCAGAACATCGCCTTCCATGAAGTCGGCCGGCAGGCCGTCATGGCCGATCCGGACTGGCACGGCGGCAAATATTTCGAGCACGGCAAGCGCCCGGAAAAGGGCCTGGCGGTGGCGCGCATGGCGGCCCACATCACCTATCTGTCGGAAGCAGCTTTGCACCGTAAATTCGGCCGCAATCTGCAGGATCGCGACCACCTGACTTTCGGCTTCGACGCCGACTTCCAGATCGAAAGCTATCTGCGCCACCAAGGCATGACCTTCGTCGACCGCTTCGACGCAAACTCCTATCTCTACATGACGCGGTCGATGGATTATTTCGACCTCGCCGCCGATCATGGCGGCAGGCTGGCGGATGCCTTTGCCGGCACCAAGACCCGCTTCTGCCTGGTGTCGTTCACATCGGACTGGCTGTTTCCGACCGAGGAGAGCCGCTCCATCGTGCACGCGCTCAACGCCGCCGGCGCCTCGGTATCCTTCGTCGAGATCGAGACCGATCGCGGCCATGACGCCTTCCTGCTCGACGAGCCGGAACTGTTCGCCGCCATCAACGGCTTCATCGGCTCGGCGGCCCGCGCCAGAGGGCTGAGCGCATGACCCCGGAACGTCGCGGACTTTCAGGATCGGGATCATGCGCCACACAGGAGGCGATATCATGAGCGTCAACGGCAGCCAGCGCGTCGACCTCGAGGTCGTCGCCAACCTTATCCCGCCACAGTCGCGCGTGCTCGACGTGGGATCGGGCGACGGCTCCTTGCTTGAATTGCTGCAGGAAACCAAACAGGTCGACGGTCGCGGGCTTGAACTGTCGCAGCGCGGCGTCAACGAATGCGTGGCGCGCGGCCTCTCTGTCATCCAGGGCGATGCCGACAAGGATCTCGAATTCTATCCCGACAAGGGTTTTGACTTCGTCGTCCTGTCGCAGACCTTGCAGGCGACCCGCAACCCGAAACTGGTGCTCGACGAATTGCTCAGGATCGGCAACAGGGCGATCGTCTCTTTCCCCAATTTCGGCCATTGGCGGGTGCGCCTGTCGCTGTTCGTCAAGGGCCGCATGCCGGTGACCCAGGACCTGCCCTACTCCTGGTACGACACGCCCAACATCCATTTCTGCACCATCCGTGACTTCGTCAACCTGTGCGAGGAACTTGGCGCGACGGTGGAAAAGGCGACCGCGCTCGACGCCGCCGGCCAGAGGATCGGCCTGTCGATGCCCTGGTGGTTCTGGAATTTCTTCGGCCAGCAGGCGGTGTTCTTGCTGAAGCGGTAAGGCACGGAACGTCTAGCCCAGGACATCCGTGGCCTTGTGCGGATGGTCGACACCGTCGGCGAACACCACATCGGATTGGGAATTGTCCGTGCGCAGGGCCAGTATTGCCTGATAAGCGGGCGAATCATACCACCGGCGCATCTGCCGCCGGTCGGGAAACTCGATGATGATGAGGTTGCCCGGCCAATCGTTCTCGATCACCTCCAGATTGCCGCCATGGACCAGGAAGCGGCCGCTGAAAGTTCCAGCGTGGCATCGATCCTGTACAGATATTCGACGATCTGCGGACCCATACTGACCTGGCGCATATGGGCAACGGCGTAAGCGGCCATGACGTAACTCCCTTGTCGAGCGAGGCCGATTTGCCGACCTCGTGGCTGCAGATTGCCAAAGGGAGTGACGAGACTCGATTACGCCTGAGGTAATAGGCCGACATCGATCCACCGCGCACGAATCACCCTTGAGCGCGAGCGAAACCGCATCCCTATTGGGGCGTGGAGGCCCAAAATCGGCGTTTCACGGCGCCCGGCCGGCTCCGCCAGGCCTACCGGTCGAGTTCCGGGAAATAGGGATCCGACAGGAATCGCCTGTCCCGTTCGCCCTTCAGGCAGTCGATCGGCGCGTCCGCTTCGACGGGAATGATCTCGGCCTTGTCTTGAATGCCGCTCACTTCGAGGATCAGCTTGCGCCGGATGGCGGTGGAAAATTCGGCGGCCGCGTGGATCGGCAGCACGAAGGAGCCAGGCCCGCCGGTCACGCACTGCGCATAATACTGGTCGAGATGGCTGAAGGTCGGCGACGGGTTGATCAGGATCGGCAGGCCGTTGATGACGATGCCTTTGGCGATGGCCGCGTCGCGCGTGGCGGTGACCGGCGGCCCGATATTGTTGGGACCATCGCCCGATATATCGATGACGCTGCGTTCGCCGGCGAAGTTCGTCCTGTCGAAAAGCCCGGCACCGAAGGCAAGCGCGGTGGAAATCGAGGTGCCGCGAAAACTCCGGAACGGGCGCGCCGCCACCTTGTCGGCAAAGCTGTTGGCGCTTTGCGCGCTATCGATGATCTGCCAGCCGATGATCGCGTCATCGCGCACGGTGCCCGCCCATTCGAAATAGGCGAGCGCGATGCGGCCCGTATTGCCGGACCGGACGGCCTGGATGAAGTCGGGATGCCGCAGCGCCTCGACATAGCCGGCGCGTTGCAACGCGAACTCCTTCTCATCCATCGACAACGAGATGTCGACCGCCAGGACCAGTTCGACATCGACCGCCAGCGCCGGTGGCGAGGCAATGGGCGCAGCCTGCGCGCAGGTGAGACAGGCAATCAGAAGAGCATCAAACATGGCGGCGCCAGGGTTGTTTCCCCTGAAAATCTTCCGCCGCGATCACGGCAAAATAAGGTTTTGCGCAGGCAGCCGGAGAAACAGCCTACTTCTTGCGGCGAACGGCGGGTGGCGGATCGATGGCGCCGGCCCTGACACGGGCGGGTTTCAGCGCCGGCGCAGCGGAATCCTTCACGATCGTCAAACCGCGCGGAAAGAACTGATTGTTGTGCTGGCCGCGCCCGATATTGATGATCGTGGCTCCCGTCAGGTGCTTTTCCAGCATCGCCAGCACGCGTCGCAGCGCGGGTCCATCGAACGCATCCATCGCTTCGTCGATGATCACCCATTTCGGCTGCCGCAGGGCGAGCCTGGCCACGCCCAGCAAGCGCTGTTCGTCATCACCCAACTCATGGTCCCACCGCCCGACACGGTCGAGCGACGACGACAGCCGTTCAAGACCTACCTCGGCCAGCACCGCCGAAATGTCGGCATCGCTCGCGGGCGCATGCCCGTTGGCGTGATTGAGCACCTCGCGCAGGGTGCCCGCGGGCAAATACGGGACACGTGGCACGAAGATGAGGGTTTCTCCCGCCGGCAGGCCGATCTTTCCGCCGCCCCAGGGCCAAAGCCCGGCGATGGCGCGGAAGAACAGCGTCTTGCCGGCGCCCGGCTCGCCGGTGATCATGACGCGCTCGCCGGGGCGGATTTCGACATGTTCGTCGGAGAGTTTTGTGCAGCCCTCCGGCGAGGCCACTTCGAGCTTCTCGAAGGTCAGGCTGCCATTGGCATTTTGGTCGAAGGTGATGCGCTTTTCGGTGTCGTGCAGCACATCGGTTTCATTGAGCGCGATACGGAAATCGGCGACGCGCATCAGCGTGGCGCGCCAGTCGGCGATGCTGCCGATATTGTTGATGAACCAGCGCAACGACGAGTGGACCTGGTTGAAGGCGCCGACCGCCATCATCAGCCCGCCAAAGCTGATATCGCCCGAGAAATAGACCGGCGAAGCGACCAGGATCGGTGCCACGACGGTGATCCAGCCATAGGTATCGGTCACCCAGGAGAGGTTGATCTGGGCGGTATAGATGCGCCGCATGGCGCCCAGCACCGTGCCGAGGTCGAGTTCGAGCCGCCGCCTGGCATCGTCCTCGCCATGGTAGAGCGCGATGGCATCGACATTCTCGTTGACGCGCACCATCGAGGAGCGCAGCTCCGCTTCGCGCGTGTAGCGGTCGCTGTTCAGGCTGATGAGCGGGCGCCCGACCAGCCAGCTCAGCCAGGAGGCGGTGCCGGCGTAGAGAAACGCGGCCCAGACCATGTAGCCCGGTATGGCCAGCGACCAGCCGTTGACGTGGAAGACGAAACCCGAGGACAGTTCCCACAGCACACCGACGAAGGAGACGAGCAGGATGAGCGACTGCAGGAGCCCGACGCCGAGGTCCGTCGACAGGTCCGAAAGATGCGCCGCGTCCTGCTGCATGCGCTGATCGGGATTGACGCCGATGGCGCCGGCGTTGGCCAGCCGGAAGGCGCGCGCCGGCCGCATCCACTGGTCGATCAGGTCCAGCGTCAGCGCCTCGCGCAGCTTCAGCCGGATCATCTGGTTGAGCCAGGTCTGGCCGATATTGAGCACCAGCAGCCCACCGGCGATCATGGCAAAGACAAGGAGCTGGTGCAGGAAGGCCGCCATGTCACGGCGCGCCAGCGCATCGTAGAAGGGCTGGTTCCAGCGATTGAGCAGGACCTGGCCGATCGATGTCGCGACGATGACGGCCATGATGCCGACCGATGTCCACAGCAACCACCTGCGAACCGGCGATACCACCAGCGCTTGCTTGATCGTCGCGACCTGATCGCGCAGGCTGCTGGCCACGGCGACCGGCTGAACGGTGGCCTGATTGTCCAGTTGATCAGCCATATCAGAAGTCCTTGCGTTCAGGTGCGATGCTGAAACCGGATGAAGAGAGCCGACGGCCGCCGCCCGTGCACGACAGATAGGCCGGAAAAATGCCGCGCGAGGAAAGTTTCCGCGCTGATCACGAAGGTTTCACCTGGCGAGCCGACGTTGCCGCGCCTCCGGCCTCGGCCCGGCGGCCGAGCCGTGTCGCGCCATGCGGCGACAGCACCGGCACGAAGACGCGGCGAGACGCGCGCTGGACCACCGGCACGCCCTGGTAGAGCCGCTTCTGCGCCTCGACGACGATGACACCGGAAAAGATCGGCCACAGCCGCCGGCCGAAGCGCTCCAGCACGTTGTGGAAACGCATCATGAAGCGTCGCCGCGATGGCGGGAAGAACAGCGCATCCGACCACGCCGCGGGCGTGAAATTCGCCTCGCGCAGCAGTTCCGTCAGCTGCCCGCGCGAGAAAGGGCGGCCATTGCCGAACGGCGTGTGCTCGAAGCGCGCCCAGACCCCGCGCCGGTTCGGCACTACGATGACGACACGCCCGGCGGGCGACAGCACCCGCCAGATCTCGTTCAGCGTCTCGCGCGGGTTTTCGACATGTTCGAGCGAATGGACGAGCAACATGCGGTCGATGCAGGAATCGACCAGCGGCAGTTCCTCGTCGAAGACCAGCGCGGTCGCCGTCGGCCCTGTTGCCGGCCAGACCACGGCGCCCTGCGTCGCCGGCATGAAGGCGAAGACCCGCTCGGCATCGGAGCCGAAACGCTCCAGCCAGGGCAAGGTATAGCCGAGACCGACCAGGCGCTCGTTTGGCACGGCGGCCCATATCGAGGACAGAGCCATGGTGATCGAGCGTTCGGCGAACCGGCCGAGCGTTGTCGAGTAGAAGGAGCGAAGGTCGACGATGTCGGAATGCATGTCAGGGATGTAGCCGTGATATCGGCCGGATTCAACAAAGGGCCCTGAGGCGCCCGACATACTAGGATGAGATTCATCGTCCACGGGAATGACATTCGTCATCCCATGGATGACATCCGTCCTCTGGCGCCCTATGTCTGCGGCGACAAAAGGAGAGATGCGATGGCGGTCGAAATCGAGCAGTTCATGTGCCGCACGGACAATTTCGGCGTGCTGGTGCATGACCCCAGGAGCGGGCAGACCGCGATCATCGACGCGCCCGAGGAGGCGCCGATCCTGGCCGCGATCAAGCGCACCGGCTGGACGCCGACGATGATCCTGACCACGCATCATCATATGGATCACGTCGAGGCCAATCTGGCGCTGAAGGAGCGCTTCAAGCTGCGCATCGTCGGCCCGGAGGCGGAAAAGGCCAAAATCCCCGGCATCGACGAGACCGTCGAGGAAGGCTCAATCCTTCATCTCGGCGATGAGCGCATCGAGGTGATCGCCACCCCCGGCCATACCGCCGGGCACGTCTCCTATCATCTGCCGGCATCGCAGGTGGCGTTCACCGCCGATACGCTGTTCGCGCTCGGCTGCGGGCGGCTGTTCGAATGCAAACCGCCTGTGATGTATGATTCTCTGAAGAAACTGGCCGCGCTTCCCGCCGCGACGACAATCTATTGCGGCCACGAATATACGCTCGCCAACGCCCGTTTCGCGCTGACCGTCGACCCGACCAATTCGGCATTGAGGGAGCGCGCAGCCAGGATCGAGGCACTGCGGGTCGAGAACAAGCCGACACTGCCGACGACGATCGGCGAGGAACTGTCGACCAATCCCTTCCTGCGCTGGCACGATCCTGCGATCCGCAAGCATCTCGGCATGGAAAAGGCCGGGGATGCCGAGGTGTTCGCCGAAATCCGCAAGCGCAAGGACAATTTCTAAGCCTGGTGGTATCGTCGACCCCATGACGAGTTCCGCGGAAATCATCGCTTTGCTTGGGCTGAAACCGCATCCGGAAGGCGGCTGGTACGCGGAGACATTTCGCGACGAAGCCGGCGGTGCGCGTGGCCATTCGACCGCGATCTACTTCCTGCTGGAACAGCACCAGCTTTCGGCATGGCATCGGGTCAGGGACGCCGCCGAGGTCTGGCATTTCCACGCCGGCGCGCCCCTGGCGCTGTCGATGTGGGAAGTAGGCGCAGCCGTGATCGAGCAGGTGCTGGGCATCGAACTCGCGGCGGGCGAACGGCCGCAGATCGTCGTGCCGGCAGGCTGGTGGCAATCGGCGCGCAGCCTGGGCGACTGGACGCTGGTCGGCTGCACCGTCGCGCCGGGGTTTGATTTCGCCGCCTTCGAACTGGCGGCGCCGGGCTGGAATCCTAACCCAGCAGGAAACCCAGCGTAATCGCGACCTGGGCGGCATAGTACAAGACCCAGACGGCCAAACGCATCCAGCCGCGATGTGGCGAGATCGCCGCGACCAGGAATTTCTCCGTGGCCAGCAGCCCGTCCGATGCCATGAACAGCACCGCGCCGCCGATGACCCAGGCGCTGTTGGTGGTCAGTGCCGCCATGCCCATCGCCAAGATCGCCAGGACATAACAGGCGATCGGAACACGCAGGCTGGGGCCGACGCGGCGCCAGAGCGCGGCCAGCATGACGATCACGAATACCGCCAATGCCAGGGCAATCGCCCCACGCCAGGATTCTGCGCCAAGCAGTGCCAGCCCGCCACCGCTGCGCAGGAACAGCGCGATATAGACGATGTGGGCGACGAGAAAGCTGGCCAAACCGCCGAGAAACGCCTTCTCGCCGTCGCGCGACAGGAACGCGTCGCCAATGGCGCTGAGCGCAAGAGCGGCGACCAGCAGCAGCGGGCCACCTTGCAGCGCCGCCAGCACGGCAAGCATCGCGACCGCGAGCGTCTTTGCCGCCGAGCGGGCGAGCGTCGGCGCCATGCCTGAGGAGAAGGCGTAGATCACCGCCGCCACCAGCGAAAAGATAAGCGTTGCATTGGCGTTGGCGTCGATGCCGCCGGCAAACGGCATCGTCATGCCCCGGCTCCGCTTTCGGATGCGCCGGCCTCGCCCTCAATCGCCGCCGGCTTGCGCAGGAACAGCGACTTCGCCGCGAGTGCCGCGCCGCCGGTGATCAGCACGCAGGCGGCCAGGATGCGCAGCGATGGCTCGGCGACGCCGGCCGCGATCAGCACCAGTGTCGACAGCAGCGGCGCCGCATAGCTCGCCGCGCCCAGCACCTGGATATTGCCGCGCTTGACACCGATGTCCCAGGCATAGAAGGCAGCCCCCACCGGCATCAGGCCAAGGCCAAGCACCGCCAGCCACTGGCCGGCGCCGTCCGGCAGGATCGTTTGCTCCAACGCCAGATGGCAAACGAGCGACAGCACGGCGGTCGCCCCGCAGAACCAGGTGACGATGCTGGTCGGTACCGACGGAAAGCGCCGCGACAGGAGCGAATAGGACGACCACAGCAGGGCGCAGACGGCTGCCATGGTGTAGCCGAACGTGTAGCGCGCGTCGAAGGCCAACCCGCCACCCTTGGTCACGATGAGCACGGTGCCAGCGAGGCCGAGCAGCGTGCCGACGACATGGTTCCACGCCAGTTTTTCGCCCGGCATCAGCGCCGAGCCCAGCACGATCAGCAGCGGCCACAGATAGGCGATCAGGCTCGCCTCCACCGCCGGCGCGTTGCGCAAGGCGGTGAAATAGAAAAAGTGGTAGCCGAACAGGCCGGCAATACCGATGACCCAGACCTGGGGTGGTATCTTCTGGCTCCTGTCGGCGGTTGGCATCAGGAGACGCGCGACAAGACCGACCCCTGTACCGATCGAGAAGGTGATTGCCGACAAAAGGAACGGCGGCACCTTGCCGGATGCGTCGGTGAGCAGCGCCAAGAGCGCCCACATGGCGACCGCCGAAAAGCCGATCAGTGTTGCGCGCCCCATTTTTTCTCCCGTGGCGCGCCCTCTTCTGTTTCCGGTGGCGTGCCTATTGTACCGCTTCGAAACGCCCGGCGCTGATGGTCAAGGTGCCGATCTGCGTTCCGACCGTGGCGTGGATCGGCGCATATACTCCGGTTTGGCCGAGCGGCGCAAACGTCACCATCATGCGGCTTTTGTTCTTGAGATAGTTGAGCGCCTTGCGTCCCTTGCGATAGCCCGCCACCGGCTCGAAACCCATCTGGCAGGTGATGGTATCGCCCTTGTAGCCCGGCACCGAGATCTTGCCTTTCGAGGCGTAGGTCAGCGTCAGGTCGGCGCGCATCTCGCCATCATAGAACTTGACCTTGCGGCCGCAGACCTGGTCGAGACTGTCGGCATGGATGACGGTCGCCGCCATTGGATCGAGCACCGCGGCGAGGTCGCCGGCACCGATCGGCACCCAGGCATTGGGATCGCGCTTGCCGGGCGCTGGGATGACCTGCGTCGAGGTCACGTTGCCATTGGTAAAGCGGATGTCGATCGCGGACGCCTTCTTGCCGGAGGTGTAATCGGCACGAAATGCCTGCGGCACCATCTTCTGGCCCGAAATCGTGCCCTTGGACGAGATCGTACCCCGCGTGTCGTCGAACAGCTTGGCGAGGCCGGCCGCCGTCACGGTACCGTCGATCGCGTAGGCGCCGTTCTTATAATGGCTTGAGAAGGTCGATCTTGCGATCGTGAGGCCAAGGAACGAGACCGTATATTCTCCTTTGAAGGACTGCGGCGAGGCAGCGGACGCGGCCGACGGCAAGGCGATGACAAGCACGGAAACAAGTGCGTGAGACAAACGAGGCATGGCGGGATCGGATCCTTGATTTTCGGCCGGAGGCGGGCAACTCCGGTCTGGCATGTCCCTATAAGACCGCTTATAGGGTGAAATCCGGCCTTAATATGAAATGCCGGGCGCTTCCGTGGGGAAGCCGGAGCTTGACGCCCCGGTGAAATGCAACTATGGAACGCCAACTTTTTCCATAAGGCCGCCTGACCAGAACCGCGCGCCACCCGGCGTGGGCACAAGGGTTTGGCAGGTCCCGAGAGAACTGAAGGTTAGAATTATGTCCCGCACCTGCGAACTCACTGCCAAGGCAGTCCAGACCGGCAACAATGTGAGCCACGCCAACAACAAGACCAAGCGTCGCTTCCTGCCGAACCTCGTCAATGTGACGCTGATCTCGGAAGCGCTGAACCAGAATGTGCGCCTGCGCATCTCGGCCAACGCGCTGCGTTCGGTCGAACATCGCGGCGGCCTCGATGCCTTCCTGGCCAAGGCCGATGCCAAGGAATTGTCGCAGCGCGCGCGCCTGCTGAAGAAGCAGATCGCCAAGAAGCTTGCCGAGCAGGCTGCCGCGTAACGTCGGATAAAGGCGGGGGACGACCGCCCTGGCCGACCTCTTGTCGGCCTCTGGCCAACATTTCGTTGGCCGCGGGCATCGGATGGATCCGCAAGGTTCGACAATCCGATGCTCAGCTACGAAGCGAGCACCGCCCGATGGGCAGATGCTCCGCTGGTTCCATTACCCAGGATAAAAAAATGACTTCCTTCTCGCGATATTTGCCCTTCGTGGCCGCCATGGCGCTTGTCGTCGTGGCGTCGAACATTCTGGTGCAGTTCCCGATGCAGGGCCAGATCGGCGGCCTGTCGCTGGCGGACCTGCTTACCTGGGGCGCTTTCACCTATCCCTTCTCGTTCCTCGTCACCGACCTCGCCAACCGCCGCTACGGGCCTGCCGTGGCGCGCCGGATCGTCTTTGTCGGCTTCATGACGGCGGTGGTCTGCTCGATCCTCGTCCCGCCCTTCCTGTTCCGCCATGGCCTGATCGAATTCGAGACCGCCGCGGACCGGCTGGCGCGCATCGCCGCTGCTTCAGGCGCGGCGTTCCTGTCCGCGCAATTGCTTGACGTGACCGTGTTCAACCGGCTGCGCCGGCAAAGCTGGTGGCGGGCGCCGATCGTCGGCACGCTGGTCGGATCGGTGTTCGACACGATGGTCTTCTTCACCGTCGCTTTCTCGGCCGCCTTCGCCTTTGCTGGCCCGAACGATAGCTTTGCGCTCGAAACGGCGCCGCTGATGGGCGTCTTCCATATCGAGGCCATGCGCTGGGTTTCCTGGGCGCTGGGCGATCTCTCGGTGAAATTGATCATTGCCGTGGTCGCGCTTATCCCCTACCGGCTGCTCGCCACCCGCTGGAGCCAGCCGGCAGTGGCCGCCTAGACCATGATCCCGAAAAGTGGCTCCCGGTTTTCGGAAAAGATCATGGTCAGACAAAGCCCATGATCCCCTGGGTCCAGCTCGATTCGGCAAAGACCGGGGATGGTGCCCAAGAGCTTCGTCTCAAGCGGCGCGGCAGCGAATTCTCGATCATGCTCGGCACCAATGAGCTGATGAACAGCCGCCTCAGCGGCTCCGAGGAAGCGCTGGCGAGACTGTCATGCCAGAGGATTTCGGGCCATCGGCAGCCGAGGATCCTCATCGGCGGCCTTGGCATGGGTTTCACGCTGCGCGCTGCTCTTGCCGAACTCGGCAAGGATGCCAGCGTCACTGTCGCCGAACTGGTGCCGGCCGTGGTCGCCTGGGCGCGCGGCCCGATGGCGGACGTGTTTGGCGGTTGTCTCGACGATCCCCGCGTCACCATCCAGGAGACCGATGTCGGGCAATCGATACGGTCGGGGCCTGCGGCCTGGGACGCGATCCTGCTCGATGTCGACAATGGCCCCGAGGGTATCGTCCACAAGGGCAATGACGCCCTCTACAGCCTTGCGGGCCTTGGCGCCGCGCGCAGTGCCCTCAAACCCGGCGGCGTGTTGGCGGTGTGGTCGCAGGGGCCGGATACAGGCTTCACACGGCGGCTCAAGCAGGCGGGTTTCGCTGTCGAGGAGGTCAACACGCGCGCCAACGGCAAGCGCGGCGCGCGCCATGTCATCTGGATCGCCACCAACAGCCCACGGTCCTGACCAAGCCGTCGCTGGCGGCGTCGGGTTTATCTTGACCTCTGAAGTTCCGCGGCAAGGGCCTCCAGCAGCCCGCGCGTCCCCTCCTCCCGTCCCTTGGCGGAATCGACGCCATCGAAGAAGGCGCCCTGCTCGGTATAGGTCAGCCTTGTGCCATCGCCTACGGGCGTCAGTTCGACGGTGGTCAGCGACACCGACATAGGTTGCGGCCCGATCGCCATCCGGTAGGAAAACACGATGCGCTGGTCCGGAACGATGTCCTGGAACTGGGCGTCGAGCCTGACCTCCGGGCCGCCGCCATAACTGAAGCGCGACACCTCGCCACCGCCGACACGGAAGTCGAAGCTGAATTCGGCGATGGTAAAACCGTCGCCTTCGACCCGCCAGCGCCGCACCGTCGCCTTGTCGGCAAAAGCATGGAAGACTTTGGCCGGCGATTGCGGGTAGGTCCGCTCGATGGTGAATGTGGAGTGGATGACGGAATGCTCGTCCTTCACGGGGGCGATCTGGTTCATTGCTTCTCGTCCTTTTGCTGTTCCTGGTTTTTCGGAGGCGGTTGGTCCGTCTCGGCCAGAATTTCACCGAGCCGGTCGAGGTGGCGTTCCGCCGGTATGCGGCGTTCGGCAATCCAGTCGGCGAGCGGGGCAAGCCCACCCGGCTCGATGCGGCAGGTGCGCACCCGCCCGATCTTTTCGCTGCGGATCAGCCCGCAGGCCTCCAGCACCTGCAGATGCTGCAGCACGGCGGCAAACGTCATGCCGAACGGCTCCGCCAGCTGACTGACGGTGGCCGGTCCGCGGCTCAACCGTTCCAGGATCTGGCGACGGGTCGGCTCGACAAGAGCGCGAAGGATGCTGTCGATCTCGGAATGGTTAAGCATGGACTTGAGTATTGCGACCGCGGTGGCAATTGTCAAGTCTTGACTTAAGTATCGTGACAAAGCCTGACATCTCCCGCGCCAGGAAGCGGAAGGTCGCGGCGAAGACGCGAAGGAAGAACGAGCGGCAGCGGCCGCAGATCAGTATAGGCGAAAAGCCTGGGCCCGCCTCATCTGAGGGTGAGCGAAAAGCCGTGTATGGCCGGGCTCAATCCTGGTGGAGGACGAATTCCAGGTAGAGGTTGCGCTGCAGGATCGAGTGGTTGTCATCGGAGATCAGCGACACCATCAGCGCGCCGTCATCGCGGGTCCAGACGTCGAGACCTTCCATATTGTCGATCTGGTAGCCCATGTCGGCGTCCAGCAGCACCGGCCCGTCGGCGACGGCGCCCTTCTCGACGCTCTCGCCATGGATGCGCCTTAGCCGCATCTTGAGCCCGCCCGCCATAGTGAAACTGCGTTCCAGCAACAAGAGGTCGCCATCCGGCAGGAAGGCGCCATCGGTGATGTCGAAATCGTCGTTGCGCTTGACGGTGAAGACGCCCTTGCGCGGCCCTTCGATGATGGCGGCATAGATATTGCCAGCCTTGTCCAGGCTCTTTTCCGAGACCACGACCAGACCGCCCTCGTGCTGGCCATTGGCATTGGCATGGGTGACCGTCTCGAAGCCGCGGTTCTGGCGCAACTCCCGCGCCGGCACCAGGAAATCGAGTTGCCGGTATGGCGCCTTCATATTGGTCGGGTCGATCCTGAACTGGGAGACGCGGTGGTTGCGCTCGAAACCGACCGTGGCGATGCCATCCTTGACCGCAAGGCCCTCGGCGTCGACTTCCCATTTCTCGTCGATCGGCTGCCCATCCTGGTCGACCATCTGCTGCATGCGGAAGTTCTGGATGGCCACGGGCCGCCTGTCGGCATCACGGGCCACCGTGCCGAAGAACCAGTAGCCGGTGTCGGCCACGCCGATGAAATCGCTGCCCGCTTTCAGAAAGCGGAAGGCCGACAGCGCGCCGAAATCGCGCGATTTCGAGGTCATTTCCAGCCCGCCGACGAATTCGAGCGGACCGAACTGCCTGTCGGTCCGGCCAATGCGGAATTCGGTGATCGGGCGGGCTGAAATCTCGACGGGCTCAACCAGGGCCGGCCCGGCCGCACCGGCTGGTGCCGAAGCCACACCGGCAAGCAGGGCGATGGCGACGAAAAGCGTCTGCCGAAACCCGCCCCGCGAAAGGATCATCCGGCGCGCCGCATGCCGCCGCGCCGCGTGTCGCGTACGCTTTCTTCGGCAAACAGCGAGGCCAGCTGCTCGGTCATGGCGCCGGCCAGTTCCTCCGCATCGACGATGGTGACGGCGCGGCGGTAATAGCGCGTGACGTCATGGCCGATGCCGATGGCAAGCAATTCCACCGGCGAGCGCGTCTCGATCAGTTCGATGACGGCGCGCAGATGCCGCTCGAGGTAATTGCCCGGATTGACCGACAGGGTCGAATCGTCGACCGGCGCGCCGTCCGAGATCATCATCAGGATCTTGCGCTGTTCGGGCCGGGCGATCAGCCGGTTGTGCGCCCACAGCAGCGCCTCGCCGTCGATGTTTTCCTTGAGCAGGCCTTCGCGCATCATCAGGCCGAGATTACGCCGTGCCCGCCGCCACGGATGGTCGGCGGATTTGTAGATGATGTGGCGCAGATCGTTTAGGCGGCCGGGGTTCGGCGGCTTGCCGTCCTTCAGCCATTTCTCGCGCGCCTGCCCACCCTTCCACGCCCGGGTGGTGAAGCCGAGGATCTCGACCGAGACACCGCAGCGTTCCAGCGTGCGCGCCAATATGTCGGCGCAGGTGGCGGCAACCGTGATCGGCCGGCCGCGCATCGAGCCCGAATTGTCGAGCACCAGCGTCACCACCGTGTCGCGGAATTTGGTGTCGCGTTCCTGCTTGAAGGACAGCGGCTGCATCGGGTCGATGACGACGCGCACCAGCCGCGCCGGGTCGAGGTAACCCTCTTCCAGGTCGAAATCCCAGGAGCGGTTCTGCTGCGCCATCAGCCGGCGCTGCAGACGGTTGGCCAACCGCCCGACGACGCCCGACAGATTGGCCAGCTGCTTGTCGAGAAAGGCGCGCAGCCGGTCGAGCTCTTCCTCTTCGCAAAGCTCCTCGGCGCCGACCGTCTCGTCGAAAGCGGTGGTGTAGACCTTGTAGTCGATTTCCTTCGGCAGATTGGTGAAGGGATTGTCGTTGCGGCGCGCCTCGCCGGGCGTCTCCGCATCGGCATCGTCATCGTCGGACAAATCGTCGGCGGTGGCGTCGGAGGCTTCGGTTTCCGACGACTGCTCGTCATCGGCCGAAGCCTCGGCATCCTCGGACTGCGACTGCTCGGAGCCGGAATCCTCTTCGCCGCCCTCCTCGCTCTGCTCCTCGCCTTGCGGCTGGTTGTCGTCATTGTCCTCGGAGTCTTCCGTCTCCTGGTCGTCGCCGAGTTCCTCGGCCATTTCCATGGAGGCGAGCATTTCGCGCACGACGCGGGCGAAGGCCTGCTGGTCGTCGAGCTTGGCCGACAGCCCGTCGAGGTCGGCCTTGGCCTTCTCCTCGACCCAGGGCCGCCAGAGTTCGACCAGCCGCTCGCCGCTCTTCGGGACCGGCCGGCCGGTCAGCTTCTCGCGCACCATCAGCGCCAGCGCTTCCTCGATCGGCGCATCGGCCTTGTCCTTGACGTCGACGAGGTTGGCCTTGGCGTATTTATCCTCCAGCATCGAGCCGATATTGTCGGCGACGCCCTGCATGGCGCGGCTGCCGATCGCCTCGACGCGGGCCTGCTCGACCGCGTCATAGATGGCGCGCGCCGCCTTGCCTTCCGGCGCCAGCTTGGTGTGGATGCGCGCATCGTGGCAGGCGCGCTTCAGCGCCATGGAATCGCCGAGCCCGCGGGTGATCGCGATATCGGTCTTCGAGGCCTTTTTGGGCAGTTCCGGCAAACGCGCGCGGCTGCCGGCAAGCGCCGGCCGATCCTTAGCGAAGCCGACTTCCATGTCCTTGTCGCCGGCAATGGCGCGCATGCAGACGGTGACGGCGCGCTTGAAGCTGTCGGCTTCAGACCCCGTCTTGGACTTGTTGCGCGTGTTGTCGCCCGGACCCGCCATCGAGGCTCTGCTTAGCCCAGCACCACGTTGGCGGCACTCTCGGGCAGATCCTCGCCGAAGGCGCGCTGATAGAACTCAGCCACCACCGAGCGCTCGAGCTCGTCGCACTTGTTGAGGAAGGTCAGCCGGAACGCCATGCCTATATTGCCGAAGATCTCGGCGTTCTCGGCCCAGGTGATGACCGTACGCGGGCTCATCACGGTCGACAGATCGCCATTGATGAAGGCCGAGCGCGTCATGTCGGCGACGCGCACCATCTTGTTGACGATGTCCTTGCCCTTGCCGTCGCGATAGTGCTTGGCCTTTGCCAGCACGATGTTCACTTCATTGTCGTGCGGCAGGTAGTTCAGCGTGGTGACGATCGACCAGCGGTCCATCTGCGCCTGGTTGATCTGCTGCGTGCCGTGATAGAGGCCGGTGGTGTCGCCGAGGCCGACCGTGTTGGCGGTCGAGAACAGGCGGAACGCCGGATGCGGGCGGATGACCCGGCTCTGGTCGAGCAGCGTCAGCCGGCCCGAGGATTCCAGCACGCGCTGGATGACGAACATCACATCCGGGCGGCCGGCGTCATATTCGTCGAAGCAGAGCGCGACATTGTGCTGGTAGGCCCAGGGCAGGATGCCGTCGCGGAATTCGGTGACCTGCAGCCCGTCCTTGACGACGATCGCGTCCTTGCCGACGAGATCGATACGGCTGACATGGCTGTCGAGGTTGACGCGCACGCAGGGCCAGTTGAGGCGGGCCGCGACCTGTTCGATATGGGTCGACTTGCCGGTGCCGTGATAGCCCGACACCATGACGCGGCGGTTGTAGGCAAAGCCGGCGAGGATCGCCAGCGTCGTTGCCTTGTCGAACAGATAGTCGGGATCGACGTCAGGCACATGTTCTGATGTCACCGAATAGGCCGGCACCACCATCTTGGAGTCGAAGCCGAATTTCTCCTTAACCGACACCGTCGTGTCGGGCAGGTTGGCGATGTCGCGATCGACCTTGTTCATATCTCTCAACGTCTCCACGGGCGAAACGTCCCGTTTCGCCGGCAATCGATTTTGTTCGGGGGCGGTCTTAAAGCCTTTTCCAACCTTATGAAAGTTGGAAAACGACACAAACCATAGGGTCGCTCAGCACAGGCCCGCCTGTTTGAGCACGCGATAGGCTTGCAGCACATCGCGGAACCGGTCTTCCGAACCTCTGTCGCCACCATTCGCATCCGGATGGTGACGCTTCACCAGTTCCTTATAGCGCGCCTTGATATCCTTGCCAGTCGCCTTTGTATCAAGGCCAAGCGTTTCCAGCGCCTTGGCCTCAAGCGGCTTGGCCTTGCGCTCGCGCGCCTCGCGCGGATCCTTCGGTCCCTTGAACAGGTCGAACGGGTCGCGCATGCGGTTGTAGTAGCCGGCGCGGCCGGAGCGCATCTGCGCCATATCGGGCGACGCCATCCCGGGAGAGGTACGCGTCGAGGCGCCGTTGACGCCCATCTTCCAGGTCGGCCGGTGGCCGGTCATCGCTTCCTTCTGGAAGCGCGCCACCTCGGTATCCGGCACGCCGGAGAAATAGTTGAAGCCCTTGTTGTACTCGCGCACATGGTCGAAGCAGAAGCGGAAATACTCGCCCTCCTTCATGCGTCCGACCGGCGCGCGATGGGTGCCCGGCTCCTTGCAGCCGTCCCACTGGCAGATCGGCGAGTGCGACTTCAGCTCCGCGTCCTTGTCGGGGCGGACGCGAATCTTCTCGAAATATTTGGGATACGGCTTCATCTCACCCATTTATGGGGCGTTCGCAGATGCGAAACAAGAATTGACATTTTCGCGATCATCGCCCTAACCGCTGAATCGCGGCTTAATGCAGGCGAATGGCGGATTTAGTTGCGAAACAGCGGCCCCAGGGCTGGTACGCCAGCCATATGTGGTGAAGGGAGACGGCAATGTCCATACAGGCAACCATGGAAGACAAGCTCAACAAGGCATTTTCGCCGGACCGGCTGGTCATCATCAACGAAAGTCATCTCCACGCCGGCCACCACCACCACGGCTCCGACCATCATGGCACCTATGACGGCACCGGCGAGACGCATTTTCGCGTCCGCGTCGTCTCAACCGCCTTTACCGGCATGAGCCGCATCGACCGCCACCGCGCCGTCAACGAACTGCTGGCCGATGAACTGAAGGCCGGCGTGCACGCGCTGGCGATCGAACCGGCGGCGCCCGGTGAGAAGACGCGCTGGTAGGTCGGACCCGCCCGCCCATCGGTTGGACAATCAGATCACGGCTTCGATCAGGAACGGGCCGCGCCGCGACAGGGCACTGTCCAGAAGCGCGTCGAACCGCTCGCATGTGTCGGCGCGCGCCGCCTCCACCCCCATGCCCTTGGCTAGCGACACCCAGTCCAGCGCGGGATGGTCGAGGTCGAGCATGCGCCTGGCGTTCTCGCCGATCGCGTTGACGCCGACATTCTTCATCTCGCCATGCAGGATCGCGTAGGTGCGGTTGGAAAAGACGATCGTCACCACGTCGAGATTTTCCCGCGCCTGCGTCCACAGCCCCTGCACCGTGTACATGCCGCTGCCATCGGCCTCCAGGTTGATCACCTTGCGGTCGGGACAGGCGATGGCCGCTCCGGTCGCCATCGGAATGCCGCCGCCGATCGATCCGCCGGTGCCCATCATGTAGTCGTGCGGCGCGGCAAAGGCCGATAGCGCGAAGAAACGCCTGGCCGAAGTGACCGCCTCGTCGCAGACGATCGCATTGGCCGGAAGCTTGCGCGCTACCGACAGCGCGATGGCGTCTTCCGTGAGTTGGCCGCGCGGCGCTGCCTCGTCGGGAAAGGCGGTCGCGAACACCGTCTGCTGCGACGGCTTGACACTGAGTTCATCACGAAGCGCTCCGAGCGCCGCCTGCAGATCATCGCCATGGGCGGCCAGTGTCAGCACCTGGCAGTCGTCGCGAACTAGCCGCCCCGGTTTTCCCGGATAGGCGAAGAAGGCGACCGGCTCGCTGCCGCCGACCAGCACCAGGACATCGATATCCATCAGCAACGTCGTCGCCGCATCGATCGGATAGGGAATGCGGGTCGGTGCCACGCGCCCTCGACCGCGCTGCATGCGCGCGATCAGCACCTCACTGAACAGGCGGACATCGCAGGCTGTCGAGATCTGGCCGGCGATCTCGAGCGCATCGGCCCGCGCCGCACGCCCGCGGACGATCATGCCGACCCGCCCCGGCGCGGCACGGATCGCGGCGGCAGCCTCGCGCACGGCATCCATGTCGACCGCCGGCGGAGAAAGCACGACCTTGCCCGGCGAGGCAGGGTTGGCGTCGCCCCAGGCAGCATCAGCCGGCAGGATCAGCGTGGTGACCCCTGGCGGCGTCAGCGAGGCGCGGAAGGCGGCTTCCGTGGCCGGCTGGACATCCGCTGGTCCTTCGATCCGGCGCACCCAGTTGGACATCGGCGCCGCAAGGCCTTCAATGTCACTGGTGAGCGGCGCGTCGAGGGGCAGGTGGTAGGAAGCATGGTCGCCGACGATGTTAATCATTGGCGTCCTGGCACGGCGCGCATTGTGCATGTTGGCCAGCCCATTGGCCAGGCCCGGACCAGTATGCAGCAGAGTCGCGGCCGGACGGTCGGTCATGCGCGCATAGCCGTCGGCCGCCCCCGTCACGACGCCCTCGAACAGGCCAAGCACGCAACGCATCTGCGGCTTGCGGTCGAGCGCGGCAACGAAATGCATCTCGGAGGTGCCCGGATTGGCGAAGCAGACCGTCACATCATTGGCCAGCAGCACGTCGCACAGCACATCGGCACCATTCATGCAATTTTCTCCCATTCGCGGTCAGGAGCAATCCCGGGAAAGGCGCGTAGCGCTGCGGATTGCGTCAAACAGATGGAGCAATTGCACCCGTGGATGTCCGCGCGGCAATATCCCGCCGCCGCTTTTGGCATGATCCAGTTGCCGGAGTGGACGAGCGGAAGTCGCCGGCGATCAGCCGGCCGCGGATTTCAGGAATGCCAGGGCGGCGGCGGTCAGCGCGTCACCATCCTCGCCGAAATCGCGGTTGATCGACATATGCGTATAGGCACTGCCGTCGAACAGCGTCACCTCGGTACCCGTGGCGCGCAGGCGCTCGGCAAAGGCCTTGGACTCCTCGCCACGGCCCTCGGCGCGCGAATAGGCGATGAAGGTCGGCGGATGCTTGCGGCCGTCGACATAGCTGGCCGGCGAGAGTGCCGCCCATTGCGAGCGATCGGAAAAGACCCGCGCATAGGCCCGCACCATGCCGCCATTTTTCTCGAGCGCCGCCAGGTCATAGGCCCTGGTGTCGTCAAGGAGCAGGCCGGCGACGCCGGGCAGCCCGCCGCGCATGCCGGTCAAGGCAATCAGATGGCAACCCGCCGAATGGCCCATGCCGACAATGCGCTTGGGATCGCCGCCATGCCCGGCGATGTTGGCCCTGACATAGGCATAGGCCTTTTCCACATCGGCGGCCTGGGTGGCGACATCGGCCTCGGGCAGCATGCGGTAGTCGATCGAAACGAAGCAGAAACCGTTGGCGAGCAGGAATGCCGGCTTGGCGCCCACCTGGCTGCGTTTGCCGAATTCCCAGGCGCCGCCGTGGACGAAAAAGACGACTGGCAGTCCGTTCGCGCCGTCGGGCGCGTAGATGTCGAGCTTGGCCGGCCCGTAATCGAAGGTTTTGGGAGAGAGCGAGGATTGGCGCGCGAATGCCGTGGCCGGCAGAAAAGCCGCCATCGAGGCCAAAAACAGGGTTCGCCGATCGATCATCATCTTCTCCTGACCGCCCGGCGCAAAATGCACCGGGACGACGCGAAGTTCCAATGAAGGATCGGTAACGTGGCCTGCCGCGGTGCTATGCGACCGGCCTGATCCTGATCCTGGCGATCCGGTTCTTGTCGCGCTTCATGACGATGAAGCGCTTGCCGTGAAAGGTGAAGGCCTGCTTCTCCTCTGGTATCGACTGTGTCTCATGGATGACGAGGCCGGCGATGGTGGTCGCCTCCTCGTCTGGCAGGTTCCAGTCGAGCGCCCGGTTCAGGTCGCGGATCGGCACCGTGCCGTCGACGACAACGGAGCCGTCCGCCTCCTGCTTGACGCCCTGTATGTCGACATCGTGCTCGTCGGCGATTTCGCCAACGATCTCCTCGATGATGTCCTCCAGGGTCACCAGTCCCTCGACCTCGCCATATTCGTCGACGACGATGGCGAAATGCGCCTTGCGGCGCAGAAAGGCGTTGAGCTGCTCCTGCAGCGTCGTGGTGTCGGGCACGAACCAGGGTTTCGAGGCGATCTTCATCACGTCGATCCTGGAAAAATCATTGCCGACTTCGTTCAGCGCGCGCAACAGATCCTTGGCGTGCAGCACGCCGACGATATTGTCGAGCGAGCCCTTCCACAACGGCATGCGCGTGTGTGGGCTCTGCAGGATCTCGCGCACCACGGCTTCCGGCGCATTGTCGGCATTCACCGATCGCATGTTGGTGCGGTGCACCATGATATCGGAGACTTCGAGCTCTTCGAGATCGAACAGGCCGCCGACGCGGTCGCGGTCCTCGCGCACCACCTGGCCGTCGCGGCGGAAATCGTCCACCGCGCCACGCAATTCGTCCTGGCTCGACCGCTGCGGCTCGATTCGCGACAGCTCATAGCCGAACATTGCGAGAAGACGCGTGCGCACGGCAACCACCAGCAGGACGATGATGGCAAGGACGGCGACGACGATCCAGCCCGTCTCGTTGTCCATCTCAGCCGGCTTTCCGGCTGGTGGGATGGTTTTCCCTCAGGAAGGACAGCACTTCCGAAGCGGGCACGTCCTTGGCGATAAAGGCCTGGCCGACGCCGCGCGTCAGGATGAAGGTCAGCGCACCGCGCGATACCTTCTTGTCCTGGCCGATGAAGGAAAGCAGCGCCTCGGCATCGGGCAAGTCACCTGGAATATCGGACATCCGCCACGGCAGGCCGACGGCGCGCAGATGCGTCTCGACGCGCGCCGCGTCGTCGGGACTGGCCAGATTGAGCCGCGAGGAGAACCGATGCGCCAGCGCCATGCCGATGGCGACCCCTTCGCCATGGACGAGGCGGGCTCCGTCATACTGCGTGGCGGCTTCGAGCGCGTGACCGAACGTGTGCCCGAGATTGAGCAGCGCGCGGTCGCCGGTCTCGAACTCGTCGCGCGCGACGACATCGGCCTTGGCCCGGCAGGCCTCGGCAATCGCCTGTGCCCTCTGCGGCCCGCCGGCGAAAACTTGTCTCCAGTTCGCTTCCAGCCAGGCGAAAAATTCCGGCCGGTCGATCAGCCCGTATTTGGCGAGTTCGGCATAGCCGGCGCGGAATTCGCGGATCGACAGCGTGTCGAGCACTTCAGTGTCGGCCAGCACCAGCTTGGGCTGCAGGAAGACGCCGACAAGGTTCTTGCCACGCGGGCTGTTGATGCCGGTCTTGCCGCCGACCGAGGAATCGACCTGCGCCAGCAGCGAGGTCGGGATCTGCACGAAATTCATGCCGCGCCGCACGATGCCGGCGGCAAAACCGGTGAGATCGCCGATCACGCCGCCGCCAAGCGCGATGACGACGTCGCCGCGCTCCAGCCTGGCTGCCAGAACGCCATCGACCACCTCTTCGAGATGGGCGAAGCTCTTGGTTTTCTCGCCGGGTGGCATTGTGATGACGGTGGGCTGGATGCCGCCCTTCTCAAGCCCTGCCTTCAGCGTATCGAGATGCGCGGCGGCGACATTCTCGTCGGTGACGACTGCGGCGCGCGTGCCCGGCAGCCGGCGAGAAATCTCCTCACCGGCGCGCGACAGAAGACCGGAACCGATCAATATGTCGTAGGCCCGGTCGCCAAGTCCGACTTCGACGGTGACGGGCACGCTCACGATTCGACCTCGCCCGTCGCTGCGATTTCCTCGATGCCGAAATGCCGGCACAGCGCGGCCAGCACCTCGGCGGCGATGATCTCCTTGCGGTCGTCGCGGGTCGGCACGGTGACATCAGCGGTCGCATAAACCGGATAGCGCTCCCCCATCAGCCGCTCCAGCACGGCGCGGGGATCGGCGCTCTTCAGCAGGGGCCGGTTCTGCTTCTTGGAGACCCGTTCCATCAGAAGGTCGAGTTCGGCCTTCAGCCACACCGACACGCCATGGGCCGCGATGGCCTCGCGCGTCTGCGCGTTCATGAAGGCGCCACCGCCGGTCGATAGAACCTGCGGGCCATTTTCCAGCACGCGCAGGATGACACGCTGCTCCAACGCCCGGAACTCGGTCTCGCCATAGCGCTCGAACAGCTCCGGCACCGTCATGCGCGAAACGCTTTCAATCTCCTGGTCGCTATCGATGAAGGGCAGCGAAAGCATGGTCGACACCTTGCGGCCGATCGCCGTCTTGCCGGCGCCCATCAGGCCGACAAAGACAATGGACCTGCCGCCCAGCCGGCCAAGCAGCGCGGCGTGGGTCTCGCCTGGAGGATTTGCCTGGTGCGCGTTCATCGGCTGTTTCTTGGGCCCTCTTTGCCGGCGTATCGACATGAAAAGCCGGTTTGCGTCAAGCGTGCCGAGTGCCCGGAGCCCGATATGGGCGGATGGGCGCCTGCATCAGAAGTTGCTAACAGGCCTCCGCTTCTTCCTTGAATTGGCCGGATTGGCGTCCCATAAGGGCACAGGGTTTGGAAACGCAGAACAAGAAGACGAGCGAAAATTGATGCCGACACTGTTTCGCTTTGTCGTGACCCTCGCGATTCTGGCCGGCATTGCCTATGGTACGATGTTCGCATTGGTGATGTTCGTCGAGCCGAAAAAGGCGGAGATGAGCGTGCGCATCCCCCCGGACAAGCTGAATCCCAAGAAGAATTGACCCGAAGAAACTGATCCCTAGGATGAACAGCGCCGCCCGCATCGAGGCCTTCCTGGAAATGATGAGCGCCGAGCGGGGCGCTGCCGAAAACACGCTTTCCTCCTACCGGCGCGACCTCGAAGACGCTTCGGGCGAGATCGATGGCGGGCTTGCCGGTGCGACAGTCGCCGATATCCGCGCCTATCTCGACGACATCGCCGCGCGCGGCTTCGCGCCGACCTCGCAAGCGCGCAAACTGTCGGCGATCCGCCAGTTCTTCAAATTCCTTTATGCCGAGGGTCTGCGCGGCGACGACCCGACCGGCACGCTGGACAGCCCGAAAAAGGGTCGGCCGCTGCCCAAGACGATGAGCGAGGCCGAGACCGGCCGGCTGATCGACCGCGCCGCGACCGAAGCCGGCGATGCCGCGCTGGGCTATAGCGACAGGCTGGCGGCGCTTCGCCTGCATGCGCTGGTCGAAGTGCTTTACGCGACGGGCCTGCGCGTGTCCGAGCTGGTCGGCCTGCCCGTGACGGTGGCGCAGCGCGACGACCGTTTCTTCATCGTGCGCGGCAAGGGCGACAAGGAGCGCATGGTGCCGCTGTCGGCCAAGGCTCGCGCGGCGATGCGGACCTGGCTGGCCGCCCGGGCCGGGGTGCCGGCCTTCGCCGACAGTCCGTTCCTGTTTCCGGCCGCATCGGACAGCGGCTACCTCTCGCGCCAGGTCTTTGCCCGCGACCTCAAAGGACTGGCGGCGCGGGCCGGCATCGCTTCGGGCAAGATATCGCCGCATGTGCTGCGCCATGCTTTCGCCAGCCATCTCCTGCAGAATGGCGCCGATCTCAGGGCGGTGCAGCAGCTGCTCGGTCATGCCGACATATCGACGACACAGATTTACACCCATGTGCTGGAGGAGCGGCTGGTGCGGCTGGTCAACGATCATCATCCGCTTGCCGACTAGGCCTCATATCGCTATGTGAGGACGACATTTCACCGCCCGGGACCCTGGTTTCAAGGGTTCCGCGGTCCTTGCCTTCCGACGTATCGGTCCGCTCAAGCATGTACAATTACCTCGATTTCGAAAAGCCGGTGCAGGATCTTGAACTCAAGATCCTTGAGCTCAAGAAGCTTGCCGAGAACGGCGAGGCGGTCGATGTCGCCGATGAGATCACCAGGCTCGAGAAGCGATCGCGCGACGCGCTGCGCGATCTCTACAAGGCGCTCACGCCATGGCAGAAGGTGCAGGTGGCGCGCCATTCCGACAGGCCGCACTGCGTCGACTACATCAAGGGCCTGTTCAGCGACTTCACACCGCTCGCCGGCGACCGCAATTTCGGCGAGGACCAGGCGATTGTCGGCGGCTTTGCCCGCTTCCGCGGCGAGCCTGTCGCGATCATCGGCCAGGAAAAGGGCTCCGACACGACAAGCCGCCTGAAGCACAATTTCGGCTCGGTACGTCCCGAGGGCTACCGCAAGGCCGTGCGGCTGATGGAGCTCGCCGACCGCTTCAAGATTCCGCTCCTGACGCTGGTCGACACGGCAGGGGCCTATCCCGGCGTCGGTGCCGAGGAGCGTGGCCAGGCCGAAGCCATTGCCCGCTCGACCTCGGCCTGCCTTGCGCTGAAAGTACCGTCGATCTCGGTGGTCATCGGCGAAGGCGGTTCGGGCGGCGCCATCGCCATCGCCACCGCCAACCGTGTCTACATGCTCGAGCACGCCATCTATTCGGTGATTTCGCCGGAGGGGGCCGCCTCGATCCTGTGGCGCGACACCACGCGCTCCAAGGACGCGGCGACCAACATGAAGATCACCGCGCAGGATCTTCTGGAACTGAAGATCATCGACGCCATCATCCCCGAGCCGATGGGTGGCGCCCAGCGCGCCCCCGAAACAGTGATTGCCGCCACCGGCGACCTCATCGCCAAGACGATGAAGGAATTCGCCGGCGCCAACACCGACTTCCGCGAACAGCGCCGCGAGAAATACCTGGCCATGGGCCGCAGCCTCTAGGGACTGGGTCACGATGGACACCCTGCTTTAACGGCTGCTAATTAAGCTTGTCGTCTTACGGGGGATCCGGGATGAAAAAATACGGGAAACCGACGCTTGTCAAAGCGGCCCGCCTGCAAGCCCTAACGGCTCAACAGGCCAGTTCCCGGCCGCCAGTGGACAATGGCAATAACGAAGGCGGCAATAACGAAGGTGGCACCATTACCTAGTTCTCGCCAAATCCGGATCCGTCAAAACGTGTGATCGCCTTGGGATTGCCCCGGCCACCACACGGCAAAGTGGCGGTAAGGCACGATTCCGCCACAAAAATGCCGTCGCATTCGGCTCAATGAAATTGCTGCGAGGCGTTGGCCGAGGCTTGCGGTAAGGAATTTTCAAGGTTAACGGGCTTACGGTCCGTGGGTGTTCAGCATGAGGGCCCGGCATTTTGAAGCCATTGGCCCGAGGGAAAAGACATAGCCGTATCCATGTTTGCCAAGCTCGCCCTCACCGGAGTCCTCATCACCTCGATAGCCGTCGCCGGCTGCAATGATTCGTCGATGAAGGACTTTGCCCCGGAAGCCAACAAGCCGCTGCCGGACAAGATCCTGGCCGACATGAGGGCCAAAGGGATGGTGCGCACCTCTTCGGTGATGGCGCGCATCTTCAAGGAAGAGGGCAAGCTGGAGATTTGGAAGGCCAAGACCGACGGCCGCTACGGTCTCGTCGCCTCCTATGACATCTGCAAATGGTCGGGCAAGCTCGGGCCCAAATACACCGAGGGCGACCGCCAGGCGCCGGAGGGCTTCTACACGGTGCGTCCGTCGCAGATGAATCCCAGGTCGAACTATCACCTGTCCTTCAACATCGGCTTTCCCAACGCCTATGACCGTGCCAACGGTCGCACGGGTCAGAACCTGATGGTGCACGGCGCCTGCTCGTCGTCGGGCTGCTACTCGATGACCGACGCGCAGATCGAGCAGATCTATGCCTTCGGCCGCGACGCCTTCCAGGGCGGCCAGACCGAATTCCAGATCCAGGCCTTCCCGTTCCGCATGACCGCCGCCAATATGGCGCGTTATCGCAACGACCCGAACTATGAATTCTGGAAGATGCTGAAAGTCGGCTACGACAATTTCGAGATCACCAAGGTGCCCCCGAAGGTCGACGTCTGCGAAAAGCGCTATGTCTTCAACCAGGTCGCCGCCGACGGCCAGACATTCGATCCGACCGGACCGTGCCCGGCGACCACCCAGCCGGATTCGCTGAAGAGCGCCTACAACGCCTACCAGAGCACCTACGACGCTGCCTTCAACGGCGCGCTCAAGGCAAGCGTGCCGCCGCCCAAGCCGACCATTGCCGGCATCAAGGAAGCCAGCATCGTCTCCGACTGGTCGAAGCGACGGGCGCGCGGCGAGCGCGTACCGATCGATCCGCCGTCGCTCAATTCCGACGGCTCGGTAACCGAGACGGCGCGCATGGGTCGTATCGATTCGCCGGCCGGCCGCAAGATGGCGGCATTGGATGCCGAGAAAGCAGCCAAGCAGAAGGCCGAGGAGCAGCGGCTGGCCGCCATAGAGGCAGCCAAGCAAGCCAAGGAAGCCGCCAAGGCGCAAGCGTTGGCCGAAAAGGAAGCGGCCAAGGCGCAAGCCGTTGCTGCAAAGGAAGCTGCCAAGGCCGCCAAGGAGGCTCCCGTCGCCACCGCCACCATCGCGGCCCCCACGGATGCCGCGCCGGTCGCCGAAACGCAGGCCGCAAGCGCTGATGAAAGCCGGGTGACAAAGCTGAAGAACAAGCTGCTCGGCATGTTCGGCGGCTGAGCTTGATCTTGGCAGCGGATACCGCCATCTATGACCTCAAGGGCCTGAGCTGCCCGCTTCCCGTGCTCAAGGCGAAAAAGCGCCTGGCCGGGATGGAGCCAGGCAGTCGACTCTGGCTCGAGACCACCGATCCGCTGGCCGTCATCGACATACCGGCATTCTGTGCCGACAGCGGCCATCATCTGGTGGAAACGTCGGCCGTTTCCGGCGGTCATCGCTTCCTGGTCGAGCGCGGCGAACAGCGATCGTAGAAATTCAAAGTCCGGCGATCGCCAGCGGGTTGTTTTCCAGCGCCGCCCGATCCGGCGTGTCGATCGACGGCCGGTTGGTGAAGGCGGCGAACAGCCGGCGCACATAGTCTTCCGGCATATCGAGCGTGATCAGTACGAGCCGTGTGCCGCGCTGGCCGTCGGGCCAGGCCGGCAGCCGCGCCGGCGGATGCAGGATCTTCTGCACGCCGTGGATGACCAGCGGGCGTGACGGATCTTCCCTGAGCTCGATCACGCCCTTCATGCGCAGCAGCTTCTCGCCATGCGTCGAACGCAAGAGATCGAGGAACATTTCTATGGCCGAAAACGGCACCGGACCGTCATGGACGAGCGAGTAGCAGCGCACGCGCTGATCGTGGCGATGGCCATGATCGTGATTATGCCGGTGGTCATGACCGTCATGGTGATGGCCGTGGGCGTGGTCATGCGCCGCTTCCTCGCCGAGCCAGCGCCGCACGTCGGCGGATTTGGTGGCGGGATTGTAGAGGCCGCAATCAAACAGCGCCGCCACGCCTGTTGCTGAAGTGCCGGCATCAAGCAGTTCGGCGCCCGGATTCATCTGCCGCAGGCGCGTCCGCAGCGTGTCGAGGTCGCCGGCATCGGTCGCCAGGTCGACCTTGCTGAGCACGATGCGGTCGGCGACGGCGACCTGCTTGACCGCCTCGACATGGGCATCGAGCGTGGCATCGCCGTTGATCGCGTCGACCAGCGTGATGACGCCGTCGAGCCTGAAGGCCTGGACCAGTGCTGGATGCGCCATGATCGACTGCAGCACCGGCGCCGGGTCGGCAAGGCCCGTGGTCTCGACGATGACGCGGGCAAGCCGGGCGATGCGGCCGGTCTGCAGCTGGTCGACGAGGTCGGCCAGCGTGTCGACCAGTTCGCCGCGCACGGTGCAGCACAGGCAGCCGTCCGAAAGCTGGATGATGCCGTCTGAAGCCTGCTCGACCAGCAGATGGTCGATCGCCACCTCGCCATACTCGTTGATGATGACCGCCGTGTCGGCCAGCGCCGGGTCCTTCAGGAGCCGGTTGAGCAGCGTTGTCTTGCCCGCTCCGAGGAAGCCGGTCAGCACCGAGACAGGGATCGGGAATCCGCTCATCAGGTTAGTTCGCGACCTTGGCCGGCTGATCGCCTTGCGCGGCGGAACCGGCAACGGCCGGACCGGCGCCGGTTGGCGCCGGCCGATCCGGCCGCCAGCTCGGAATCGGCACGTCGGCATATTCCTTGCCGCCCTGGTCGAGCATCGCCTTCGGCGCCGGACCTGTAGCGCCGCCGAGGCCGACGGCGACCAGCGTCGGCACGTGGTCGAGCTTCTTCTGGTAGGGCGATTTCGGCACGTCCTTGGCGGCGGCGGCCGGCGGCGCCTCGGACTGCTCCTCCGGCGTCTTTTTCTTGCAGACCTCGTCATGCATGTCGTTGGGCGAGACCGTGTCACCGTAGGGCGCCAGGGTGGCGACAGTGGCCGAGCCGGCGGCTTGCGTGTCAAATCCCTGGTCGAGCAGTCTTGCCGCGGCCTCGGCACGGCTGACCGCCGATTTCTCGCCAAGCACAACCGCGACCAGCGTACGCCCGTTGCGCGTCGCCGAACCGATCATGTTGAAGCCGGAAGGGCAGACGAAGCCCGTCTTCATGCCGTCGGCGCCGGGATAGCGGCCGATCAGGAGGTTGTAGTTCGGGATCGCCTTCTTGCCGACCGCCAGCCCTTCGATGGAGAACCACGGCGCATATTGCGGGAACTCGCGGCGGATCGCCATCACCAGCACCGAAAGGTCGCGCGCCGTGGTGTATTGGTCGGGCGAGTAGAGGCCGTTCGGATTGACGAAATGGGTGCCGTTCATGCCGAGCCGGGCCGCCTCGGCATTCATCCTCTCGGCGAAGGCGGCCTGCGAGCCGCCGACATTCTCGCCGACCGCCATGGCGATGTCGTTGGCCGATTTGACCAGCATCATCTTCAGCGCATTGTCCAGCCGCATCACCGAGCCCGGCTTGAAACCCATCTTGCTCGGCGGCTCGCCGGCGGAATGCTTGGTCACCTTGATCGGCGAATCAAGCTGGACTTCGCCGGCCGCGATCGCCCGGAACGTCACATAGGCGGTCATCAGCTTGCTGAGCGAGGCCGGATACCAGCGCTTGAACGCATCCTGATGCTGCAGGATCTGGCCGTTCTTCAGGTCGAAGACAACCACCGGATTGGCCAGCCCCGGCCCGGCCAGGACCGGGAGCACGATTGCGCCAGCCGAGAATAGTTTGAGGAAATGCCTGTGCCGCATGATCGAATCCGAAATCGCCTCTTGCCCTGATCGCCCCTGGCTCCGTAAGATTTCGTTACGTGACCGCCAGCATAAGGAGTCCGTCCCTCAAAAACGGACCGCATTGTTGCGGTGCTATTTACCCTATGTGACGCCAACATGGCAAAGCACCTGACAATCACAATTGCAAAACACCCGGCACAATTGCAAAACGGGCACAATTGCAGAACACTGGGCCCAGTTGCAAACACCAGGCTGAAGCCGGCTGCTCCAACCACGAAATGGAATCATCATGCCAATCCTGAACCGCGCCGCTGAAATGCAGGACGAAGTTGCCGGCTGGCGTCGGCATCTGCACCAGACGCCGGAGCTCAATTTCGACGTCTTCAAGACGGCCGCCTTCGTCACTGAAAAGCTGAAGGAGTTCGGTTGTGACGATGTGGTCACCGGCCTCGGCAAGACCGGCGTCGTTGGCATCATCCGCGGCCGCCAGGGCGAAGGCGCCACCATCGGCCTGCGCGCCGACATGGACGCGCTGCCGCTCAACGAGATATCAGGCAAGGCCTATGCATCGACCGTTCCCGGCAAGATGCACGCCTGCGGCCATGACGGCCACACGGCGATGCTGCTGGGCGCCGCCAAATATCTCGCCGAGACACGCAATTTCGCCGGCTCCGTGGCGGTGATCTTCCAGCCGGCGGAGGAAGGCGGCGGCGGTGGCAACGAGATGGTCAAGGACGGCATGATGGAGCGCTTCGACATCGCAAAAGTGTTCGGCATGCACAACATGCCGGGCCTGCCTGTCGGCCAGTTCGCCATCCGGCCGGGCCCGATCATGGCGGCGACGGCCGAATTTACCATCACCGTGAAAGGCCGCGGCGGCCACGCCGCGATGCCGCATGGCACGATCGACCCGATCGTCATCGCCAGCCAACTGGTCGGCGCGCTGCAGACGATCGCCTCGCGCAGTACCGATCCGGTCGAGGCCGTAGTGGTATCGGTGACCAAATTCCATGCCGGCGACGCCTACAACATCATTCCCGAATCAGCCGAGATCGCCGGCACCGTGCGCACCTTGCGCAAGGAGATCGCCAAGAAGTCCGAAGAGCGCATCCGCGCGATCTGCGACGGACTGGCGACCGCTTTCGGCGCCAGGATCGAAGTGGACTACCAGGCAAATTATCCCGTCACCTTCAACCACGCTGAAGAGACGGTGTTTGCCAGCGACGTGGCGGCCGATGTCGCGGGCGACAGCCATGTCCACCGCGGCATCCAACCGGTGATGGGCGGCGAGGATTTCTCCTACATGCTGGAAGCCCGCCCTGGCGCCTTCATCTTCATCGGCAATGGCGACACCGCCGGTCTTCACAACCCAGCCTATGATTTCAACGACGAAGCCATCCCGCACGGCATGAGCTACTGGGTGAAACTGGCGGAAACCGCGCTGGCCGCCTGAGGCCCGCCGCGCAAGGAGCCGGCCGAATTGCATGCGGCCGGCCCCTTGGCGAAACGATCCGAAGCGGCTATGTGTCTGGCCGCGTGGTCCCGTAGCTCAGTAGGATAGAGCGGCAGATTCCTAATCTGTAGGTCACAGGTTCGATTCCTGTCGGGATCACCACGAAAAACACAGGAAATTCAGCCGGTTAGACGATCTAATCCAAAGGTTGGTTGTCATTCGATCGGCAAGGAAGTCATTTGAAGGGCTTCAAAATCCATCGACGGTGGTTGCCACTACCTGCAAATCAATAGGCGATGCGCAGGTTGGCATTGAAGGTCCAATCGCCGATAACGCACATCAGATCGGCATTGTGCGCCTTCCCGGCGTATCCGGGTTTCGTTCCCTCTTTTCGGGCGGTCCGCTCTTTCTGCTCATCGTACGCAACCTGTCGACGCCGGCCAAAGCCACCACGATAGCGGATTTGGCCCCTGCCTTCGGTCTGACACCCGCCGAACAGAGGCTGTGCGAAGTGCTCTTGCTTGGCCATCCACCAAAGGAAGCCGCCGATATGCTGGGGATCGCCTCCGAAACGGCCAGGCATAGGCTGAAGGCAATCTTTCAGAAGACCGACACCCATAAGCAGAGTGAGCTGATCGCCCTCCTGGGACGGCTACTCTGAGATTGGGCGCGCACCCTCCGGCCAGCTCGAACTGAACGGCAGTAACCAGGCCCGGCTTCAAGACCTGTTTGTCGCCCGTGGCGACTGTCGAGCCAAATGTGGTTGCCTGGACCGCACAATTTGGCGTCAGCCGGTATCCGCGTCTATTTCGTCACGACCCAAATACGGGATCGCGCGGATGGCGCATTCTCGAAGGCGATGATTGCTCCTTCAGCGCACCAATGGGCAGACAGCTGCCGCTCCACGTCACCGCGCCATAACCCTCTTTGACCAAGGACCGGAAGCCTACTGAGGCTTGTCGCTCGGCGCCCATTTGAAGTGATCGCCGTCTTTCTCGATATAGCCGACACCCGGGAAGGGGAAATGTGGCGCAAAGATCATTTCGTGGTCCTTGGCCAGTGTCGCCAAAGTCTTGGCCCGGTTGTGTTCCGCCTCCGGCTTGTCGCCGTCGAAGGCCACCGCCCAGTCGGGCCTGGCGAGCGAGAGGATCGAACTGTGCACGGTATCACCGATATCAAAAAGCCGTTCTTTTCCGGATTTGATCTGATAGCCGACATGGCCTGGCGTATGGCCCTTGAGCGCTACCGAGGTGATGCCGGGGGCCACCTGGGCGCCGGCCTTGAACGGTTTCACGTGATCGGCGATCACGTTGACGATATCGGCCACTGCCTTGTTGGACTTGGCAAAATTCCACTCCACGTCCGACATCCGTATCGTGGCGTTGGGGAAAGCGAGTTGCCCATCCTTGACCAGTCCTCCGATATGATCGGGGTGAGAATGGGTGATCAATATTTCACTGACGTCACCTGCTTTCACCCCGGCCTTGGACAGGCTGTCCTGCAGCGCGCCGCCGACTCCGGTGTCGATCAGCACAACGCTGTCCTTTGATTTCACCAGCAAGGCATCGACGCTCAGCGTGATGGTGTCAGTCGGAGCCCCCGCGGCCTTGAGCAATTCGCCGACCTCCGCGGGGCTGTGATCGAGGCCGAAGGTCGTGCCATCGTTTGGCTTCACGAACTGGGCGTCGTGCAAGGCTGTAATGTCAAGCTCGCCAAGCTTGAACGACTTGGCGTCCGGCTGCTGCGCAGGCATCTGCGCCATTGCCAACCCCTGATGCAGAACCATCAAGGCCGTCACGGCCATCAGCCTGACCGTGGAATTGAACCTCGTCATATGGGTATCCTCTCGCTGCGGGCGGCGCGACCGTAACGGATTGCCTCCACCGCGACAGGCAGTTTGGGGTCCCGTTCGATCACAAATGCGCTAGCGGATATAGGTCTCGAGCATGCTCCGGCAACGGCAGTCCGGTGCCGATGTCGGTTTCCTGGGACAACTTACGAGCTGGCAAACAAGCATTCTCCAACGCTCGGCCTGCCTGTGACGTAGTCGAAGTAGGCATCGTCCTCTTCTGTACGGACCGTACGATGACGAGGCGCGTCATGAGAGGCACAAGCGTCCGCATGTCCAAGCGAGGCAACCCGTCAAGCCGGCAAGGAAAAGCCCGCCATGGTTCGCCATGGCGGGCCTCTCATGCTGCGACTTCGATCAGGCTGGTTCAGCCAACCCTGACCACGAAATGCTTGGTCACCGGCTCGATGATCTTCCAGGTTCCCTTGAAATCGGCTTCCACGACGAAAGCATCGCCGGGGCCCACTTCGACAGGCGTGCCGCCATCCGGCGTGATGATGATGCGACCGGCGATCATGTGCACGAACTCGTAATCGGTGTAGGTCGCGTGATAGGTGCCGGGTGACGCCCGCCAGGTTCCCGATATCACCTTGCCGTCCGCTGTCGTGTGCTGGACGGCGGTCTGCATGGTCGGCTGGCCCTCGACCGCGATCCAGCCAGGCAGGTCGCCGGCTTCCGCGTGTTCGACGGGGCCGAATTTCAGGATCGTCTTGTTCGTCATGCCTGGCTCCTTTTGCTTCATCTGTCCGAGAGGTCGGATAGCCGATGCGCATGACGGGAGCAATGCAAATACCAGGAGAACCAGCGGCGTTTCCGCATCGGTAACCCAGCTTGGAACGCCCTGTTGCCCGCTACCGCGCTACGGCTTGTGCCGGGCCGAGACGAGTTCGGCCTTGCGGTGCGCCGTTTCCAGCCCGAGACCGATGAAGGCGCGCGCGTGCTTGGCGAGCGCCATGTTGTCGGTCCACAGATTGCGCCAGATCGCGGTTTTCTTCGACAGGTTCTCATCGACGATCTCCGAGGAGAAGGATTCGAAGCTGAGATCGTCGGCGTAGCCGATTGCGGTCAGCGCATCGAAAATCCCTGCGAAGTCGATGTTGCCGGTGCCCAGGAAACCGCGATGGCTTTCGCCGATATGGACATACCCGATCTTGGCTGCGGCATGGCGGATGGCCAGCCCGACATCGGCCTCCTCGATGTTCATGTGGAACGTGTCGAGATGCAGGAAGATGTTGTCCGACCCGGTATCCTCGATGAAGGCCAACCCTTGCGCGGCGGTGTTGAGCAGATTGCTTTCGAAGCGATTGACGATCTCGAGATTGAGCGTGACGCCGGCCGCCTTCGCCGTCTCGGCGACCTTGGCCAGTGTTCCGGCGCTGCGGTTCCATTGGTCGCGCGTCGGCGCTTCGACCTGCAGGCCGTGGCTGGTCGAGAGGATCCCGGCGACCTTGCGGCCACCAAGGTCGCGCGTCAGCGCGATGGTGTCGTTGAGGATATCGACGCCTCGCGCGGCTGCCGCCTTGTCGGCGCTCGATATGTCGCCGTCGCCAGGCAATCCTATGCTGATCGCCACGCCGAGGCCGAGATCGGCGATACGTTTGGCAAGCCCGCCAATGTCGACGTCGGCGGGATCGAGATAGGAGAATTCGATCAGGTCGAAGCCAGCCTCCCTGGTGTTGGCCAGCGTGCGTTCGAGCTCGCTCTGCGCCGAGCTTGCCGACCAGACGAAAGAATGGATTCCGATGCGCGACATGATCGTCTCCGGGTTAGCGGCGATGAGGAAGGCGCGGCCGGATCAATCCGGCCGCGCTTGTGTCGGACTGATCAGCGGGCCGCGGTCCAGCCCTTGTAGTCCTTCAGGTTCTCGGCGGTGATCAGCTTGGGATCGAGCAGCACGGTTGCCTCCGCCGGCTTCTTGCCGGCGAGCAACTCCGCCGCCATCGTCAGCGACTGGCCGGCCATCACATAGGGGTCCTGCGAGGCCGAGGCCTTGATCATCGAGGTGCCGGAAGAGAGTTCCTTCTCGATATCGGGCGCGCCGTCGACCGCGGTGATGATGAACTCGGAGCGGTTGAGCTGCTTGGCGGCGAGCTGCGCGCCGATCGCGGTCGGATCGTTGATGGCGAACACCGCGTCGATCTTGTCGAAACGGGTGAGCAGCGACTGGAATACCTTCAGGCCGCCATCGCGCGAACCTTCGGCGTTCTGGTCGTCCGAGAGGATCTTGATGTCGGGATGCTGAGAAAGCACGTTCTTGCAGCCCTTGACCCGTTCCAGGATCGACGACGACGCCGGGCCGTTGAGGATGACGTAGTCACCCTTGCCGCCGGTGTGGTCGACCAGGTACTGGCAGGCTTCCTCGCCGGCCTTGACGTTGTTGGTCATCACGGTGACGTCGGCCCCCGGCGCCGAAACGTCGAAGGCGGCAACGATGATGCCGGCGGCCTGTGCCTTCTTCACCGCCGGTGCGATCGCCTTGGCGTCGACAGCGTTGAGCATGATCACGTCGACGCCGGCGGCGATGAAGGAATCCACCTGCGAGACCTGCTTGTTGAGGTCGTAGTCGGCCGACACCGACGTCACCTCGACCTTCGGGTTGATCTTCTTGGCCGCGTCCTCGATGCCCTTGATGGTGGCGACGAAGAAGGGGTTGCCGAGCAGGCCGACCGAGATGCCGACCTTGTTGAGGTCCTTGGCCGATGCCGGCGCGATGGCGGCGGCCGCGAATGCGGCGCCGCAGAGCAGTTTGGCGATGGTTTTCATTACGCTTACTTCCTCCGATTGCCCCGCGCCTCTCACGGTGCGTTACACAAGCCTGCCTTTGAAGCCGGCGACCAGGTCACTCACGTTCTCGCCCCTGCCTGGAGCCGGTAGCGGTCGAGGGCGACCGCCACGATGATGACCAATCCCTTGATGATGTACTGCCAGATGTCCGAGACGCCGGCCAAGATGAGCCCGTTTGAGAGCACCGCGATGATCAGGCCGCCGATCAGCGTGCCCCAGATCGAGCCGACGCCGCCAACGAAGCTGGTGCCGCCCAGGATGACCGCGGCGATGGCGTCGAGTTCGTAGGACTGGCCGAGCTGCAGGCCGTTGGCGGCGTAGAGCCTTGCCGCCGACATCGCGCCGCCGAGCCCGGCGAGCAGGCCGGAAACGCCATAGACGAAGAGCAGCACCAGCGGCACCTTGATGCCGGTCAGCCGCGCCGCCTCGGCATTGCCGCCGACGGCATAAATCCATGTGCCAAGCACCGTTCGCTTGAGCACCAGCCAGGACAGCACGACGACCGACAGTGCGATGATGACCAGCCACGGAATGCCGAACAGCGAGCCGTTGCCGATGAATTCGAACGGCAGGTCGGAGTTGAACACGGTCGTGTCCTGCCCGAGCAGGCGGGCGATGCCGCGCACGGCCGTCAGCGAACCCAGCGTGACGATGAAGGGTGGCAGCCTGACATAGGCGACGAGCAGCCCGTTGACGAGGCCAAAGCCGAGGCCGGCCAGGATGGCCGCCGGCACGCCGAGGAGACCCCAGTCAGGCACCAATGACACCAGCACCGCCACCATCGCCGCGGCGGCGAGGATGGAGCCGACCGACAGGTCGATGCCGCCGGTGAGGATGACGAAGGTCATTCCGGCCGCCAGCACGATGTTGATCGACGATTGCTGTGTGACGATGAGCAGGTTGGTTTGGGTAAGGAAGCGCGGATTGATGAACTGGAAGCCGGCCGCCAGCAGCACCAGCACCGGCAGCATGCCAAGTGCGGCAAAGGCGGTGCGCAGCCGGCGGCTTCTGACCGCGGCCTGATCCACGCTCGTCGTCGTTCTGTCGGTCATTCCTGGGCCGCTCCCGTCGCAAGTTCCATGATCGCTTCCTGACGAAGCGGCTCGCCCCCGGATGCAGTCACCTCGCCCGCTATGGTGCCGTCGCGCATCACCAGCACGCGGTCGGCGACGCCGATCACCTCGGGCAATTCGCTGGAGATCATCACGATGGCGATGCCTTTGTTGGCGAGATTGTCGATCAGCCGGTAGATTTCCGACTTGGCGCCGACATCGACGCCCCGGGTTGGCTCGTCGAGGATGACGACCTTCGGCTCGGTCTCCAGCAGCCGGGCGAGCAGCACCTTCTGCTGGTTGCCGCCCGACAGCGAGCCCGCATTGGCCTGCGCCGAACGGGTTCGGATCGACAGGTCGGTAATCGCTTTTGCCGCACGCCTGTCGGCGGCGCTGAAATCACGGAATCCGGCGGCCCGCGCGTCCCTGGCCAGCACGCCCATGTTGATGTTGTCGGAAATCGACATGTCGAGGAACAAGCCAAGTTCCTTGCGGTCCTCGGTGAGGTAGGCGATGCCGGCCTCGAGCGCCTCGCGCGGCGAGCCGATGGAGATCGGTTTGCCCTCGAGCTCCACCGTGCCCGATATGCGTTTGTCGGCGCCGAAGATCAGCCGGGCGAGTTCGGTGCGGCCGGAACCGACAAGACCCGCCAGGGCCAGAACCTCGCCCTTGTGGAGGTCGAACGAACAGTTCTTCAACAGCCACCCGTCGGACATGCCGCGCACCGAGAGCGCGACCGGGCGCTTCTCGTCCGGTGGGCGATGATCCTTCTTGTAGAAGGCGGAGAGATCGCGTCCGACCATCATCGACACCAGCCGCGAAGCGTTGAGGTCGGCGCGCTCCAGCGTGCCGACATAGCCGCTGTCGCGCAGCACGCTGACGCGATCGGCGAGCTGGTAGACCTCTTCCATGCGATGGCTGATGTAGATGATGGCGATGCCTTGCGATTTCAGCGTCGCGATCACCTCGAACAGCCGGTCGGTCTCGCGCGAGGTCAGCGACGTGGTCGGCTCGTCCATGACGATGATGCGCGCATTGGTCGATAGCGCACGCGCGATCTCGACCATCTGGCGCTCGCCGAGCGACAGGCTGGAGACCAGGGCACGCGCAGAGAAGGAAACGCCGAGCCGCGCGATGATTTCGTTCGCGCGCCGGCCGCACTGGTCACGGTCGACGATGCCGAAGCGCCGCGGCTCGTTGCCGAGGAAGATGTTCTGGGCCACCGTCAGGTTGGGCGCCAGCGACAGCTCCTGGTAGATCACCGCGATACCCGCGGCTCGCGCCTTGATCGGATCGCCGGTCGCGGCGGGCGCGCCATCGATCAGGATCTCGCCGCCGGGATCCGGCCGATAGGCGCCCGACAGCACTTTCATCAGCGTCGACTTGCCGGCGCCGTTTTCGCCCATCAGCGCGTGCAGCTCGCCGGCATGGACGGTGAGCGAGACATCGTGCAGGGCGCGGATCGCGCCGAAGGTCTTGGAGATGTGGCGCATCTCCAGCACTGGATGACTGCTTGCGTGTTTCTGCGCCGGCACGCTCATCGTACACCGCCCGCAGCCTTGACGGCGGCGCCCCGCGCGGCAATGCGATCGCGCCAGGCGTCGCGATAGCCGGCGAGGCCGCCGAAGCCCGCCGCATACACCGCCTCTGGCGCCTCGGCGGCGAATTCGCGCCCAACGCTCTCGAAGGCGAGCGCCGCGGCCCCCGTGGCACTGCCTTCCAGCGAGGCGCCCTGCAGGAAGGCCTGGCCGGGGCGCAATTGCGCAATGAGCCCCGCAAGCAGGCCGCCGGCGTTCAGCCCGCCATCGACAATGACGGTGTTTTGCGAATGGATGAGGTCAAGGCAGAGATCGACCATCAGCGCCACATAGAGCAGAGCCGCCGCGGCGCGTTCTCCGGCATCGGGCGTGCGCCCGACCAGCCGGCCGGCACTGTCCGGCATCGGCCCGCCCGGCGCGAAGCTCGGCAGCGCCATGATGCCGGCGTCGATCGCTTGCTGGATCGAGCCATGCGGAATCGCGCCTTGCCAGCCGTCGCTGATGACGGCGAATTCGCGCCCGCCCATGAAGCGGATGGTCGGCACCGGACCGCCGTCGACATCGACATTGACCAGCATGTCGCGCTCACGGTCGAGCACTTCCAGCGGACAGTCGGGATTGAGCACGATGACCCAGGTGCCGGTCGACACGACGGTCAGCGGGCCAAGGTCCTGCCGGCGATAGGCATGCAGCGCCGCATTCGAGTCGTGGACGCCATTGTGGATGGCGATCGGCCGCGCCGCGCCTGCGAGGCGCCGTTCGCCGATGACCGTGCCGGCGCGCTCGAAGGCCGGCATCCGCCCGCGCCATCCCTGGGCATCGACCAGTGAGGAGAAATCGCGTTTGCGCGGCGCCCACAAATGCGAATGGCAACCGAGATAGGACACTTCGCATGCTGCCCGGCCGCCCAGGCGCCAGCTCCAATATTGCGGATAGCCGAGGATCGATTTCGCCGCCGCGAACGCATCGGGATCGACCTCCTGCAGCCACAGCATGTGACGGCCATAGTTGAAGCCGAGCGGCAGGCGAGGCGAGAACGTCTCGGCAAAATCCGGAATGCTGCGATCGATCCGCGCGGCGATTTCGGCCGGCGGCTCCTGCTCGTAGTCGAGGATCGGATGCGTCAGCGCCGCGTCATCGACGAGAGCAAAGGTGCAGCCATGGCCCGACACCATCACCCCTTCCACGCCATGGTTTTCGACGGCGTCCGTGACGGCACCGAGTGCCCAGTCATGGAGCTCGGCCTCGTCGAGCACGCTGAACCCGTCCTTGCGCGCCCATTTCGGCTGGGTTCGGCGCTCGTCGAGAATGCGCCCGTCCTGGCTGAAGACGAACAGCTTCGAATTGGTCTTGCCGAAATCGAGCACCGCCAGCCTCATGGGATCGCCCCCGAAGTGGACGCAATCCGCACCATGACGCCGGCATCTTCCAGCATGCGCGCGTCGGCATCGGACAGCCCGTCATCGGTGACCAGCGTACCGATGCGCGACAGCGGCAGCGCGACATTGCGCGCGTGGATCGACAGCTTGCGACTGTCGGCCAGCACCACGATCTGATCGGAACAGAGGCTGAGGTCGGCGATGGAGCGCACCAGCAGGGGGTGCGATTCCAGCACCCCTTCCTGGTTGAGACCTTGCGCGCCGAGAAAGAATTTCGATGCGTAGAAGGGCGCTGCCTGGGTCAGGGAATGGATGATGCCGGGCTCGCGATGCAGCTCACCACCCGCAACAGTGAGGCTGCAATGGCCATGGTCGCTGAGATAGGCGGCCAGCGGCATCGAATTGGTGTAGAGGCGGATGTTGCGGTCGGCGAGCTTGACTCCGAGGTGGAAGCAGGTCGAACCGCCATGGACGATCACGGCGTCGCCGTCGCGCACCATGGTCGCCGCTACGGCCGCGATCTGCCGCTTGGCCTCGACGGCGAGGTCGCGGTTTTCGTCATAGGGCCGGGCATAGGCAATGCCCGCCTGCGAGGCGCCGTCGAGCGCCGAGATGCCGCCATAGACCTTGCGCGCCTCACCGGCCTCGTCGATCCGGTCGATGTCGCGCCTGACCGTTGCAGCCGAAACGCCAAGCCGCTCCTGCAGCTCGCGCACCGAGGCAAACGGGCGATCCCGCAGCAGTTCGACGATCTGACGCTGGCGGCCGGAGTCGCTCAACTTCTTCCTCCCAATGCCATTTTCTCACGGCAATTGGCGCAACTTACTCAACATTAGTGAGATTGCAAGCCAGTTTTGATGATAGTAGATCACTGTTGACGCAAGTCGCTCGCATCTGCGATATCAGCGCCGACAGCGGCCCGAGCGGCCGGATTTCGTGCAGCGTGGAAGGAAAGGCGCCATGGCAACCGAAGCTGACGCGCAGGAACTGGCGGCCCTGCGGGCACTTTCAGCCGGCATTGGGCTGGACGCGCATATGACCCAGGCGGCGGGCGGCAACACCTCGCTCAAGGCCGGCGACACGCTTTGGATCAAGGCGTCCGGCACCTGGCTGAAGGATGCGCTCACCGACGACATCATGGTGCCGGTGGCGATGGCGCCGCTGCTCAAGGCGGTCGAGGAGCGCGACCCGGCCGCCGACAAGCCGCAGGGCTTCGCCATTGCGGCGCTTAATCCGCGCGGCCTGCGCCCATCGATCGAGACCACGGTGCACGCCTTGATGCCGCAACGCGTGGTTTTGCATGTCCACTGCGTCGACACGATTTCGCTTGCCGTGCAGGCCGATGGCGAAGCCCAGGTCGCCAAGCGGCTGGGGGGCATCGAATGGGCCTACGTACCGTATTTCCGGCCGGGCCTGCCGCTTGCCCGCGGCATTGCCGAGAAGCTGCGGCCTGGCGTCGACGTACTGATCCTCGGCAATCACGGGCTGGTCGTCGCCGCCGAAACCGTCGCCGAGGCGGAGCGTCTGCTCGGCCGCGTCCGGTCGCTGCTGGCGCGCCCGGCGCGCGCGACCATCGCGCCCGACATCGCGGCCCTGACGGCGCTTGCCGGCGAAGGCGTCTACCGATTGCCGGCGGATGTCGAAGCCCATGCCGTCGCGCTCGATCCGGAAAGCCGCCGCATGGCCGGGGCCGGCAGCCTCTATCCCGACCACGTCATCTTCCTCGGCCAGGGCTCGGTCGTGGCGAGGCCCGGCGAAGATGCCGCGGGAGTCACCGCGCGGCTTGGCGCGGCACCCGTTGCGATCCTGTTTCCCGACGCCGGTGTGCTGATGCGCGGCGACGCCAGCGCCGGCGCAGACGCCATGCAGCGCTGCCTGGCCGACGTGACGGCACGCGTCGATGTCGCGGCCCGATTGAGCTATCTCACCGCGGCCGAGAATGACGAACTGGTCAATTGGGACGCCGAGCAGTATCGCCAGAAGCTGAACGCCGCCGGCTAGCAAAGGACGGAAGACATGATGCCACTTGTCATCGGCATCGACATCGGCACATCGGGCGCGCGCGCTGTCGCGATGCGCCCGGACTTTTCGATTGCCGGGCAGTCCACCGTCCGGCTCGACAGATTCGGCGAGGATCCCCGCGCCCCCTCGGCATGGTGGCAAGCGGTCCAGACGGCTCTGACGGAACTGCTTTCGGGCATCGACCGCGCCTCCGTCCGCGCCATCGCCATTGACGGCACGTCGGGCACGCTGCTGCCGGTCGACGCTACCGGGCGGCCGCTGGCGGAGCCGCTGATGTACAACGACAAGGTCGCCGAAGGGGATATACTGGCCGCGATCGCCCGCGAGGCGCCGGACGCAAGCGCCGCCCACGGCGCGACCTCCGGCCTCGCCAAGGCGTTGCGGTTCCAGCATCTGCCCGATATCGCGGCCGTGCTGCACCAGGCCGACTGGATTGCCGGAAATCTTTCCGGCCACTTCGATGTCAGCGACGAGAACAATGCCCTGAAGACAGGCTATGACGTCGAGGCCCGCCGTTGGCCGGACTGGATCGCGGCCACCGGCATGCGCATGGACTTGCTGCCTGATGTCGTCGAGCCTGGCGACGTCACCGGCTCGCTCACCGCGGCTGCCGCGGAGCTGTTCGGTCTTCCGCGCAATGTTGTCGTGGTCGCCGGCACCACGGATGGCTGCGCCTCGTTCCTGGCGACGGGCGCCACGGCGGCCGGCGACGGCGTCACGGCCCTGGGATCCTCGTTGACCATCAAGATCCTGTCCGACCGGCCGATCTCGGCGCCACGCTTCGGCATCTACAGCCATCGCCTCGGCGACGCCTGGCTGGCCGGCGGTGCGTCGAATTCCGGCGGCAAGGTGCTGGCGGAGCATTTTCCACTGGCGCGGATCATCGAGCTTAGCGCGGCAATCGATCCCACGACCGAGACCGGCCTCGACTATTACCCGCTCAGTACACCAGGCGAGCGGTTCCCGATCGCCGATCCGACCCTGCGGCCACGCCTTGCCCCAAGGCCGGCTGACGACACCGATTATCTCAAGGCGATGTTGGAAGGCATGGCCGCGATCGAGGCACTCGGCTATCGCAGATTGGCCGAACTTGGCGCGCCGGCGCTGACATCGGTCCGGAGCGTGGGAGGCGGCGCCGCAAATCCGGCCTGGACTGATATCCGGCGGCGCAAGCTCGGCGTCGACTTCCTGCCCGCACTTTCCGACGAGGCCGCCGCCGGCACCGCGCGGCTGGCGCTGAGGGGCGCAAGCAAGGCAGGACTCCCATGAGCGCGAAAACAATCGAACGACTCGACGGTATCGGACCGCTGGCTCAGCGCTACCAGGTCTTCCTGCTCGACCAGTTCGGCGTGCTGCATGACGGCCGGGCTCCCTATCCAGGCGCTGTGGAGGCAGTGTCGGCGCTGAAGCGCGCAGGCAAGACGGTGGTGCTGATTTCCAACTCCGGCAAGCGCGCCAGGCCCAATGAAGATCGCCTGCTGAAGCTCGGCTTCGCCGCCGGAAGCTGGGACCATTTTGTCTCCTCCGGCGAGGTGGCGTGGCGCTCCTTCAATGACATGGCGGCATCGGGAAGACTGCGCCCGGGGACAAAGTGCCTGCTGATCAGCCGCGACGACGACCGCACCGCGGTCGACGGCCTGCCCTTTGTGCTGACACAGGCTGGCGAAGACGCCGAACTGGTGCTGATCTCGGCCAGCGAGGGCGACCGCCATGACCTCGACCACTATCGCCGGCTGCTTGCCCCGGCGGCGGCGCGTCAGGTGCCGTGCTTCTGCACCAACCCCGACCGGATCATGCTGACAGCGGTCGGACCCCGTTTCGGCGCGGGCGAGATCGCAGATCTCTACGAAGACCTCGGCGGCAGCGTTATCCGCATCGGCAAGCCCTATCCGGCGATTTTCGAGGCGGCACTGGCACTGGCCGGCGAGCCCGATCGCGCCAGTGTGGTCTGCGTTGGCGACAGCGTCGAGCATGACATTGCGGGCGGAAACGGTTCCGGCATCGCCACGGCACTGGTTCTCAGCGGGATACTGGCGGACACACCGGATCTTGCCGCCGTTTTCGACGAGCAGCAGGCCTGGCCCGATTACATTACGGGGTCCTTCAGCCTGCGCTGACCGCCTCGAGCATGCGCCTCGCGCTCTCCTCGTCGGTGATCAGGATCGTCGGCGCGATCAAGTTCATGGCGCCGAGCAGGGCCTCGATCTTCTCCTCGCCGCCGGAGGTCAGGATGCGGATCGGCGCCTTGCGCAGGCGGTCGACATCCACCGACATCACGAGGCTGTTGATCGGATGGTCGACCAGATCGCCATTGCGGTCGAAGAAATGGAACAGAAGGTCTCCGACCGCGCCGCGCGACACCAGCGCCTCGCGCTCCGCCTCCTTGAGGAAGCCGCCCCGATAGAAGGTCGTCGCCGAGGCGATGCCGCCGATCGACAGCAGCACGGCGTCAAGCGTGTCGGCCATCTCGAAGATTTCCTGCAGGCCGCAGCGCTCCACCAGCGCTATCTTGGTCTCGACGCTGTCGACAACGGCCGGTGTCGGAATGAGATAGCCGTCACCCTGGAAAACCTGGGCGAACCGCCAGGCGAACTCCGCCGGATTGTAGCGACGCGCGACGCCAACGCCGCCCAGCAGCGAGATGACCTTGAACTCGGAGAGCGACTTGGCGCTGATGAACGGCAGGCTCGAGAACAACGTCCGGCCCCAGCCGACGCCGACGCGCATGCCGGATTTCATCGTATCGGACAGGAAGATCCCGGTCTTGGCGCTGATCGCGGGGATCGGGTCGGCATTCGGCGCGGTGAGCGGTGCCACCAGCGCCTGCTGCAGGCCGAACGTCCGCTCCAGCGCGCGCTCCAGCCGCACGATCTCCGACAATTCGCTCTCGATGGTGATCTTGACCTCGTTGCGCGAACGAGCTTCCGCCAGCATGCGCACAATGGTGACGCGGCCGACGCCAAGCACGTCGGCGATCTCGTTCTGCGTCATCTGCTCGACGAAATACATCCAGGCGGCCCGAATCCTCAGACGATCCGTCCGGCTTTCGCTGACGACCTGTTCGGTCGCTTCGGCACCCGCCCGACCTTCGTCGATTTGTCGTCGCCTGGCCAAATCATCCCTCCCCCGCGGTGACGAACGCGCGCGCCGTCACCGATTCTGCGTGCTGGTCTAGTATCGCCTATTGATCTACCAATCGATAGGAACAATGTAGAGTTGGTGGCCGCCCCTTGCAGGCGGCATTCCACGGCACTTTCGAGGCAAACCGCGATGCTCCGACAAATCTCCGAAGACGTCCGCGTCAACCTGAAGGACCGGTTGCGGGAAGTCCGGGACATCATCAGGCAGAGCCGCCATGACGGCAGCGGCGACGCCAGCGTCCTGCGCGAGGCGACCAGTCATCTGCCGCCGTTTCCGGGCAAGGGCATCGAAGGCCTGCTCAGCCATGCCGCCAGCGCCGTCGACGAAGCGCTGTCGATCGCCGAATCCTTTGTCCCGCATGAGCGTCCGATCAAGGTGGACGGCACGACCGTAAAGGGCCTTGGCACCTATTTCCCGGCCGGAAACGAAGAGCGGCAGTTGAGCGCCGAGCGCCTCTTCCGGCGCGATATGTACTATCTGGCCAAGGCGGTGCTTGCCGGGCTCAAGGTCGAAAACGCCCGCATCCATGAAGCCGATTTCGCAGCCGCTCACGCCGCCATGCGAAAGCGCCATGCCGATCTGCTGGCGGCCCTGGCCGCGCCGGGTGCCGGGCTGCCGGCAATCGCGGCCACCTGCGCTGCGTTGCTGGTCGAGTTGCTCGGCCAGCGTCCGGTCCGCTTTGGCGAAGCCGCGCCGGAAATGGCGGGGGAGCGGGCCCTCGACATAAGCTGCCTGGCGCCAGTCGTTCTGGCCTGCGGCCTGGCGACCACCGGACGTGACGGCGCGCCGGAGCCGGACATGCTGGAGATCGCGATCCTGGCGGTCGATATCCGTCATGACCGCATCCTGCAGGCCTGCGCCAAGGCAAGCCCGGTCGATGAGCTGACGCCTGTCTTCGCCACCTTGCTTGCGCATTTGCCGTAAGCCCCAGCAGCGCTTTCGGAAATCTATTCCCCGGCTATCATGGCCGTGATTGTTTTCTTGGCGCGCTGGATCGAGGCCGGGCTCATCGAAAGTTCGGTCAGCCCCATTTTCACGAAGGCCGGGATCAGGTCCGGTCGCCCGGCCGCCTCGCCGCACATGCCGACCATGATGCCGGCGGCGACGCCGGCTTTTGCCGTCAGCTCGATCGCCGACATGACCGCTGGATTGGTGACGTCGTTGAGCTTGGCCACGGTCGGGTTCAGCCGGTCGGCGGCCATGATGTACTGGGTCAGGTCGTTGGTGCCGATCGAGAAGAAGGCCACTTCCTTGGCCAGCGCCGGGGCGATCAGCACTGCGGCCGGGGTCTCGATCATCACGCCGAGATCGAACGTCGCATGCGGCACGCCTTCGGCCTTGAGTTCGGAGGCGCATTCATCGACCAGCACGCGGGTGCGCGTGACTTCCGAAATATCGGACACCATCGGCAGCATCACCTTGATGTTGCCGTGCACGGCCGCCCTGAGCAGCGCCCTGAGCTGACGCTTGAAGATATCGGGCCGGTCGAGGCACATACGGATGCCGCGCCAGCCGAGGAAGGGGTTTTCCTCGTCGGGAAACTCGATGCCGGCGATCGGCTTGTCGCCGCCTATGTCGAGCGTGCGCACGATGACCGGATAGGGATCGAAGGCCTTGGCCAGCGCCGCATAGGTCTCGGCCTGCATGTCTTCGGAGGGCAGATGCATGTGGCGCATGAACAGAAGCTCGGTGCGGAACAGGCCGACGCCCATGGCTCCGGCCTCCTGCGCCGCTTCGATTTCCTCGAGCGAACCGATATTGGCCGCGACCTCGATCACCCTGCCGTCGGCGCGCTTCGGCGTCACCGTCTTGAAGGCGGTCAGGCCGGCACGCTCGCTCGCCGCCGCTTCGACACGGCCGGCGAATTCGGCACGCGTCGCCTCGTCGGGGTCGATGATGACATGGCCGGTGTTGCCGTCGAGCGCCACGTCGCGAGCCGTGCGCAAGGCATTGATCTGGTCGCCGAGGCCCAGCACCGCCGGAATGCCATGCGAGCGGGCAATGATGGCGATATGCGAGGTGGCGCCGCCATGGCCGCAAATCACCCCGCCGATGCGTTTCAGCGGCGCGCGCGCCAGGTCCCAGGCGCCGATATCGTCGGCGATCAGGATGGCTCCCTGCGGAATGTTCTCGAGGCTGACGTCGTCCTGCCCAAGCAGGACGAGACAGATCTGCCGCCCCACGGCGTGAACGTCATCAGCGCGCGCATTGAGGTAGTGATCGTCGACGGCGCTGAAATCGGCGGCGATGGCGGACGCGGCGGTGATGACGGCCGAGATCGCGTCGTTGCCACCCTTGATCGCCTTCTCGGCCTCGCCGGTCAGGCTGTCATCGGCGGCGATATCCCTGAGTGCCGCGACGATGCCACGGTCTCCGGCCGACAGGCTGTCCTGCGCCAAGGCGCGATCCATGCGCGCCTGGACGGCGGCGACGGCGGCGCGGAACCTGTCGATCTCGCCGGGGATCTCTTCAGCCTGCAGCGTGCGGCCCTGCCCGGTGATATCAGGCGGGAAATGCGCGAAAGCCGGCCCGATCGCGACACCCTCGCTTGCCGCGACACCGCGTAGGCCATTCGCTTCGCCGGATGCCGCGAGCGCGGATTCGGCCGCTGGTGCGGCTGCCACTTCCGGCCCGGCATCGTTGGCCGGGCTCTGCGGCCCCGCTTCGTCGTCGAGACCAGCCTTGGGGTTTTCGAGATAGCCGATCAGCGCTTCGATCGCCTCGATGGCATCCGCGCCGTTCGCCCGAACGGTGACTTCCTGGTTTTCCTTGACCGCCAGCAGCATCAGTTTGACCGAGCTCTTGGCGCTGACAGCCTTGCCGTCCTTGACCAGTTCGACATCGGATTCGAAACCCTTGGCGAGTTTGACGAACCGCGTGGCGGGACGGGCATGCAAACCTTCATGCACCCTGACGATGGTCGAGCGTTCCATGGCAAATACTCTGCTTTTCCCAGAGCTATTTCTGCCAGTTCACAGAAACGGCGAGATAGCTCTAACTCTTTGTTTTGACGCAATTCCGAACGGAAAACCGTTTCACACTTTTCCTGGAATTGCTCTTGGCGCCAAGACCGGACAGTCCCAGCGCGAGTGTGTTCAGGCGGCGATGGTGATGATCGCGCCTGTCTCCAGGGCGGCCACGAGGGCCTGGGTATCGACCCGCGATGCGCAGATCTCGCCCGGCCTCTCGGCCTCGGTGGCGCCGTTGAACGAGATGACGACATGGCCCATCTCGAGCACCTTGCTCCATGCGCTTGAGCCAACCGCCGTTATGACGGCTGAAACCGAACCGACGGTGATCGAAGCGCCCTTGGCGGGCGCTCCGTCACTTGGTCCCTGCTCCGTCTTGTGCAGGACGGAGACTTCCGCAAGCTCCGGCGGCGAGCCATCCGCGAACAGGATGAGCACGCCCCCTTCGGCAAGATCCGCCACTTCGGGTCCGATGGAAGTGACCCGTGTTCTCAACAGAACCGTCATATGGCGAACCTCATTTCCTTACTCTCTTTAAAACACGATCAGTGAGACGACCCAGGCGATCAACACCGAGACCGGGCCCATGATCTGGCGGCTGATGAGCACCGCCGGCACGCCGATTTCGATGGTTTTCGGCTTGGCTTCACCGAGCGCCAGGCCGACAGGCACGAAATCGCAGCCGACCTGGGTGTTGTAGGCAAACAACGCTGGCAGGGCCATCGCCGGCGAAATCGTGCCGTTGGCGATCTGCGGGCCGATGATGGCCACGCCGATGACCTGCGCGATGACAGCGCCTGGCCCCAGGATGGGCGACAGGAACGGCAGGCCGCAAATGGCCGAGATGATCAGCAGGCCGACGATGTTGTTGGCCAGCGGCCCCATCGGCTGGGCGAGCACATCGCCAATGCCGGTGTAGAGGATCAGGCCGATAAGCATGGTCACGAAGGCCATGAACGGCAGCACGTTGCGCACCACCTGGTCGATGGTACGGCGGCCGGAATTGAAGAAAATGCCGACCACCCGGCCCATGACGCGGCCGATCGAGCTGATCAGGCCGATCAGCCCGCCTTCGCTCGGCAGCGGCTGTGGCGCCGCGGCTGCAGTGTTGTTGCCTGAACTCATCGATGCTGCTCCCCCCGCGGTGGTGACCGCCTCGGACCCGTCCGCCATTGTGACGTTGGCCGGCTTCACGCCCGAAACGTAGATGTCCTCCGTGATGAACTGGGCGAGCGGCCCAGCCTGGCCGACCGGCGTCAGATTGACGGTCGGAATGCGCTTGCGCGGATAGACGCCGCATCGTGCGGTGCCGCCGCAATCGACGACGACAACCGCCATCTCGCCTTCGACCGGCGGCGCCTTGAAGCCGTCGACGGCCGTGGCACCGGTCATGTCGGCGATAAGCTGGGCCACGGGATGGATGCCGCCGCCGGTGACGGAGACGACCTTGTCGCGCTGCGCGGTCGGCTCGATGACGAGCGGGCCGCCCCAGCCGGTGGAACCCCGGGAGATCTTTACGGCTTTGTATGTCTTGGCCATGATTGTCCTCCCCGCCCTTACAGCTCGACGCCCTGGCGGCGTGCCATGATGGTGGTGATCCGCTCGGTCAGCATGCCCTTGAGCAGGATGACGACGAGGCCGACAATGGCGTACCAGATCGCCACCTTGACGTGGTAACCGGCGACGACGACGCCCTTCTTCTCAAGCTCGAGCAGAGCCACGAGGATACCGCCCCAGACGAAATATTCGCCGGGATTGATGTGCGGGAACAGGCCAAGCGGCGGATGCACGTAGGACACGGCCGCGTCATAGAAAGCCGGCTTGTGCTTTTCTTCCAGGAACGATCCGAACGTATAGGCCATCGGATTGGTGAGGAAGAACACCGCCAGCAGCGGCAGCAGCGTATAGCGGGTCAAGGCAATCCTGCCGGCGCCGCGCGCAAGGCCATGCACGCGCTCCTCGCCGACCAGTTCGGTGACGGCGTAGAAAGCGGTCATCAGCACCACCAGCGTAGGAATAATGCCGGTGACGAAGCCGGCGAACACTTCGCCGCCCTTCTGGAAGATGCCGATGAAGTACTTGCCGATGGCGGTCAGCCAGCCGAGCTGCTCTTCCTGCTGGACGTCCTTCAGCTTTTCCTTGAACTGGTCGACGGTGATGGGCCCGCTGTCTGCTTGCGCAAGGACAACGAGATGATCGGAAGCATGCTCGACGGCGAGCTTGCCATGCAATGCAGCATCCGAGACCATCGCACCTGCGACATGCAGATTGTGCACGGCCATGTCGGCATGCTGCGCCAACAACGAAAATACAGACATTTCTCCTCCTTATGCCGGTCGGCCGGTTGATCCCAGTCGGCGCACGGCGTCCTCAGAACATGATGCCGAAAAGTGTGAAACCGCTTTCGGACGACATCATGCTCTATCCCTTTGATTTAGAGGCGGATTCAGATTTCAGGTCGAACAGACCTGAAATCATCCGACTCTAGGCCCTTGCTACATTCAAGCCGGTTAGGCCCGGCTTCTTCCCCGGCTCCGACCGTGCTTTGTCGATCTGTTCGATCGCCCGCTTCACGGCCTCGGCCACACCGGGTTCCCCCTCCCCCATGATCGCAGGGTTGGACCGGAGTCGATCGAGGGGAACACCCTCGAATTCTTCATGTCTTTTGAACTTGGTGAAAACGGAACGGCCGCTCATCACCATCATGCGGCGCACGATCAGGTCGGGCGTCACCACGACAAGCGCGATGGTGCCCTTGGCCAGCCGGCCGCGAAAATTGCCGGCTCCGACGAAGCCATCCTTGTACTGGTCGGTGACGCCCCGGAAGACATCCGAATAGTGCCGCATCTGCAGCCAGACGCCGAGCGACTGCAGCGCCCACACAATAACCAGCAGAAGCAGTCCCCACTGCCAAATCGCCATTCGGTTCTCCTCCCGAAGCCTCGATTGCACCGCACCTTGGACCGGCGCGCGACAACAGCAAAGTGAGAACATTTGTTTCCGAGAATGTCAATATGTATGATATTAGCCTTGATCGCGGTCATCCACAGGACCGGCGGCCGATTTCGGCGGCGACGCGGCTGTGCTAACCTGCCACCAAACGGGATGCATGCAATGGAACTGCCCTTCAGGGATGAACTGGCCCTCATGCCCGACCTGCGCCACCGGTTGCGGCAGTTGCGCTGGTTCCGCGCCACCTTCCGCGGCAGCGCCAAGGTGGTTTCGGACACGTTCGGCGTGCGTTACGAAATCGACGAGGCGAAGCTCACCCGAGCTTTTCTCGACTGGGTCGAGATCATGGAGGCGCAGAAGCGCTTTGCCGCGATAGACCGCGCCGACTTCATCGTCTTTGCCGCCGGCCTCGTGCTGCGCGAACTGATCAAACAGGCGCCGGCCAGGGAGATCTCCGGTCTCGCGCGGCTCATCGAGACGGATCAGAATGCCGGCACGCTGGAAATCATCCGCTTCTGGCCGGAAGGCTTCCTCTACACCAACTACTGCGTCTCGGTGATCTCAGCCATCTACGAACAGGAGTTCGGCACGGCGCCCAGCATCGACAAATGCGCCGACGACCTGCGCACCTGGTGGTCCTATCGCGAGAATGTCACTGAGATGCCGGCCTATGCGGTGGCTTTCCTCGACCGCTTCCTCGGTGCCGAGCCGAACTGGATCACGCCCGACCGCGCACAGTCGCGGCAAGCCATGCAGCGAGCGCTCGGGTCCTCCCGCGCAAGCGATGCCCTGCGCCAGCTTTGACTGCTCTTCGGTTTCGAGCCCCAGGCGCCTTCAGCCATCGCGCTATTGAACATTTGACTTTTTGCCGATAGCGATGTGCGGAAATTGACTTGAGGAGACAAGTGCGTGGCGCGACCAAGGCCTATCATTTTCGATTGCGACGGCGTGCTCGTCGACAGCGAGCCGCTGGCAGCCAGGGCCTATGAGCGCGTCTATGAAAAGCACGGCATGCCCGGCGTCCATGGCGGCATCATCGCCCAGTGCGTCGGCATGAAGCAGTCCGACATCATCGTGCGGATCAGGGAATTGACCGGCCACCAGTTTCCCGCCGCCGCCGACGGCGACATCTGGGCCGAGACCAAGGTCCTGTTCACCGAGGAATTGAAGCCGACCCCCGGCATAACAGCGTTTCTGGAAACGCTCGAGGGCGACCGCTGCGTTGCCTCGTCATCCTCCGTCGAGCGGATAAACCACAGCCTTGCCGTCACCGGGCTGGCGCATTTCTTCGGCGATGCGATCTACAGTTCCTCGATGGTCAAGAACGGCAAGCCGGCGCCCGACATCTTCCTGTTCGCCGCCGCCAGGCTGGGCGCCGACCCGGCCGACTGCATCGTCATCGAGGATTCCCCCTTCGGCATCCAGGGCGCGGTCGCCGCCGGCATGACGGCGATCGGCTACACCGGGGGCGGCCACACCTATGCCGAACATGGCGCGCGGCTGACGGCGGCTGGTGCCGATTTCGTCTGTGCCGACTGGCAAGAAGTTAGCCGGCAATTGTCGGGGCTTGGCGTGCCGGCCTGATCCAGGGCAATTCGAGGAAAAGTGTAGCGGTTTCCGTCCGGAATTGCGTCCGAACAAAGAGCAGAACAGTTCGGCGTTTCCGTGAAACGGTGAACTGTTCTAGTAGGGACTGGGTAATTTAAGACCGGCCCATTCGCTGGGCGGAATTGCTGCCCCCACACGGAAGTTGAAGGACAGCACCTTGGTCGCATCCGTGTCGACCTCGCAGCGAAAGCTCAGGTAGTACCATGCGGTTGTCGTGCTGAAGGCGACATCCGGGGCGTTTAGAATATTGCCCACCTTCAGTGGAACGGATGGCACCCATTTGGGAAAATAAGAGGCATCCAGCAGTTGCTGCTGCAACGCGCTGGCGCAAAGTCTGGCGGCACGCTGACCGCGAGCCACCCCACCCATCGAGGTCGTGGCCAGCGCATCGCCGGTAGCGCCTTGCGAATAGAGCTTGCGAACGCCTGGCAGACTCGAAGAGCGCTGCGATGCAGACTTCGAGGCCTTTGAGGGGCTGGGCTTCGGCACATTCGCGGGTTTGGGCTTCGGCGCTTCGGCTGATGTGGGAAGCTCGATCTCGCCGTCGGCAGCCAAAGGCGCTGGTGCCGCGCCCTCTTGCTTGGCGGCGTCGAGCGCCGCCTGCTTGTCTGCCTCTTGTTTAGCTGCCTCGGAGTCTGTCGGCGGGACAGGTTGGCTGTCCGCGGGCTTCGGCTCGGCCTGCGGCTTTGAAGCGTCATCCTTGGCCGGCGCCGGCGAACTGTCCTGAGCACTGGCCCCATCCAGGGATTTCCTCGGACCGGCATCCTTGTCGCCGAACTGAAAAACGGGCTTCAGGACCTCGACTGGCGGTGGCTTATTAGGCTGCTTTTCCGGCGAAGGTGGTTTTTCGACCTTCTGCTCAGGCGGTTTTTCAACCTTCGGCTCGGGTGGCTTGGGCGGCGGCACGGGAGCAGGTTTCGGTTTCGGCTGATCGGGCGGAGGCACGAGCGCGACATTGACCGGCTGCTCCTCCTGCGGCTTTTGGGGAGGAATTGGCAGGCCATAAATCAGGATCGCCGCGACAAGCACGTGCAGGATCAGCGATGCGGGGATGCCCCACAGCAGATTCCGACGCCGTTCTCGTGCCTCGTCCTTCATGCTGACCGATGTGGAATGAAATAGCGGCGGCTTCAAGCGTAAGCACTGGATTGACGCAAATTGGCTGCTGACAGCTTGTCGATTTTGGATCACCCCATCAGGGCAGCCCGAGCGCGATTGCCGCCGGCATGACGGCAATTGGCTACACCGGCGGTGGCCATGCCATGGCGCGCGGCTGACGGCGGCTGGTACTGATTTCGCCTTTGCTGACCGGCATGACGTTAGCCGATAACTGTCCGTGCTCGGCGTGCCGGCCTTAGTTCAGCGGATACTTGGTTAATCCAAGTCGCGTCCATTCGCCGGGCGGGATCAACGGTCCCACACGGAAGTTGAAGGACAGGACCCTCGTCGCATCCGCGTCGACCTCGCACCGGAAATTCAGGCTGTACCACGTTGTTCTCGTGCTGAAGGCGGACTGCGGAGGATTGAGGACATTGCCTGTCTTCAGCGGAATGGTCGGCACCCATTTGGGCGAATAATCGGCGCTCTGCAATTCCTGGTTCAGAACGTTGCCGCAAAGGTTGGCAACGCGCTGATCGCGCGGGACGTTGTCCATGGAGCTTGTGGCCAACGCGTCGCCGGTCGCGCCCTGCGAATAAAGCTTTCGGACGCCCGGAAGGCCGGAATACATCGGCGATCCGGCCGCGGTGTTCGCGGGATTTGACTTGCCTGTCTTCCCGCTTGGCGCCTTGAAGGCTTTTGCGGATTTGAAATTCATCGTCTTTGCGGGTTTGGGCTTTGCCTTTTCGGCTGAGGGTGGCGGCGCTGGCTTGTCGCCGGCCTGGGCAGCCAATGGCTTCGGCGCCACGACCGCCTGCTTTTCGGCGGTTTGCGGTGCCGCCTCCTGTTTGTCTGGTTGCTGTTTGTCGGCTTCCTCGGTCGTCTGCTTCTCCTCGCTTTGCGCGGGCTTGGCATCCGGCGGGGCGGTTACCGGCTTCTCGTCGGGCTTGCTGGACTCTGCCTTTTGCTCGGGATTTGCAGGAGGAGCGGATTGGGAGAGCGCGGGCTTCGGTTCGACTGGCGGCTTCGCGGCCTCATCCTTGGCCGGCGACGGCGCATTGGCTTGAGCGCTGCCTCCGTCGACAGACTTCTCCGGTCCGGTATCCTTCTTGCCATATTGGAAAACTGGCTTCAGGGCTGGAGTGTTCGCCGGCTTGGGCGGCTGCTCGGGCGGCTTTTCGACCTTGGGTTCCGGTGGCTTTTCGGTTTTGGTTTCCTTGGGCGGCGGCGGGGGAACAGGTTTTGGCTTTGGCTGAACGGGCGGAGGCACGATCGCGACATTGACCGGCTGCTCCTCCTGCGGTTGTTGGGGAGGCGGGGGCAGGCCGTACACCAGGAGCGCCGCGATCAAGGCATGCAGGATCAGCGATGCGGGGATGCCCCACAACAGATTCCGACGCCGTTCTCTTGCCTCATCCTTCACGCTGTTCGATTTGGAATGAAATGGCGGCGGCTTCAAGCATAAGCACCAGATTAGCGCAATTTGGCCGCTGACAGCTTGGTGATCTCGACGATCGAACGCAGAAGATCAGCCCGGAATCCCATCCAGAAACCGCTCATCCAGCCGCGTTTCGCCAAACCAGTTCAACCGGTTGATGCTGACGAAGCCGGCATCGATCGCCTCGTTCTCGTCGCCCGGCTCACTGGCATGGGCGCGCCCGCGCGGAACCGTGATGACCGTGCGATCGCCGTCGCTTTCCACGATTTCGGCGGTGCGGCCGATCTTGTCGCGGCCAATGCGCGGCTGGCGGATTTCAGCCGGCAAGGCGGTCGGCAGGTTGATGCTGAGCCAATGGCCCTCTGTCGCCCAATCGGCACGCGACTGCCACAATGAAGCGATCAGCGCGCCAAGCCACCGGTCGTCGCCGTCAGTGAAATCGGGGTTTTTCACCCGCGAGAAGCCGATCGCCGACACCCCCCAGAAGGTTGCCTCCCGGGCAATGCCAAGCGTGCCGGAATAGGCGAGGTCCTCGGCCACGTTGCGGCCGTCATTGACGCCCGACAGCACCAGATCCGGCTTCCTGGCGTCGGCGAACAGCCACGTCATCGCGCTCACCACGCAATCGGCCGGCGTGCCGGAGCAGGAATACCAGTTCGGCTTGACGCGCCGCATCGTCAACGGCCTGGCGATGGTCAGCGACGAACCGGCGGCGGTGCGCTTGCCGTCGGGCGCGACCACCCACACATCGTCGCTCAACCCGCCGGCGGCGTTGGCGAGGCGGGCAAGGCCCGGCGCCTCGATGCCGTCGTCATTGCAGATCAGGATTCTCATTATTTGCTTCCTTGCGGCACCATGATGCGCTGGCCTGTGCGGCATTGCGCGCGCAGTGACGGGATGTGGCTCTTGAGGTCGGCGAGAAGATCGGTGGTACAGGAATGACCGAGCGCTTCAGGCTCTCCCGCCCTCTCCCAGATCGCGACATTTCCCGACAGCGTCGGATGGGTCGGCATGCGCACCCAGTCCGCCCTGCCGGCTCTGTACAGGAGATCACCCGGAGAACCAGCCGGCAGATGCCCGGTGAGCAGCACAGGGAACCCAGCCTGATCTGCGCGCGGCAACAGGCGCGACGACGGCCCGGCCTCGCCCATGCCGTCATCGGCCAGCAACGGCAGCGAAGGCAAGGGATCGGCATCAGTCCAGTCGGCGGCACTTGCTAGCCGGGCACGCAGGCGTTCGGAAACCCCAGGCAACAAGGCCGCCGTGGCGCCAATCTGCCCTTCCAGGGAGGAACGCATGCCGGCATGGATGGCAAACGGGCCCGGCAGCGCGGCGATCAATTCCAGCGACCGCCCCGACAAAGGCGTCGGCAGGAGGCACCCCTGCGGATGCCTTGCCACCCATTCGGAAATTTCCCGCGCCCGCGCCGCCCCAGATACGGGATCGGCGCCGTAGGAGGCATCGAAGACCAGAAGATCGCAATGCGGGATCGTGTCCATAACGAATACATGGCTATCCGGCACCACATCGCCCGAATAGGCGACGCGGCTTTTCCCGTTGTCGACAGCGAACCAGACGCCGCCCACGACATGTCCCGACCGCCCGGTCCGGATCGTGAGTTTGCCACTTTTCAACGTGTCGCCGGGTTCGAAGATTTCGACACGATCGAGCGGGAACGGAAACCGCCCGAGATCCTCCGGCTCGGCATAGGCGGCGAGCGTGGCCGGCGCCTCGTCGCGCGTTTCGGCCGTCATGAAGACCGGGCCGGCATAGCCGCGCGACAACAGCCAGCTCAGCGCGCCGACATGATCCTCATGGGCGTGCGAGACAAAAAGCGCATCGATGTCGCCGACCGATCCGTTGAGCGCCGGATAATACTCCGCCCCGGAAGCGCCAACCTTGATGCCGACATCGAGCAGGATGCGGTCGTCGCCACTGCTGACAGCGAGGCTGGTGCGGCCCTTTTCCCCAAAGCCGCCAAGCAGGTCCAGCATCATCACGATGCCGCCTCCGCCGGGATGAGCCATCCGGACCTTATCCGCAGCCGCGCCTGGGCCCCGCTCTCGAGCGTGACCGGGTCGAGCTGCTCGAAATGCAAGGTAAGCCCGGGGCCGGCGGCAGGCGTGAATTCGACGCGCGCCGCGCCGCCCTGATAGATCACCCGCTTGACGAGGCCATCGAAGCCCGGACCATCCTGCGAGACATCGAGATCCGCGGACCGGCAGCAGATCCTGGCGCCCGCACGCGGTCGCTCGCCGGGGCGGCAGCGGACCACCAGCTCGGCTCCGAGAACCTTGACCTTGCAATGGCCGCCTTCTTCGCCCGTCAGGACATCCGCCGGCAGCAATATGCCTTGCGAGATGAAGGATGCCACCATTTCATTTGCCGGCTCATGATAGAGCTCGCGTGGCGTCGCCAGCTGCGCCAGCCTGCCGTGATCCATCACCGCGATGCGATCGGCCAGCGCCATTGCCTCGGCCTGATCATGGGTGATGTAGACGATGGTTGTGCCGGTGCGCTTGTGGAAGGCTGCGAACTCGTCCTCCATCGAGGCTCTGAGATGCACGTCGAGATTGGCGAGCGGCTCGTCGAACAGCACCAGCGAGGGCGCGGCGACAAGGCATCGCGCCAATGCCACGCGCTGGCGCTGGCCGCCGGAGAGATTGGCCGGCCGGCGCTCGCCCAGCCCCTGCAGATTGACCAAGGCGAGCGCGTCCTCGACCTTCTGGCGCGCAACCGCCTTGTCGAGCTTCGCCACCTTCAGCGAATAGCCGATGTTTTCGGCAACCGTCATGTGCGGCCACAGCGCATAATTCTGGAAGACAATGCCGACGCGCCGCTTCTCCGGCGCGACGCTGCCATCCTTGGCCGACACGACCTCGCTGCCGATGCGGATTTCGCCCGATGTCACCTTCTCGAAGCCGGCGACGAGCCGCAGCAAAGTAGTCTTGCCGCAGCCGGAGGGCCCGAGCACAGCGAGGAACTCGCCGTCGGCAACGTCGATCGAGACATCCTTCACCGCGTCGAAATCTGCGAAGCTCTTGGTCACATTGTCTAGGGTCAATCGCGCCATGGCAGAACTCCGCTCGGAAGATGAGGGGCAAGCAGATTGGTCACCAGCATGAGCACGAAGGTGACCGCGACCGTGATGACTGACATCGCCGCCGCATAGTTGGAATCGCCGCCCTGCTCGAAGGAAAACATCACCACGCCGATCGTCTCGGAGCCTGAGGACCACAGCAGTGCCGAGACGGTAAGTTCGCTGAGCGCCGTCATGAAGATCAACAGGCCGCCTGCGATCGCCGCCGGGGCGACCAGCGGAAAGACAATGGTACGCATGCGCGTGAACAGGCCGGCGCCGGCCACTTGCGCGGCCTCTTCCAGCGCCCTGTCGATCTGGTGATAGCCGCTGATGGTCGGCCGCAGCGCCAGCACCAGGAAGCGGGCGAGATAAGCATAGAGGATGATCCAGACCGTGTTGTAGAGCTGGATGCCGGTGAACGGGATCGGCCGCAGGAACAGCAGCAGCGAGGCGATCGCCAGCACCACGCCGGGCAAGGCATAGGGCAGTTCGACCGACAGGTTGAGCAGCCGCACCCAGCGTTGCTTGCCCCAGGCGATGAGATAGCCGACAGGCACGGCCACGATGACCGCGAAGAAAGCCGCCGCGATAGACAGCCAGAAACTGTTGAAGAAGGCGCGCTTTGCGGCATCGTGCTCGAACAGCACGAAACGGTAATTGTCGAGCGTCGCCGTCTTGGCGGTCAATGCGATGCCATAGCCCGGCACCAGCGAGGTCAGCACCAGCCCGAACAGCGGCAGCAACAGTACCAGCACGATCAGCAGCCACATGCCGGCCTGGACGGCGGGCCGCCAGCGGCCGAGTTCGTAGGGCTCAGCCGGCAGCGACGTCGAGGAAATGCGGTAGTCGCGGCGGCGGCTCATCACCTCCTGAGCAAGGATGCCGGCCATGGCGATGACCCCGATCAGCACCGAGAGGAACGCGGTTTCGCCGAGCACCGCCGGACCGCCGCCTGCCAGCTTCTGATAGATGAGCGTCGGCAGCACAAGATAGTTGGCGGGAATGCCGAGAAAGGCCGGAATCCCGAAATTGCCGACGCAGGAGACGAAGGCCAGCGCCGCGGCCGCCATGATCGACGGCGTCATCAAAGGCAGCACGATGGTGACAAGCACGGTGAACCAGCCGGCGCCACCGGCGCGTGCGGCCTCGACCAGTTCGCGCGGCAGCTTGCGCAGGCCGGCCCGCACCAGCAGGAAGACCAGCGGGCCGTATTGCACGCCAAGCAGCAGGATGATGCCCGAGGTCGAATAGAGCGGATTCTTCGTGCCCAGTGGCGGTGCGGCGCCGAACAGCTTGAGGAACGGGCTTGCCGGGCCGAACAGTTGCAGCCAGGCCAGCGCCGTCACCTGCGGCGCAATCATCAGCGGCATGACGTAGCAAAGCACCAAAGCGCCGCGGCCGCGTATGTCGGTCAGCGAGACCAGGACCGCAACCAGCGTTCCCGACAGCACGGCAAGCAATGTCCCGCCGATGCCGACGACCAGTGTGTGCCATGTCGCGATCCAGGTCGCCGGGCTTCTCAGCCCAGCCTGCACGGCCACGGTCGACAGGGTTCCGCCGGGTGCCACGATCTCCTTGACGAGGCGCAGCATGGGCAGCAGCGAAAGCAGCACGATGACGACCGCCACCGCCGCCGTCAGGGCCATTTCCTGCCCCCGGCTTTCCCTGATGCGTGTTGACATGATTGTGCTTCCTGGGATCGATCCGCCGACGCGGGGAATGCCGTCTGACCGGCATCCCCCGTGATTGCCGACTCAGCCGCCGAACAGTTCTTGGAACTTCGCCTTGTCGGCGTCGGTCTTGGCGACGATTGCCTTGGTGTCGAACGGCATCACCTTGACATTGACGCCTTCCGGCAGCCAGTCGGGGCGGCCGACCGAGGCGCGTGCCGGCAGATAGCCCATGGACAGCGCCAGCTTCTGGCCTTCGTCCGACAGAATGAAGTCGACGAACTTCTTGGCGCCGTCGACGTTCTTGGCTGTCTTCATGATGGCCACCGGCTCGGTCACCGCCGGAACGCCTTCCGAGGGGAACACGAACTCGACCGGCGACCCCTTCTTCTTGGCGTTCATCGCCATGAAGTCGACGAGGATGCCATAGGGCTTCTCGCCCGATGCCACAGACTTCAGCACCGCGCCATTGCCGCGCACGCTGACGGTGTTGTTGGTCTTGAGCTTCTGGAAGAAATCCCAGCCATAGTTCGTATCCCCGGCGAAACCCGAGAGCAGATAGGCGGCCGCTCCCGAATAGAGCGGGCTCGGCATGACCAACCCATCGGCATAGGCCGGCTTGGCAAGGTCGGCCCAATGCTCCGGCTTTTCCGCGGCAGCGGTGTTGTAGACAATCCCGGTGGTGATCAGCTTGCTGCCGAAATAGGTCTTGTCGGCGTCATAGGCGTCGGCCTCGATGCCGTCGAGCTTGGCCTCGGGATAGGCCATCAGCCTGTCGTCTTTCTTCAGCAGCTCCATTGAGACCGCGTCGGCGATCAACAGCACGTCGGCCTGCGGGCTTCCGGCGGCGAACTCGGCCGCCATCTTGGTCAGGATGTCGCTGGTTCCGGAACGATAGATGGTCACGTCGATGCCGGGTTGCGCCTTCTTGAAGGCATCCACGGTCTTGGCCGCGTCGGCTTCCGGCTGCGATGTATAGAGCGTCAGTGTTTCGGCACTTGCCACGCCGGCAAACAAAGTTGCGGCGAGCGCCAGCTGGCTCGCCAGCAGCTTGATGAATAGCGTCTTCATGAGACCTCCTGTCTTGTCTGTGCATGACCGGTCCGGCCCTTGGCCGGCTCCCCGTCTCTTCCTCCCTGCACGGCGCATATGACTGGTGGATGACACAGCGCGTGGAACCCACAAAATATGTTCATATGTACAATGTCAATTACAAATGAACAGAGATGTGCGACAATCGGAATGCCGCAAGCCGGCATCCAGTTGACATCCGGCCGGCGTTCCTCCGATGAGGGCAACGCCGCCAGATCATGGCTCATGAGGGACCTGAACCGATGCCCGCCGAAAAACCCAGACCGGCTCGCCTGCCGATGGTCTCGTCGGACCTCAACGTCAAGACGGCCTGGCTCTATTATGTCGAGGGCTTCACGCAGGAGCAGATCGCCGAGAAGCTCGATGTCTCCCGGGTGAAGGTCATGCGCACGTTGGCCGCCTGCACCGCGGAAGGCATCGTCGTCACCATGATAAACGCGCCCACCGCCGAGCAGGTGGCGCTCGAGCGGCAGCTGGAAAAACGCTGGGGCCTCAACGCCGCTGTCGTCATCCCGACACCCTCGGCGCACGAACATCTGGAGAAGGCGATCGGCCATGCGGTGGCGGCCTATCTCGGCGAGCAGATGCGGGACGGCATGACGCTGGCGATCGGCGGCGGCGCGACGCTGCATGCAAGCCTGGGTTTCCTCGCCCGCCGGCAGCTGAAGCGCGCTTCGGTGGTGGCACTTGTCGGCAGCCTGCCGCATTCGCAATGGATCAACCCGTCGATCGTCGCGGCCAAGGTCGCAGATGTCTTCGAGGTCGACAGCTACCAGATCACCGCGCCGGTGATGGTGGACAATCCTTCGCTTCGCGATCTCCTGTGGGCACAGCCGACCCTGCAGGACGTGCGCCGCCGCGCCGCGGCCGCCGACATTGCTCTGCTCACCGTCGGCGACATGTCGCCGGACGCCACCATCTTCCGCCATGGCATCGTGCCGTCATCGCTGATCGCGCCATTGAAGGCGAAAGGCGCGGTCGCCAATATGCTGTGCTACTTCGTCGATGCCGCCGGCAGGCTGGTCGATCACGAAGTCAACGGGCGCGTCATGGCCATCGATCTCGAAATGGTCGGCCAGGTGCCGAATGTCGTGCTGGCCGCTGGCGGAAAACGCAAGGTGGCCGCGATCCTGGCCGCGCTGAAAGCCGTCAGCACCAACGTGCTGATCACCGACAGCGAAACGGCCACGGCGCTGCTGGCCAAGGGCGGCTAAGACAGCTTTCGCTCTGACCGTCGGTTCGAGCTAGATAAGTCCGCGCTCGCGCAAGAAATCCTCGACGCCGACATGCGTCATGGATTCGAATTCGGCGATCGCCTCGGCAACCCGCCTGCGCTGGGCCGCCAGCAGCGTGAACACCTGCTTCATCTCGCCGGAAACGCCGAAACGGCTCCAGCGCTCTGCAATATGGACGGGCAGGCCGATATCGGCGCAGAACGCGTCCAGGCTGTCATAACCAAGGCTGGCGACAAGCTGCCTCGTCTCGTCCGCCGACATGCGCGGCTCGAAAGCGTGATCGTGCAGGCGCTGCGCCACAAGCTTGATATCGGACGGCGAGGCACCCATGACCTTGCCGAACAGGGTTTTGACGTCAGACGGGTCGAATGCAGGCATGCTTGCCTCCCTTGAACGCGATCCGCTGGGGAAGATGGGTCAAGGGTCGACGCCTGACAAGTCGTTTCTGAATGTGAGCCGGCTTTGCAGGCCGGCCTCACTCGATTGTCAACACGCCCTATACCAACAGCCCCATCGGATTCTCGATCAGCCGCTTGAAGGCGACGAGCAGTTCGGCGCCAAGTGCCCCGTCGACGGCACGATGGTCCGTCGACAGCGTCACCGACATCACGGTGGCTATTTTGATCTCGCCGTTCCTGACCACGGCCCGCTCCTCGCCGGCCCCGACCGCCAGGATCGTCGCATGCGGCGGGTTGATGACGGCGGCGAAGTCCTTGATGCCGAACATGCCGAGGTTCGACACGGCCGTGGTGCCGCCCTGATACTCTTCCGGCTTCAGCTTGCGGCTGCGTGCACGGCTCGCCAGATCCTTCATCTCGTTGGAGATGGTGGACAGCGACTTCTCGTCGGCATGCCGGATGATCGGCGTGATCAGCCCACCGGGGATCGAGACGGCGACGCCGACATCGGCATGCTTGTGCTTGACCATGGCGCTTTCGGTCCATGAGGCATTGGCATCCGGCACCGCCTTCAGCGCCATGGCCATCGCCTTGATGACCATGTCGTTGACCGACAGCTTGTAGGCGGGAGCCTCGCCCTTGTCGGTCTTCTTTATCGGTGCGGCGGCATTGATCTGCGTGCGCAGCGCCAGCAGCGCGTCGAGTTCGCAGTCGAGCGTCAGGTAGAAATGCGGAATGGTGGTCTTGGCCTCGACCAGGCGGCGCGCGATGGTCTTGCGCATATTGTCGTGCGGGACCAGCTCGTAGGAGCCTTCCTCGAACAGCTTCAGCACCTGGTCGTCCGACATCGCCTTCACGGCAGGAGCGGAAGCAGCAGCGGCGGCGGGAGCTTCAGGAGCCAATGCTGGGGCCTCTTTGGCACCGCCCTTGGCAATCGCCGCGTCAATATCCGCCTTGACCACGCGGCCGTAAGGACCGGTGCCGGTGACGCTGGCAAGGGCAAGGCCCGCCTCACGCGCCAGACGTCGGGCAAGCGGTGTCGCGCGTGCGCCCGACGGCGATTGGCCGATCTCCCCCCCAGAGGGGGAGATGCCCGGCAAGGCAGAGGGGGGCGTGACAGAATGCGACGTTGGCGGGACAGCGCCCCCCTCTGTCGACTTGGTCGACATCTCCCCCACAAGGGGGGAGATTGGCGCCGTGTCTTGCTTGGCCCCATAAGCCTCGCCATCGGCATAGATCCAGGCGACCGGCGCGCCGACCGGAATGTCGACGCCTTCCTTGCCGGTCACGTCGCGCAGCACGCCGCTGGCTGGTGCGTCGATCTCCATCGCCGCCTTGTCGGTCTCAATCTCGAACAGCACGTCGCCCTTCTTGACCTGCTGGCCTTCGGTGGCGAACCAGCGCGAGATCTGTCCGGTCGCCATGTCCATGTCGACCTTGGGAAGAATGACTTCTGTCGGCATGTCTCAGCGAACCCCTTTCACGAGGTCGCGCGCGGCGGTGATGATGTCGGGAACCTGCGGCACGGTGGCCTTTTCGAGCTCCGGATTGTAGGGGATCGGCGTCTCGGCGCCGCCCAGCCGCACGATCGGTGCGTCGAGATAGTCGAACGCCTCGCTCTCGGCGATCATGGCGCTTACTTCGGCGCCGATGCCCAATGTCTTGACCGCTTCGTAGACGCACATCAGCCGCGACGTCTTCTTGACGCTGTCGATGACGGTCTGCTTGTCCATAGGCCGGATGGTCCGGAGATCGACGACTTCGACGTCGATGCCCTCGGCTTCCAGCGTGGCGGCGGCGTCGAGTGCCTTCTGCACCATGATCGAGGTGGCGACGATGGTGAGATCCCGGCCTTCGCGGCGGATGTCGGCCTTGCCGATCGGCACCGTGTAGTAACCTTCCGGCACCGGGCCCTTCACCTTGTAGAGCAGCTTGTGCTCGAAGATCATCACCGGATCGGGGTCGGCGACGGCGGCCAAAAGCATGCCCTTGGCATCATAAGGCGTCGCCGGCTGAATGACCTTCAGGCCCGGCACATGGCCGAGCCAGGCCTCCAGGCTCTGGCTGTGCTGCGCGGCGGCACCCGTGCCGGAGCCGGCCGGAAAGCGCATCACCACGGGAACGGAAACCTCGCCGCCCAGCATGAAGCGCATCTTGGCCGCCTGGTTGACGATCTGCTCCATGGCCAGCGTGGCGAAATCGGAGAACTGGAATTCGAAGATCGGCCGCATGCCGGTGACGGCGGCGCCAACGGCGACGCCCGCGCCGCCCAGCTCCGAGATCGGCGTGTCCATCACCCGGTCGGCGCCGTAACGGTCGACCAGGTCGCCGGTCACCTGGAAGGCGCCGCCATAGACGCCGATATCCTCACCCATCAGGAAGACGCGCTCGTCCATGTCCATGGCGATCGCCATGGCTTCCTGGATCGCCTGGGCGTAGCTCAGTTCACGCACCATCGCGTCCATCACGCCTGCTCCGTATACACGTAATTTCCAGTCTCGCTCACATCCGGCGAAGGGCTCGCCTTGGCGAACTCGATGCCGTCGGCAATCTCCTGCGCCACTGCGTCGCGAATGGCCTCGATGCCCTTGTCGTCGATGAAGCCGAATTCCCGCAGTTCGTTCTCGAACAGCGTGATCGGGTCGCGGTTCGACATCCAGTCCTCGATCTCTTCCTTGGTGCGATAGCGATTGCGGTCGCTCTTGGAATGGCCGCGATGGCGGTAGGTCTTGGATTCGATGAGCGTCGGCCCCTCACCCGCGCGCGCCCGCTCGATGGCCTTGTACGAAGCCTCGGCGACTTCGGAGAAGATGTTGCCGTTGACGATGACGCCGGGCATCGAATAGGCGGCGGCACGATCGGCGATGTTCTTCACCGCGGTCGAACGGGCCGTCGATGTCGACATGCCGTAGCCGTTGTTCTCGCAGACGAAGATGACAGGCAGCTTCCAGACGGCCGCCATGTTCAGCGCTTCGTGGAAGGCGCCCTCATTGTTGGCGCCGTCGCCGAAGAAGGAGACGACGACCTTGCCGGTCTTCATCATCTTGGAGGAGAGCGCGGCACCGACCGCGATCGGAATGCCGCCGCCGACGATGCCGTTGGCACCGAGATTGCCCTTGGCGACATCGGCGATGTGCATCGAACCGCCACGGCCCTTGCAGTAGCCGGTGGTTTTGCCGAAGAACTCGGCGAACATGCGCTTCACCTCCGCACCCTTGGCGATGCAGTGGCCATGGCCGCGATGCGTCGAGGTGATCTGGTCATCCTCGCCAAGCGGCATGCAGATGCCCATGGCACTGGCTTCCTGGCCGATCGACAGATGCATGGTGCCGTGGATCAGGCCGCGCATGTAGCTTTCCTCCGCGCCCTCTTCGAAGCGGCGGATGAGGTACATCTTGTAGAGCACCTGCTTGAGCTGCTCGGCGCTGTACTGGCGATAGACGAAAGGCAGGTTGGCGCGGCTGTCCGCGACGGCTTTGCTGGCTGTGGCCATGATCAGGCTCCCACGGTTCCGTAGACGAGTTTGTCCTGGCGAGCGCGCAGCTCCGCGATCTTGGAGCCCGGCGCGGGAGCCGCGTTGGCATAGGTGATGAGCTCGCCCTTCTTGATCGGCGCCGTCACCGAGCCGCCCTGCAGCAAGCCGCAGGGAATGGCTCGCGCCGCATGCGCTTCCGGCGCCGTCATGATCCAGGCGCGGTAGCAATATTCGCCGATCGCATCGAGCTTCTCGCCCGGCTGCATGTCCTTCTTGGCGACCGCGGCAACTTCAGCCACCGGCTTTGCCAGCGGCACCATGTCGGCCTTGCCGTAGAGGACGACGCGGGCGCAGGTCAGCGGCACTTCGAGCGAGGTCAGGTGATAGGGGCGATGGAAGGTGAAATACGGGCCCTTGCCCATCTTCAGGTCTTCCATGCGCTCCGAAATGCGCGGATGCGACATGTCGGCGACGACGAAGACGCCGGGCGCCACGCCCTTGCCGATCGAGTAGTCGACGACGCCGACCTTGGACAGCACGCCACCGTCCTTTTCAGGCACCAGGACTTTCGAGAGCTCGCCGAGTGTCGCCGCGGGGCCATGCATGCCGGCCTTGTCCGGCACCAGGCCGGTTGCATTGGCGATCGCCGCCATCTCGACCATGGTCTTGGAACCATCGACGAACTCGACCAGCATACGCACACTCATGTGCCGGCGCTTGGCCTCTTCCTCGTAGGCGGGCGGTGTGGCGTCGATGTTGAGCGGGTTGTTCTTGCCCTTGCCGGCGGCGACGATCGGATGGCCCATGGCCGAAACGAACTCGATCAGTTCCATGCATGAGGACGGCTCGTCACCGGCGCCCAGCGAATAGGTGACACCGAGCCGATCGGCCTCGCTCTTCAGATAGGCGCCGATGGTGACGTCGGCCTCGACATTCATCATCACCAGATGCTTGCCATGCTCCATGGCGCGCAAGCCGATCTCGGCACCGACGGCGGGAACGCCGGTCGCGTCGATGACCACGTCGATGAGATCGTTGTTGATGACCAGGTTGGCGTCGTTGGTGACCGCCACCTTGCCGGCTTCCATGGCAGCCGTCATCGCCGAAGCGTTCGACACTTCGCGCGCATGGCCGGTTTCCTGGAAGGCGATATCCACCGCCCTGCTGGCGGCCGGCAGGTTCAGCTCCGAGATCGCGCCGATCTCGATGCCGGACATATGGGCGACGCGGGTGACGATGTCGGTTCCCATCTCGCCGGAGCCGATCAGGCCGATGCGGATGGGCTTGCCCGACTTGCCACGCTCATCGAGATCGCGGGCAAGGCCCGTCAACGAAATATTGGAAGCCATACCGCTTATTCCTCCCACATTGCAGGCTTGTTCAAGTGCTTGACGGGTATTGAACATCTGTATTTCTGTCAAGACTAATGTCCAAAATTACCGCACTTTCGTGCCCTTCCGGAGGCGTCCGGCAGGCACGGAATGGCCGGTGGCAAAAGCCGGATGCCGCGCGTTACGGCAGGCTGTCCGGGATGCCGAACAGCCATCGAACCGCAAACCTGCAAAGCTGCGCGGCGGACGCCGCGATGTTCCGGCAAGAGGCGGCTACTTGATGCCGGCCCGCATGAAACTCGCACGAACTGGCGCTGGAACAGCAGGAAGCCGATCAGCAGCGGCGCCGAGGTCATCAAGGCGGCTGACGAGATGATGCTCCACTGTACGCCCTGGTCAGGCGAGGCGAAGACCTGCAGGCCGACCGTCAGCGGCCGGGTCGAGACCGAATTGGTGATCACCAGCGGCCACAGGAGATTGTTCCAGTGGTAGCTGACCGAGACCAGCCCATAGGCGACATAGATCGGGCGCGACAGCGGAACGTAGACCTTGAGCAGTATGCCAAGCGGCCCGGCCCCTTCGACGCGTGCGGCGTCGTCGAGTTCCTTGGGCACGGTCAGGAAGGCTTGACGCAGAAGAAAGATGCCGAAGGCCGAGGCCATGTAGGGCAGGCCCATCGCCAGCACCGTATCGACGAGGCCTAGCTTGACCATGGTGCGGTAATTCTCGACCAGCAGCACCTCGGGCATGATCATCAGCTGGATCAGCACCAGCATGAACACCAGCGTCTTGCCGCGGAAATCGTAGCGGGCGAAGGCATAGGCGGCGAGCGTGCAGATGACGAATTGCGAGGCCAGGATGACCGTGATCAGCACGAAGGTGTTGAGGAAATAGCGCGCGAACGGAGCGGCGTTCCAGGCCTGGATGAAATTGCCTAATGTCAGGGGCGCCGTGACGTCGAAGCGCACTTCGTATCCGGCGGGATGGAACGCCATCCACACCGCATAGAGCAGCGGCAGGATCCACAGCGCGCCGAGCAGATAGCAGCCGATCACCTCGATGGCGTGCCAGAAACCCTGCTCGCGCGACTGGACCGGCTGGGGGAGAGCGGTGACGGTCATTTGTAGTGGACCCTCCGGTCGAGAATGCCGAACTGCACGAAGGCGAGCGCTGCGAGCAGTGCCAAAAGCACCATGGTCAGCGCGGCGGCATAGCCGGTATCCCAGAAGCGGAACGCCGTCTGGTAGATGTAGTAGAGGAGCAGCGTGCTGGCATTGTCGGGGCCGCCACGGGTCATGACGATGACGTGGTCGATCAGCCGGAACGAATTGATGATGGCGTTGATCAGCACGAACAAAGTCGTCGGCATCAGCAGCGGGAAAGTGACGCGGCGAAAGAAGTACCAGCGCCCGGCGCCCTCGAGAGCCGCGGCCTCCGACAGCGACGGGCTGATCTGCTGCAGCGCCGCCAGGTAGAAAATCATGAAGAAGCCAGCCTCCTTCCAGACCGCCAGCACCATGAGGCTGCCCAGCGCCGTCGAGCCATCACCCAGCCAGTTTCGCTCGGCAAAGCCGAACAGGCCGAGGAAGCGGTCGATGAGGCCGTAGCCAGGCGTGTAGAAGAACAGCCAGATGTTGGCCACCGCGATCATCGGCAGGATGGTGGGCAGGAAGAACGACATGCGCAGCAGGGCCTTGCCGCGGATGGACGAGTTGACGATCAGCGCCATCAGCATGGCGAGGCCGATCGCCACCGGCACCGTGCCGATGGCATAGATGGCGTTGTTCTTCAGCGCGGCCAGGAACACCGGGTCGCTCAGCATGTCGCTGTAGTGGCCGAGCCCGACGAACTTTGCCGGGCGTACGCCGCGCGGCGTGTTGTAGAAGCTGTTGACCAGCGTCATCACCGCCGGGACATGGGTGAACGCCGCCAGCAGCACGACGGCCGGCAACAGCAGCAGCCACGCGGTGATCTGATTTCGCCCCTGTGTCACGAGACACCCTTTCCTGTCACTGTGGCTTCGACCCACCGCCCTTCGTATCGGTCAGCGATACTGCTTCAGGATGCGGTCGGCTTCCTGCTGCGCATCGCTCATCGCCTGTGCCGGCGTCTTGGTACCGGTCAGCGCGGCCTCGATGCCGTCATCGATGACGCGGGCGACACGCTGGTTCTCGTGCGTCGAAAGCTCCGGCACCATGTAGGGGATCTGGTCGTGCGGGACGGCGGCACCCGGGAATTCCTTGACATAGGCCTGCATCGCCGGCGTGTTCCAGGCATCGTCGCGCGGCGCGATGTAGCCGGTCTTGATGCTCCATTCGGCGGCCTGGTCGGCCGAGGTCAGCCATTTCGCGAACTGGAAGGCCGCCTGCTGCTTCTCGGGCGCCGTGCCGTTGAAGATGAATATGTTGCCGCCGCTGGTCGGCGCGCCGCGCTTCTTGTGCTCCGGCAGCATCTGCACGCCGAACGGGAACGGCGCGTTGGTCTTGACATTGGTCAGGTTGCCGCTGGTCGTGGTGATCATGGCGGCACGGCCCTCGAAGAAGTCCTTCGGATTGGTCGCCCACTCGATCACGCCGGGCTTCATTACCTTGTGCTTGAGCGCCAGGTCCGTCCAGTATTGCAGTCCTTCGACGACCTCGGGAGAATCGAAATAGGTCTTGTCGCCCGAAACATCGGCGATCGTGCCGCCATTCTGGGCCACATAGCCCTGCAGCAACCAGTAGGAGGTCAGCGACGACGGCACCTGCATGCCCCATTGCGTGACGTTGCCGCTGGCGTCGCGCTTGGTCAGCTTGGTGGCGAAATCGACGACTTCTTCCCAGTTTTGCGGGCCGACATCCGGGTTGAGACCGGCCGCCTTGAAGGCATCCTTGTTCCAGAAGAACACGGTCGTACCGCGCTGGAACGGGATGCCCCAAGTCTTGTCCCCGCTCTTGCTGTTGGTCATGAACACCGGCGAAAATCCGGCGAGCCAGGCCTTGTCGTCGTCGGTCTTGACCAGGTCGTCGATCGGCGCGATCGCGCCCTCGTCGATCAGCGTGAAGAGATCGGCCGACAGCATGACCGCCAGTTCCGGCGGCTGGCCGGCCTTGAACGCGGTCAGCGACTTGCTGATCGTCTCGGAATAGGTGCCGGAGTAGATCGCCTTGACCTTGATGTCGGGATTGGCCGCCTCGAACCGAGTGATCAGGTCGTCGACGATCTTGGTCACCGGACCGCCGATGGCCACGGGATAATAGAAACTGATTTCCACCGGCTCGGCCTGCGCCACGCCGAGGCTCAGGCCTGCTCCCAACAGCGCGGCGCCAAGCCACTTGCCACTTCTTGCAAACATCGTTTCCTCCGGTTTGTGATGTTTTCTCGTTGTCGTCGCCAATCGGCCTGCTTCGAGGCCGTGGGCCGTTCCCCGCAGGTCAGGGCACCGCGCGCAGCACGCGCTCGCCGGCCGCCTGACCGACCAACACCTTGCGCTCGGCCCTGTAGCCGTCCGCCTCGTCGAAGACGTGCATGGCGTCGGGCAGCCAGCCCAGCCGCACCTGGTCGCCAACGGACTGCCGGCGGATGCCGTCCACGCGCACCTGCAGAATCTGGTCGCCGACGGCGCACTCCAGAATGCTGTCGGCGCCGTGATATTCGATGCCGCGGATGATGGCGGGAACGACGCCATCCGGCTCGATCCGGATCTCCTCCGGCCGCAGCCCGAGCGACAGCCCATCGCCCTTGCCTTCGACCAGTGCCGGCCCCGCCGATCCCTTGATGATGGCGCCAGCCGGCCCATCGGCCAGCGAGACGAGGTTCATCGGCGGCGTGCCGATGAACCTTGCCGCGAACGATGTCGCGGGCCGCACATAAAGCCCTGCCGGCTCCGCCTTCTGCTCGATACGGCCGCCGCGCATGAGGATGACCTGATCGGCAAGGCTCATCGCCTCGATCTGGTCATGCGTGACATAGACCATGGTCATGCCCAACGCCTGCTGGATGGTGCGTATTTCCTTGCGCATCTCGTGGCGAAGCTGCGCGTCAAGGTTGGACAGCGGCTCGTCCATCAGGCACACCGACGCCTCAGCCACGATCGCCCGGCCGAGGGCGACGCGCTGCTGCTGACCGCCCGAAAGCTGGGAAGGCTTGCGGTCAAGAAGCGCCCCCAGCCCGAGAATGTCGGCTGCCTTCTTGAGGCGACGCGTCCGCTCCCCGGCCGGCACCCGCCGCACCTTGAGACCGAATATGATGTTTTCCGCAACGCTGAGGTGGGGGAAGAGCGCATAGGACTGGAACACCATGGCCAAGCCGCGTTTGGCCGGCGGCTGCACGGTGACGTCCTTGCCGCCGATGAAGATGTGGCCCGAAGTGACCGCATCGAGGCCGGCAATCAGCCGCAGCGTCGTCGACTTGCCGCAGCCGGACGGCCCAAGCAGCACCGTCAGCGTGCCGGGCTTCACCTCGAAGCTGACATCCTTCACGGCGTCAAAGGTCGCCCACCTCTTGTTGAGGTTCCTGATCTCGATGCCGGACATGGTGCCTCCCCGTTCCGGTAACCTCCCGCCCGATCCCTCCGGAATCCGCGCGGCGAAGACGCGCTCGGGCTGGCGATCCGTTGATCGCTAAAATCGAATATTGAACTATCTTTCTCAAGTCAATACAATTGTACAATTCTGAGGCGACGACGCATCAGACCACGCCCACCGGCAAGAGAGATCCATGGCCTCGATTCGAATTATGCAGATATCCGACACCCACCTCTCGCCGCGAACCCATCGGTTTCACGAGAACAACGAGCTCATGATCGATGTGCTGAAGGCCGCCGATCACGACCTGATCATCCATACCGGCGACATCACGCTCGACGGCATACGCTTCGAGGAAGACTATCCCTTCTGCCGCTCCTTCCTGGAGCGCGCCGGCAAGGACATCCGCTATATCCCCGGCAATCACGATGTCGGCGACAATCCGCGCCTGTCGCAACCCGAAACCGCCATGGGCAGTGCCATCAGCCCAACCAGGCTTCACCGTTACGAGCGCTATTATGGCGCCGACAGATGGTCGATCGACCGCGACAACTGGCGGCTGCTCGGCATCAACTCGCTGCGTGTCGGTTCGGGACTGGAGGGCGAGCAGCAGCAATATGACTGGATCGGCGAACAGCTGGCGACGCTTGGTGAGCGGCACCTGGCGCTGTTCTCGCATCAGCCGCTCTATGTCGACACCCCGGAAAGCACCGAGCTGACCTACTGGACAGTCGACCCGATCGGCCGACAGAACCTGCACGAATTGATGGAGCACAAGCAGCTCAAGATGATCGCCAGCGGGCACCTGCACCAGCAGCGCTCGCGCGGCCACGATGGTGTGAGGCTCGAATGGTGCTCGTCCATCGCCTTCACCACCCGCGAGGAGCTGGTGCCCGAAATGGGTGGCAACCGCGAGGTCGGCTATCTCGAGCACGTGCTGCATGACGACGGCGGCATCGAAACCCGCGCGGTGACCATCCCCGGCTTCGTCAACAGCTATCTCGACGACTGCCTGCTCGAGGTCTACCCGAAATACTGATCGCGCCACGATCGAGAACAAAAAAGGGCGCCGGCGATCCGGGCGCCCTTTTCAGTTCGAATCCGGTTAGAGCAATTCCAGGAAAAGTGTGAGCGGTTTTCCCGGGCAAGGCGCATAGCGCTTTCCCTTCGAAATTGCCTCAAAAACAAAGAGATAGAGCGTTTCGCCGTTTCCGTGAAACGCTCTAGTCCGATCTTTTCGGGATCAAGTCCTAGGCGACCGCCTGTTCAAGGGTCCCGTCGAGTTCCGACAAGGCGCCCGCCGGCACGACGGCATGGCCCATCCAGTTCAGGCAGGTGACCGAGGCAATGCCGGAATCGATCAGGCTGTTTTCGTCACCCGGCGTCGTGGCGTAGTTGCGGTCGGCCAGCGGCTCGATGCGGGCGCTGCGCCCATCCTCGGCATGGATGATCACCCGCGTCGCGCATTTGTCGCGGCCGATGCGCGCCGAACGCATCGGCGCCGGCACATTGCGCGGCAGGTTGACACTCAGCCAATGTCCCTCCTGGGCCCATTCCTGGCGGGTGTTCCAAAAACCTTCGATGCGCGCCGCCAGCCATGCGACCTCGTCATCGCCATAGGCCTGGCTGTCGCGTGGCATGGAGAAGGCCACGCCGGCAATGCCGCACAGCGCCGCCTCGCGCGCCACCGCCATGGTGCCGGAATAGGAGACATCCTCGGCGACGTTGCGCCCCTCATTGATGCCCGACAGCACCAGATCGGGTTTCGCGCCGTCGCGGAACACCCAGTGCATCGCCCCGATGACGCAGTCGGCCGGGGTGCCGGTGCACGAATAGCGTCGGGGCGCGACCTGCTCAACGGCAAAGGCCTGCCGCAGCGTGATCGAATGGCCAAAGCCGCTACGGTTGCCGCTCGGCGCCACGGTCCAGATGTCGTCACTCAGCAGCGCAGCCGTCCTTTCCAGGATCGCCAGACCGGGCGCGTCGATTCCGTCATCATTGGAGAGCAGTATTCGCATATCATATCCTTCTGGCTGCGCCCGAGCGACGTCATAATTCGTACATTTATGCCATATTGAGAATTATTGTACAATTCCGTAAGATGAACTTGGGCAGGCTTTTCGCTTGCTGGATTTCGACGGGCGGCCGGCGCGCGAGCGGCCGCGTGATTTCCCTCCGCCGGCAAATCGTCTAATGGGGTTACGTCTTGAGGGAAGTGGGCATGGCAGGTTCGGAAAAGCGACCGAGGCGGACGAAATTCCAGTCCGACCAGGACGAACTCAAGCTGAGAGCCGCCTATCTCTATTATGTCGAGGGCCTGACCCAGGAACAGGTTGCCCAGCATCTCGACATCAGCCGCATCAAGGCCCTGCGCCTGCTTGCGGCCACGCGTGAAGACGGTACGGTCCAGATCACCATCAATTCGCAGGCCGAATCGCTGATCCGCCTGCAGCGGAACCTGGAAAAGCACCTCGGCCTGACCGAGGCGATCGTCGTGCCCGCGTCGAGCCAGGACGAGGAGAGCGTCGCGGCCGTCGTCGGCCACGCGACCGGACGCTACATTTCCGAACAGGTCACCAACGGACTGTCGATCGGGGTTGGCTGGGGCGCCACGCTGCAGGTCTGCATGCGGTCGCTGATCTGGCGCGAGGTCGACGACATGACCGTCATTTCACTGCTCGGCGGCCTGACCCATGCGACCGCGCATAATCCTTCGGCCGTCGCCTGGCGCTTCGCCGAATTCTACCGCACGGAACTCTACCAGATCACCGCGCCTGTCTTTGTGCCCGACCGCGAACTGGCCGACGCACTGTGGAAACAGGACGATCTCAAACAGCTCTATGAGCGGGCCCGTGCCGTCGACATCGCGCTGCTCAGCGTCGGCGATGTAGGCACCCAGGCTTCGATCTTCCGCCGCGGCATCCTCAACTGGTCGGACGCCAAGAGCCTCAAGGATGCCGGCGCCGTCGGCGATGTGCTCTGCCATTTCGTCGATGCCGACGGCAATGTGCTTGACCATCCCGTCAACCATCGCGCCATGGCCATCAATCCCGCCGACATCAGCAGGGTGCCGAAGGTGATCATCTCGTCGGGCGGCCTGCGCAAGATCCACGCCATCCGCGCCGGGATCGCGGCGACCAACGCCAAGCTTCTCATCACCGACGTCGCGGCCGCCCAGGCGCTGCTTGAGCTTCCTCCGCTCGAACAGGCCTCCTGACCCTCGCGATACGCCAGTGGCGGCGCGCCCACGGCCCATGGCTGCGCAAAACCTCCCAATCCTCCGCGGCCGCGATCAGGATATCCCGCGGCGGTAGGAAGCCGCCTTTTGGGTACCGGTCGATAAAAACGGAAATGTTGCGACCGATGCGTTACTGCGCCGTCCAGCCGCCATCCATCGGCAAGGTCGTGCCGGTGATCTGCCTGGCGGAATCCGAGCACAGGAACAGTGCCAACGCGGCAAGCTCCTCGACGGTGACGAATTCCTTCGTCGGCTGCGCGGCGAGCAGCACATCATGCTTGACCTGTTCCTCGGTCATGCCGCGCGCCTTCATCGTGTCGGGAATCTGTTTCTCGACCAGCGGCGTCCAGACATAGCCCGGCGCGATGGCGTTGACGGTGATACCGTCCTGCGCGACTTCCAGGGCAACCGTCTTGGTCAGGCCTGCAATGCCGTGCTTGGCCGAGACATAGGCCGACTTGAACGGCGAGGCGACGAGTGCATGCGCGGAAGCCGTGTTGATGATGCGGCCCCATTTGCGTGCCTTCATGCCCGGCACCACCGCCTTGATGGCGTAGAAGGCCGCCAGGAGATTGATGCGAATGATCGCTTCCCACTTGTCGTCGGGGAATTCCTCGATCGGCGCGACATGCTGGATGCCGGCATTGTTGACCAGGATGTCGAGGCCGCCGAACGCCGCCTCGGCGTCGCGAACCATCGCCGTGACGGCGGCGCCGTCCATCATGTTGGCATCGGAATAGCGGCACTTGACGCCGAAATCCTTCTCGATGCCGGCGCGCTCCTGCTCTATTGCCGCGGCATCGCCGAGGCCGTTGATGGTGACGTTGGCGCCCTCGGCGGCAAAGGCGCGGGCGATGGCCAGGCCTATGCCGCTGGTCGAGCCGGTGACGAGGGCATTCTTCGAAGACAGGGAACCCATGGTGATCTCGCGAGAAGTGGGAGGGGAACAGGAGGATATAATTGTGCGCCGCAGCATGACAATGACAGAGCCATGTGTCGATGCGATTACAGCCGGTCGACAGCCTCGGCGCGGCTCTCGACCGGCTCGAGACATGCTCGTCCGGCTGACACGGCACTGTCATGGTGCCGTGCAACATAATCGGCAGCGCATTCGCGCGGTCATCCTGAACGAAATTCGCCGACAGGACCTTGGGGGGCAGCTTGGAAATCGCCGATGTCGTGAAGCGCGCCTATGCGATGCCGCTGACCAATCCGTCTTTTCCGCCCGGGCCCTACCGTTTCTTCGACCGCGAATACATCATCATAACCTATCGCACGACGCGCGAGGCGCTTGAGGCCGTCGTGCCGGCGCCGCTGGAAATCGACGAGCCGCTGGTCAAGTACGAATTCATCCGCATGCCTGACTCCACGGGCTTCGGCGACTACACCGAGACCGGCCAGGTCATTCCGGTGAAATACAAGGGCCAGCATGGCGGCTATGTCCATTCGATGTATCTCGACGACGACGCGCCGATCGCCGGCGGCCGTGAGCTCTGGGGTTTTCCGAAGAAACTGGCCAACCCGAAGATCGCCCATGAGGGCGAGGTGATCGTCGGCACGCTGCACTATGGCAGCGTTCTGTGCGCCACGGGCACGATGGGCTACAAGCACCGCGAAGCCGATCACGATTCCGTGCTCGCGGCACTCGCCGCGCCAAACTTCCTTATAAAGATCATCCCGCATGTCGACGGCACGCCCCGCATTTGCGAGCTGGTGCGCTACTACCTCACGGACATCACCCTGAAGGAGGCCTGGACGGCGCCCGCGGCACTCGATCTGCGGCCCCATGTCATGGCCGACGTGGCGAAGCTGCCGGTGCTCGACATCGTCTCCGCCGTCCACTTCAAGGCCGATCTGACACTTGGGCTGGGCGAGGTCGTCCACGACTATCTTGCCGATCACGACCGGGTCGCAACCAGCAAAGCCCAGCCGGAGAAAATTCGTGCTTGAACGCAATCGAAACAAGGAAGCCGCCGCCACCATCGAGGAGATCTCGGCGCAGTATGACCGCATCGCCCTGGTGTTCCAGGGTGGCGGCGCGCTTGGCGCCTATCAGGCCGGCGTCTACCAGGCGCTGGCCGATGCCGGCTGCGAGCCGAGCTGGCTGTCCGGCGTCTCGATCGGCGCCATCAATGCCTCGATCATTGCCGGCAACGAACAGAGCCGACGCCTGCAGCGGCTCGAACAGTTCTGGCAGACGATCTCCGGCCGCAAGATCTGGGCCTATACGCCGGAAGGCGACATCTACCGCGACATCCGCAACCGCACTTCGTCATGGATGACCATGACCATGGGCCAGCCCGGCTTCTTCAAGCCGCGTAATCCCAATCCCTGGTTCGAGCACCCGGGCGCCGAGGGCGCCACCAGCTTCTACGACACCGCCGAATTGAAGGACACGCTGGAGAGCCTGATCGACTTCGATATCCTCAATGACGGCAAGAAGCGGCTGAGCGTCGGCGCGGTCAATGTCCGCACCGGCAATTTCGTGTATTTCGATACCGAGAAGGTGCGCATCGGTCCCGAGCACATCATGGCCAGCGGCGCGCTGCCGCCCGCCTTTCCCTCGGTCCGCATCGAGGGCGAGTACTATTGGGACGGCGGCATCGTCTCCAACACGCCGCTGCAATATCTGCTCGATCAGGAAGAGGACCGGTCTTCCCTGGTGTTCCAGGTCGACCTGTTCAGCGCCCGCGGCGTGCTGCCGCGCGGCATGGCCGATGTGTTGTCGCGCCACAAGGACATCATGTATTCCAGCCGCACGCGCCAGAACACCGACAATTTCCAGCGCATCCATGCCTTGAAGATGAAACTGCTCGACGCGCTGAAGCGCGTTCCGCCGGACCAGCTCAAGGAAGGCGAGAAGGCATTGATGGCAGACTATTCCGATGCCGGCGTCGTCAACATCGTCCACCTCATCTACCAGCACAAAGGTTACGAAGGCCACGCCAAGGATTATGAGTTTTCTGGCACCTCGATGCGCGAGCACTGGGAGATGGGACTCGAGGACACCGAGCGCACGCTGCGCCACAAGAAGTGGCTGATGCTGCCGACCAACGCCGACGGCGTCACCATCCACGACCTGCATCGCGAAGACCCGACCTGAGGTCTGGCGAGACAGTTGCTTCTTGACGGTTCAGCGGTGTTAGCCAGGATTCGTTTGAGCGGTCATCCCCAACGTTTGAGATTGGCCGAGGCCTCCAAACTTCGTCATCCCTGGGTGAAGCAGGAGCGAGGCTCCGTTGCGGAGCCCCTGGGATCCATTCCGTGACCTTCGCCGTGGAGTGCACCGGTGCAAAATTCAGCACCGCAGTGGCGCTCAGTAGTCCCGGCATGATCCTCGGGTCTGCGCCGCGTCGCTGCGCTCCTTGCTCCGCCCGTGATGACGAAGCGTTGGGCGTTTCGCACCAGTCTCGCAGACATATTCCACGTCAATACAAACGCGAATGCCTCTTCGAAATCCGCTCAACGAAAAAGGCAGCGCAGGCGACCGGCACTGCCTCTTTTTGAAGTCTCTTGCGCTCCGCTCAGAACACCTGGCGGAAGATGATGAACAGCACGAAGGCCAGCGCGATCGAGCACGGCAAGGTCAGCACCCAGGCCAGCAGCAGGTTGCGCACCGTCGACCATTGCAGGCCCGAACCGTTGGCGGCCATCGTTCCGGCGACACCCGACGACAGGACATGGGTTGTCGACACCGGCAAGCCGAGCCGATCGGCCATGCCGATGGTCACCATGGCCACGAGTTCGGCCGCCGCACCTTGGCCATAGGTCAGATGGCTCTTGCCGATCTTCTCGCCGACCGTGACGACAATGCGCTTCCAGCCGACCATGGTGCCGAGGCCCAGCGCCAGCGCCACCGCGACCTTCACCCAGAGCGGGATGAACTTCGTCGCGTTGTCGACGGCCTTGTGGTAGTCGGTGACCGCCTTGAGATCGGCGGTCTGCATCGGCAGCAATTGCTTCTTGTCGATCAGCTTGAGCGCCTCGCCGATCAGGTAGATGTCGTTGCGGGCGTTGCTGACCAGATCGGTCGGCACATTGTCGACCGAGGCATAGGGCTGCAGCGAAGCAGTCGTGTTATGGATATATGTCTGCAGCGCGACCGTGGTCTGGTCGCTCCATGTCCGAGTGCGCACGGCATCCTGCACGGCGGCCTTGGCGTCGGCGACTGTGATGCCGGGCTTCACATATTTGCCCAGCGCCTGCTCGACGCCGGCCGAAGCCGACTTGTAGGCCTCGAGATAGTTGATGTCGGGCGTGCGGTTCAGCGCAAAGGCCGTCGGCACGACGCCGATCAGGATGAGCATGATCAGGCCCATGCCCTTCTGCCCATCATTGGAGCCATGCGCGAAGCTGACGCCGGTGCAGGTGAAGATCAGCAGGCCGCGGATCCACCATGGCGGCGGCGTGTTGCCTTTCGGCGCCTCGTAGAGTGCCGGATTGCGCACCAGCAGCTTCATTGCATAGAGCAGGATCGCGGCAGCGAAGAAGCCGATGATCGGCGACACCAGCAAGGTCAGGCCAACATTGGTCGCCTGCGACCAGTCGACGCCGCTTGTGGCGCTGCCTGCCGGTGCCATGAACTGGTTGGCAAGGCCGACGCCGATGATCGAGCCGACCATCGTGTGCGAACTCGAGGCAGGCAGGCCGAGGAACCAGGTGCCGAGATTCCACATGATCGCCGCGACCAGCAGGGCGAACACCATGGCAAAGCCGGAGGAAGAGCCAACCTGCAGGATGAGCTCGACCGGCAGCAGCGACAGGATGCCGAAAGCGACCGCGCCGCTGGAGGTGAGAACGCCGAGGAAATTGAAGACGCCCGACCACATGACGGCGAACTCGGCCGGCAGGGAGCGTGTGTAGATGACCGTCGCCACCGCATTGGCGGTGTCGTGGAAGCCATTGACGAACTCGAAGCCCAACGCGATCAGCAAGGCGATGCCCAGCAGGATCCACGGCACGGTCTTGGCTTCGGCCAGGTCCTGGCTCAGCGCGTAGCCGACATAGACGATGCCGACCAGCACCAGCACGCCGAAAGCCGGCAGGAACCACTTCGCGCTGCCCGAACTATCCAGCGGATGATCCGGTCTCGGAATGCCCGCCTCGCTGGAAACGATGTCCACCATGTCCCACTCCTATTGCATCGCAGCAAAGAACCGGGATGAACGCTATGTCCGGACGATGAACCCTGTGTGACGCCAGAGAGGCGTTTGCCCCCGGTGTCCGCTCCTTCACGCAAGTCCGGGGCTTGTCTTCAGGATCGCCGAGAACAAGGGATCGAAGGCGCGGCTGATGGGCGCCGCGGCCGCGCCGAGCGCGATCGACCAGGGGTCCGTGGTGCCGAGCTGCAGGCGCGGCAAGGTCCTGCCTGGCCGGTCGGCGATCGACGGCAGCAGAGGATGCATCGCCTCGACGAGGCGGCGCGCCAGCGCTTCCGGCGCGCCGCTGGTCAGGATGACGGTCTGCGGATCGAAGATCGTTTCGATGAGATGCACACTCCAGCGCAGATCGTGCGCCGCGCCATCGATCCAGGCCATCATCTTCGCATCCTCGGCCAGCACCAGGGCGTTCATCTGTTCGTAGATATCACTGTCGGCCGGATTGAGGTCGAGGTGCTGATAGAGCGAGGCCAGCGAGGCGCGGTGCTCCAGCGGCGTCGAGCTCGGGCCGGCGGGCGCCAGCAGCGCCATGCCGATTTCACCGGCGTTGCCATGGCCGCCGCTGTAGAGTTCGCCATTGAGGATCAGTCCGGTGCCGATGCCATAGCCGATATAGAGGCAGACCGCGTGATCGACCCCATGCGCCGCGCCGACGATGCGCTCCGCCGTGGCGCAGGCGGCGGAATCGTTCTGCAGGCCGACATTCAGTCCCGTCCTGGCAGCCAGCGTCTCCAGCAGCGGAAACTTCTGCCAGGCCGGCATCATCCATTTGTCGTCCGAGTTCTTCAGGCCGAAAGGGCCAGGCATGGCAACGCCGAGACCGACAAGCCGCTTCTCCGATTGCGAGGAGATGCCGGCAAGGTCGCGGCGCACGCCGTCGATCAGGCCGAGAATGACCTCGACCCCCTTCGACGGTTCATCGAAGGGCAGGTTGGCCTCCGCCCGCGCCAGCACGCTGCCCATCAGGTCGACCGCGACCGCCCGCGTCAGGTGGCGGTCGATCTGCAGGCCGATGGCGAAGGCGCCTTCGGGCACCAGCCTGTAAGGAGTCGAGGGTTGCCCCCTGCCCTTGCGCACCGCGTCGAGCGCGGCGACCAGACCGTCGCTTTCGAGATCCTCGATGATGTTGGACACCGCCTGTTTGGTGAGCTGCGTCGCCCGCGCCAGGTCGGCCCGCGACAAGGCGCCATTGAGGCGCAGCGCCTCGATCATGACGCGGCGGTTGTGTGCGCTGGTGCCTTCCTGGTTGGTGCCGCTTTTGGCGCGGATCGGGCTGATGTCGTCCATCGGCGTTTCCCCTCTTGACTCCATTAGAATATTGATCGACTAATTAAGTCAAGCGAGTTGACTTAATGCGAACCGAACGCCCCAAAACAAGATGGCCAGGGCCTCCGCCTGTCGCCACTGGTCAGCCGGGTAACCATCAGGTCACGCGACATGGATCCGGGAAGACGATGCGAAATGCCCGCATTGCCGGCCCGTCAACGCCGGAAATGGGAGAAGAAAATGCTTAGGACAATCACCAAGACACTGGTCGGCGCGGTCTTCGCCGGAGGACTGCTTGTCCCCCACGCTTTCGCCGAAACGACGCTCAATGCGCTTTTCATGGCTCAGGCAGCCTACAGCGAGGCCGACGTGCGCGCCATGACGGACGCCTTCACCAAGGCCAACCCGGACGTCAAGGTCAATCTCGAATTCGTCCCCTATGAAGGCCTGCACGACAAGACCGTGCTCGCGCAGGGCTCGGGTGGCGGCTACGACGTCGTTCTGTTCGACGTCATCTGGCCCGCCGAATACGCCACCAACAAGGTGCTGGTCGATGTGACGCCGAAGATCACCGACGACATGAAGAAGGGTGTGCTGCCCGGCGCCTGGACCACTGTCCAGTATGACGGCAAATATTACGGCATGCCGTGGATCCTCGACACCAAATACCTGTTCTACAACAAGGACATCCTGGAAAAGGCCGGCATCAAGACACCCCCGAAGACCTGGGAAGAGCTCGGCGCACAGGCCAAGATCATCCAGGACAAGGGCCTGCTGAAGACGCCGATCGCCTGGAGCTGGTCGCAGGCTGAAGCCGCGATCTGCGACTACACCACGCTGGTCAGTGCCTATGGTGGCGACTTCCTGAAGGACGGCAAGCCCGACTTCCAGAACGGCGGCGGCCTCTCGGCGCTGAAATACATGGTCGACAGCTACAAATCCGGCCTCACCAACCCGAATTCCAAGGAATTCCTGGAAGAGGACGTGCGCAAGGTCTTCGAAAACGGCGATGCGGCCTTCGCGCTGAACTGGACCTACATGTACAACATGGCCAACGACCCGAAGGACTCGAAGGTGGCGGGCAAGGTCGGCGTCGTGCCGGCGCCCGGCGTCACCGGCATCAGCGAGGTGTCGGCCGTCAACGGCTCGATGGGCCTTGGCGTCACCGCGGTCTCCAAGCATCCGGACGAGGCTTGGAAGTACATCACCTTCATGACCTCGCAGGCGACGCAGAACCAGTATGCCAAGCTCTCGCTGCCGATCTGGGCCTCGTCCTATGACGATCCGGCCGTCACCAAGGGCCAGGAAGAACTGATCGCCGCCGCCAAGCTCGGCCTGGCCGCCATGTATCCGCGCCCGACCACGCCTAAGTATCAGGAGCTGTCGACCGCTCTGCAGCAGGCTATCCAGGAATCGCTGCTCGGCCAGTCCCCGCCCGAGGATGCGCTTAAGACCGCCGCGCAGAACAGCGGCCTCTGAGCATCATTGTCCTTCATGGGCGGCCGGGGCATGACCCAAAAATCGGAATCGATTTTTCGGAAGGGATCATGCCCCAAAGCCAAAACGCTACAGCGTCCTTGGCGCGTCCAATAGGACGCGCGGCGCTGTAGTGCCGCCCATGCTATGTCTGAAATCCTGTTGAATGAAGAGAGGCTGCTCTGATGTCGGGCACCTGGATGACGACCCGTGCATGGCTCTTGATGCTGCCGCTGCTCGTGGTCATGGTCGCGGTCATCGGCTGGCCGCTGGTCGATACGGTCAGCCTCTCCCTTACCGACGCCAAGCTGGTCGGCACGGGCGGTAGTTACGTCGGCTTCGAGAATTACACCAACATGCTGTCGAGCTCGAATTTTTCGCGCACGCTGGCCACCACGACGTTGTTCGCGGTCATCTCCGTTGCCGCCGAAATGGTGATCGGCGTTCTTGCCGCGCTCCTGCTCAATCAGCAGTTCCACGGCCGCGCCGTCCTGCGCGCCCTGATGATCCTGCCCTGGGCGCTGCCGACAGTGGTCAACGCCACCCTGTGGCGGCTGATCTACAATCCTGAATATGGCGCGCTGAACGCCGCCTTGACGCAGCTGCATCTCATCGACGCCTACCGCTCCTGGCTCGGTGAACCCGGCACCGCGCTGGCGGCCCTGATCGTCGCCGACTGCTGGAAGAACTTTCCGCTGGTGGCACTGATCGCGCTCGCCGCCCTGCAGGCGGTGCCGCGCGACATCACCGCAGCCTCGCTCGTCGATGGCGCGGGACCTTTCAACCGCTTCCGCTTCGTCATCCTGCCCTATCTCGCCGGCCCGCTGATGGTGGCGCTGGTGCTGCGCACCATCGAGGCCTTCAAGGTCTTCGACATCATCTGGGTGATGACCCGCGGCGGCCCAGCCAACAGCACGCGCACACTGTCGATCCTTGTCTACCAGGAAGCCTTCTCCTTCCAGCGCGCCGGCTCCGGTGCGTCGCTGGCGCTGATCGTCACCTTGCTCGTTACCGTGCTTGCCGTCGCCTATGCGGCATTGGTCAGGAAAACCGCCGGGAGTGCCGCCTGATGGAACGCAGGAGCCCCGCCTTCACCGTCTTCATCCACGCCTGCGCGCTGCTGCTTGCCGCCATCATCTTGGCGCCCATCGCCTGGCTGTTCATCATGAGCATTTCGCCGGCCGCCGATCTCGCCGCCAAGCCGTTGCGCTGGTGGCCGCAGGCCGCTGATTTCTCGCGCTACCAGCAATTGCTGTCGACAGCCGAGAACAGTGCTGGCGCGGCCTTCACCTCGTCCTTGCGCAACAGCCTGGAGATATCAGGCATGGCAACCCTGGCGGCACTCGCCTTGGCCATTCCCGCCGGCTGGGCGGTCTCGCGCACGCCAACGATCGGCTGGTCGCTGTCGATGGTCATCGCCACCTACATGCTGCCGCCCGTCGCGCTGGCCGTGCCGCTCTATATGGGCCTGTCGCATCTCGGCCTGCTCAACAATGTGTTCGGCCTGGCGCTTGTCTATCTGACCATCCTGGCGCCTTTCACCACCTGGCTGATGAAGTCGGGCTTCGATTCCATCCCGCGCGAAATCGAGGCGGCGGCGATGATCGACGGCGCCGGCCTGTTCCAGACCTTGCGCATCATCACGCTGCCGCTCGCGGCGCCGGTGATGGCGACCTCGGCATTGTTCGCCCTGCTGCTGGCGTGGGATGAATTCTTCTATGCGCTGCTGTTCACCTCCGACCAGCGGGCCAAGACCTTGACCGTCGCCATCGCCGATCTGGCCGGCGGCCGTGTCTCCGACTACGGATTGATCGCGACGGCCGGCGTGCTGGCCGCGCTGCCGCCGGTGCTGATCGGCCTGATCATGCAGCGCGCGCTGATCTCCGGCCTGACAAGTGGTGGTGTGAAAGGATGATGATGAACGCAACCAGAATTCGGCCGGCCGGACTGGCCGCCATCGACCGCGAAATGGCACGCCAGAACGCGGACGCGCGCGCTTCATTCGAGCACAACACAGCGATGGCGCTGGAAGTCGCGGCCTCGATCAGGAAGACCGGTCGTCTCCTCCTGCTTGGCATGGGCGGTTCGCATTCCGTCGGACGTGCCGTTGAACCGCTCTATCGCGCGCTCGGCATCGATGCGCTGGCCCTGCCGCTGTCCGAACAGCTCGGCCAGCCGCTGCCGCTGGCGGGCCGGACGGTGCTCGTCACCTCGCAATCCGGCGAGAGCGCCGAGGTCGTCAGGTGGTTCGCCGAGGCCGGCAGCCCTGCCGATGTTTTCGGCCTGACGCTCGAAGGCGGCTCTTTCCTCGCCCGCACCGCGCCTTGCCTGGTCGGCGCCGGCGGGACGGAACTCGCCTTCGCCGCGACGCGCAGCCTGACCGTGACTTTCGCCTTGCATCTGGCCATTCTTGCCGCACTTGGGGAGGATCCGACCGCCGCGCTTGGCGCACTGGATCAGCCGCGGGACACGGACATTGCACGGGCGCTGGCAGTCCTTGGCAAGGTGACCACCATCGTCACCTCGGGGCGCCGGCTGCAAGGCGTTGCCGAGGCGCTGGCGCTCGGCCTCACCGAGCTGTCGCGCCTGCCCTGCTTTTCGCTCGAAGGCGGCCAATTGCGGCATGGACCGATGGAGATGCTTGGCCCGCAAGTCGGCGTCGTCCTGTTTCGCGGCAACGACCCAACAGCGGAACTGGTGACTGCCATGGCCACCTCCGTGGTCGAAGCCGGCGCACCGCTGATCATCTTCGACGCATCAGGACAATCGCCGGTGGCGGGTGCCGTCACGTTTTCGTTCAAGCCGGCTTCGGGTCTCGCCGCGGTCTTCGCCATGCTGCCGGTGGCACAGCGCCTGATGATCGCCTTCGCCGATAGCCGTGTCGACAATGCCGGCACGCCCGTGCGCTCCACCAAGATCACCAGGAGCGAATGATGCGTCCGCTCGCGGTGATCGGCAATGTCAATGTCGACCTGATCGTCGGCCCGGTCGCGCCGTGGCCGAAGGCGGGAACGGAAACCGTCGTCGACCATGACGAATTGCGTGTCGGCGGCCAGGCCGGCAACAGCGCGCTCGCCTGGCAAGCGCTGGGCGTCGACTTCACCATTGCCGCCAATGTCGGCGACGACCAGTTCGGCCGCTGGCTTCGCGAGGCTTTTGGCCATCGCGCCGACACCTGGCCGGTCCGTCCCGAGGGCACGACGCTGTCGGTGGGCATGACCCACCCGGATGGCGAACGGACCTTCTTCACCACGCGCGGACACCTGCCGCGTTTCAGCCTTGCCGACGTCTTGTCTGTCCTCGACGGCAATGCGCTCTCCGGCGGTTACGCGCTGTTGTGCGGCTCTTTCCTGACCGACGACCTCACCCGCGAATACGCTGCGTTCTTCGACTGGGCGGACAGCCACGGCATTGCCGTCGCCCTCGACACCGGCTGGCCGATGGATGGCTGGACCGAGGCCAATTGCGCTGCCACGCGCGCATGGCTCTCGCGCTGCGCGCTGGCGCTGTTCAACGAGGTCGAGACGGTGACCCTGGCGGGAATGTCGAGCCCAACGGACGCCGCGCGCCAAATCCGCTCCAGCATGCGGCACGGCGCAACCTTCGTCGTCAAGCGCGGACCGCGAGGCGCCGTCGCCATCGGTCCCGACGGCACGCTTGTCGAAGCAACGGCGCCCGATGTCCGCGTCGTCGACACGATCGGCGCCGGCGATGTCTTCAACGCCGCTTTCCTCGCCGCCCTCGCCCAGGAGCAGCCACTGTCCGCATGCCTTTCCGCCGCGACGCATGTCGCCTCGCGCGCCATTTCCACCTTGCCCCGCAACTATGGCGGGCCGATGCATCTCGAGGACGCCACGCATGAGCGCGCTTGAAATCCGTAACGTTCGCAAGAACTACGGCAATGTCGAAACGCTCAAGGGCATCGACATTGCGCTGCAGAGCGGGGAATTCCTGGTGCTGCTCGGCTCCTCGGGCTGCGGAAAATCGACGCTCCTCAACATCATCGCTGGCCTCGCCGAAGCGACAAGCGGCGATGTGTTGATCGGCGGCCGCTCGATCCTTGGCGTTCACCCCAAGAACCGCGACATCGCCATGGTCTTCCAGTCCTACGCGCTCTATCCGAACCTGACTGTCCGCCGCAACATCGGCTTTGGCCTGGAGATGCGCGGGGTCGCCGCCGATGAGCGCGAAAAGGCGGTGAACGAGGCGGCAAGGCTGCTGCAGATCGAGGCCCTGCTCGACCGCAAGCCGAGCCAGCTTTCCGGGGGCCAGCGCCAGCGCGTCGCCATCGGCAGGGCGCTGGTGCGCAAACCCCAGGTCTTCCTCTTCGACGAACCATTGTCCAACCTCGACGCCAAGCTGCGGCTGGAAATGCGCACCGAGTTGAAGCGCCTGCATCAGATGCTGCAGACCACCGTCGTCTACGTCACTCACGACCAGATCGAGGCGATGACGCTGGCGAGCCTCATCGCTGTCATGCGCGACGGCAGGATCGAGCAGCTCGGCACACCCGAGGAGATCTACAACGAGCCGGCCACGCTTTACGTCGCCGGCTTCGTCGGCGCGCCGTCGATGAACATGCTGCAGGCGACCGTCACCGCCGGCAAGCTGGCCGTTGCCGGATCCGATGTGCGGATCCCCTTGCCGGCACGCTATGCCAGCGCGGCTGGGGAAGGCGTGCAGGTGGTCGTCGGTATCAGGCCCGAAGCGCTTCGCCTGGCGACCGTTCCGACGGATTTTTCATTGCCCGTGGAGATCGAAGTCGTCGAGCTGACCGGCCCCGAACTGGTCACCACGGCCCGGATCGGCACGCAGCGGCTGACGGCCTGTCTACCGCCAAGGACCAGGGTCGCCAAGGGCGAGAAGTGCAGCCTCACCTTCGATGAGACAGCGCTTCGCTTGTTCGATCCCTCGACGGGCAAGGCGCTCGCAACGGTTTGAGAGAAGCCGCGCAGGCCTGAACGACTTGCGCGGCACCGGGCAATTCCAGGACAAGCGGTAACCGGTTTTCCGCCCGGAATCGCGTCAAACAAATCTGGACGTCAGCGCGCCGGCGGCGCGTACATCAGCCCGCCGGCATTCCAGAGCGCATTGATGCCGCGCGCGATCTTCAGCTGACTGGACTGGCCGAGATTGCGTTCGAACATCTCGCCATAATTGCCGACCTTGGCGACGATGTTGTAGGCGAATGCCGGATCGAGCCCGATCTGCTTGCCATTGTCACCCTCGACACCGAGGAACCGCCGGATCGTCGGGTTCTGCGACTTCAGCGAAGCGTCCGCATTGGCCTGTGTGATGCCGTCTTCCTCCGCCTCGATCAGCGAGAATAGCGTCCAGCGCACGACATCGAACCATTTGTCGTCACCCTTGCGAACGGCCGGGCCGAGCGGTTCCTTCGAGATGATCTCGGGCAGTACGGTGAAGGCGGCGGGATCGGTCAGCTTCAGGCGTTGCGCATAGAGCGCCGAGGCATCCGTGGTGTAGACATCGCAGCGGCCGCTGTCGAACGCCTTGATGATGCTGTCGGCGGAATCGATGACGACCGCCTCGTATTTCATCTGATGGGCGGTGAAATAGTCGGCGACGTTTTGCTCGGTGGTCGTGCCCTGCTCCGCACAGATAGTGGCGCCAGAGAGCTTGAGCGCGCTGTCGACGCCGAGGTCCTTGCGCACCATGAAGCCCTGGCCGTCATAATAGGCGGCGCCGACGAAGTGGATGCCCATGCCGGTGTCGCGAGACAAGGTCCAGGTCGACTGGCGTGACAGCATATCGACGGTGCCGGCCTGCAGTGCCGTGAAGCGTTCCTTCGTCGACAGCGGCACATAACTCACCTTGTCGGGGTCGCCGAAAACGGCGGCAGAAACCGCGCGGCAGAAATCGATGTCGAAGCCGCTCCATTTGCCCTGGTCGTCGGGCGCCGAAAAACCCGCCACGCCCTGGCTGACGCCGCAGATGATCGAGCCTCTCTGCTTGACGATGTCGAATGTGTCCGCGTTGGCCAGCGTAGCCGATGCCAGCAAAAGCGCTGTGATCAATGCATGTCTCATGGTTTCCTCCCTTTATGAGGCAAAGCCCCGCCTATCGCCGGCGTTTGAAGCGCCGGACGTTCGTGAAAAATTGCTGTTGTCATGTCTGGTTACGCGCCGCCTGGGCGGTGCGTTGATCTGTCCTAAGCCCCTTCCGCCAGAACCGCCGCCATCGCCTCGTCCAGAACACCGGCCAGATGATCGGCATTGGCCCGGCTGAAGATCATCGGCGGGCGCATCTTCAGGACATTGTCATATGGCCCCTCGGTGCCGATCAGCACGCCACGTGCCCTCACCCCATCATTGATGCGGCGGGCAAGGCGTGTGGCCGGCGCCTTGCTCTTGCGATCCTCGACCAGTTCAATGCCGAGGAACAGGCCCTGGCCGCGCACATCGCCGATGATGTCGTAGCGATCCTGCAAGGCCTTGAAGCGGGCCATGAGATAATCACCGATCTCCAGGGCGTTGCGCCTGAGGCCATCGCGCTCGATGACGTCGAGCACCGCGAGCCCGGCAGCGCAGGACACCGGGTTGCCGCCAAAGGTGTTGAAATACTCCATGCCGTTGTCGAACGAGGCGGCGATCTCTGACGTCGTCACCAGCGCCGCCATCGGATGGCCGTTGCCGATCGGCTTACCCATCGTGACGATGTCGGGCGTCACGCCTTGCGTCTCGAAAGCCCACCAATGGCTGCCGACGCGGCCGAAGCCGACCTGCACCTCGTCGGCCGCGCAAATACCGCCGGCGGCGCGCACCATCGCATAGACCTCCCCGAGATAGCCGTCCGGCAAGAACACCTGGCCGGCGACGCTGGGGATCGATTCCGCCAGGAACAGGCCAGGTGCACGGCCTTGTCTCGCCATATCGGCGATCTGCTCAGCGACGCTCTCGGCGAAACGCTTCGCATGTTCGTCCACCGGCCATTCGGCCGGGGCACGATAGCTGTCGGGTATGGTTGCCTCGAACACATGCGCCGGGCGCCCCTTGCCGCCCTTGCGCTTGTATTTGTAAGGGCTGAGCTCGATCAGCTCCTGCGTCGTGCCGTGATAGGCCCAGTCGAGCACGATCGCCTCGCCTCGGCCGGTATGGGTGCGCGCCATGCGCAGCATCAGGCTGTTGGCCTCGCTGCCCGAGCAGGCGAAGGACGCCACCGACAGGCCGGCGGGCAGCGTCGCCGTCAGCCGTTCCGCATAGGTGACGATGGCATCGTGCAGGTAGCGCGTGTTGGTGTTGAGCTTCGCGGCCTGTCTGGCGATCGCCTCGACCACGTCGGGATGGGCATGGCCGAGATGGCAGACATTGTTGAAACAGTCGAGATAGGCGCGGCCGCGATCGTCGATCAGCCATGCGCCCTCGCCGCGCACGAATTTGATCGGCTCGGAGTAGGAAATGGAGAGGTTGGGCAGCAGCGACGCCTTGCGCGCGGCAACGATCTGTGGGCGTGACCGGCCGCTCTGCCGGAAGGTCTCGGGCGGAATGCCGGCAAGTTCGGCGGCATCGGGGAAAAGTTCCTTCCAGACGTCGAGATAACGCTCCTCGCCGACACCGAGGATGTCGCTCGCGGCGAGGCTTGTATCCGTCGATATCTGGAAATGCAGATGCGGCGCCCAGCCGCCGTTTTCGGTTGGCGTGCCCATCTCGCCGACAAGCGCACCCGCTTCCAGACGGTCACCCGCCTTCAGCCGCCGTCCCGCCTCATGCGCCATATGCCCCCACAGGGTGACGAAGGACGGGCAGCCCGGCGGTGTGTGCTCCAGCGCCACCAGGCAGCCATAGCCAAGCGGATCCTCCTCGACCTCGACGCTTCTGACGATGGCGGCGAGCGGCGTGTAAAGCCGCGTCCCCGCCGCCATGAAAAGGTCGAGGCCGAGATGGTTGGCACGGCGAGCGCCTTCCACGAAACGCGACTGGAAGATGTCGCTGGTGTAGACGGTGCGTGCTTCGCCCCATGGGCCGATGCCGAGCGCAACGCCGTGCTCGGCGCAATAGGCATTCCACCACGCCGTGGCCTTGTCGGGCTGCTGCGCGGCCGATGTCACCGTCATCGGATTTTGCGGATCTCCATAAGGCACCAGCGCCTTTGCAAGGGTCGCCGGATGGCGGTCGAGGATTGGCGCGAGCCGCGCTCGGTTTGCCGTGATCCAGCCTGTCACGGCGCGGGCTCCGGCGGCGGCTTCGAAGCCGCAGGCTTTGCGCAGGATCGCCGTCGCGAAGTGCCGGTTCATCCTGTCCAGGCGATGCAGCAATCGCCAGGCCGGCGCTTCCGAGATCGACAGATAGGGATTGCCGCCGGTGCGGTCCCTGCGCGCGGCCGACAGTGTCACCGAGGTGACGAGACGCATGGCGATGAGGTCGAACAGCAGGTCGAGTTCCTCTTCGCGCAGCGGATACTCGGCATGGAAGCCGGCGGCGAGGCGGGCAGCGGCGCCGATCGGATCCTCGGCATCAAGGATCGCATAGGCGCAAGCGACCGCGACCTCGGCGATCAGCACGCTGTGCAAGGCATCGCCGAAATCGATCAACCCGGCTACAAGCTCGGGCCTTTCGGGATCGACGAGCACATTCCAGTCATTGGCGTCGTTGTGGATGACCTGTGCCCGCAATGCCGGCAGGTTGGGTGCCACCTCGGCATCGAAATGATCGAGGAACCGTTCCAGCAAGGCGCGGTCCTGATTGTCGTCGATGTGATGCAGGCGTTGCCGTGCCGCACCTGCCCGGCGAATGTCCCAATCGAATGAGCGCAGCGCGCCGGGGTGAATGAAGCCTTGCAGGGCGTGGTCCAGCCTGCCGAGCGCACCTCCGAGGCTTTCCAGCAGCGCCGGCGTGGCCTGGCTCTCGGCCAGTGGCCGGCCGGGACGCCACGACACCAGGCGCACGGCATGATCCTCGCCGCCCGGCCCCTTTGCATGGGCGAGCGAAGCACCCTGTAGCGTCTTCTTTATACGTGGCACGGCCAGATACGGGCTGTTGCGCTCAAGGTGATCCAACAATGCCGTCTGGAATTCACTCTCGACGAGCGGCTCGCTGGCGTTGACGATCTTCAGTATCCACAGCGAATGGTCTGAAGCCGTCAGCTTGAAATTTCGGTCGCGCTCGCTGTCGAGGGGCGCGATGCTGCCGGAAATACCGAAGTGCCGCGCCGCGATATCGACGGCCTCGTTCTGCGAGACTTGAGGGGCTGGGTGTGAAACGTTGGTCATCGGTATTCCGGATCTGCCTTGTCAAAGCTTGGCATGGGCCTGGAAATCGGGCATCCGGCAAAGCGTCGGTTGCGCCGGCACAATGACTGCATCGGCCGGCACATTAACGGAACCGCAGGGGAGCGTGACGTCATGAAGGAACTGGACGCCAAGGACCGGGACATTCTTGCCATTCTGTCCAAGGAAGCCCGCATCCCCCTGAAGACGCTCGCGGGGCGCATCGGCCTGTCGCGCAGCGCTACGAGCGAGCGGGTGGCCTCGCTGGAAAAGAGTGGTGTCATCAGAGGCTACCGGGCCGATATCGGCCAGATGGACAAAGGACTGGTCTGCGCGTTCCTGCTGGTCACGCTGGTCCGCACGCCGTCAATCGGCATTCTCGACCAGCTGGCGCGCTATCCGGAGGTCCGGCGCGTGTCGTCGGTAAGTGGCCAGCTGGATCTCGTGGTCGAGGTCGAAGTGCCGTCGATCGACAGGCTGAACACAGTGCGCGACCTCGTTGCCACTCTCGGCGGCGTCGAGGACCTGACGACCGCGATCGTCTTGCGCCGGGACATTGAACGGGCCGTCGATTGAACGCTCCGCGGCAACGGCGTCCTTCGCGCACGGCCGCGGCCGCACAGCCATACCTATTTGGCGATCTCCAGCAACGACGCCACCAGGAGCTCGCGCTCATCCTTCGACAGCACGTCGAACTCGAAGAGGTCCATGCTGCGCAGCCCCTCGATGGCGAGATAACAGATCAGCAGCGATTTGAGGTCTGATGTCTCGCCCTTCAGCCGCTCGAAAAGCTGCCGCTTGAATGTCTTTATCGGCGTCATGAAATCGGGATCCTCGGCGATCGCCGAAAAGATCCAGGAGGCCGAGGGCTGCTTTTCCTCGCAGTCACTGGCCGACAGCCTGATATAGGCGGCGAGCGGGTTTTCGCCATCGTCGCCGGTGCTGGCGGCTTCCAGCGCTTGCTCGAAATCGCGCAGATAACCCTCGACCAGCCCCTGCATCAATTTGGCCTTGGTCGGGAAATTGTAGAGCAGCCCGCCTTTCGATACGCCGGCACGGCTGGCGACGGCATCCAGCGATAGGCTGCCGGGCCCGGATTCCCGGGCAACATCAGCCGCCGCTGCGAGAATCTTCTCGCGCGAGTTCGGTCGTCGGTCTCTCATGGCGCCTCCCATCGCAAGCTTAGGCCCAATTGACAAGACCGTCCAGACGGTACAGTAAGGCCGCCACTATTTGAAATCGGGACCCGCAGTCGATATGTGTCCCGATGTCCGAGCTTCGCGCCGGATTTCGACTGAGGGGACTTCCTTGTTCAAGCGCATACTACGTATCTTTCTCATCATTCTCGTCCTGGCCGTGCTCGTCATTGTGGTCGGCGGTATCGTCGGCTTCAACTTCCTGCGCGACAACGGCATCAAGCAGTATTTCGCCACGATGAAGCCACCGGCGGCGACCGTTTCCACGACCATCGCCAAACCGTCGAACTGGACGCCGGGCGTCGAGGCGATCGGTACGGTGCGCGCCGTGCGCGGTGTCGACCTGACCGTCGAGACCGCCGGCATCGTCAAGGAGATTCCCTTCCATGCCAACGAGAAGGTGGCGGCCAACGCGGTGCTGCTGCAACTCGACGACGCCGTCGAACGCGCCGATCTCGACGCACAGAAGGCGCAGGCCGCGCTCGATCAGGTATCGCTGACCCGTGCCATCGAACTGACCAGGCGTGGCGTCGGCTCCGACTCGACGCTGGACAGCGCGCGAGCGGCGGCGTCCGCTTCGGCATCCCAGGTCACCAGGTTGCAGGCCGTGCTCGATCAGAAGCAACTGACGGCGCCCTTCGGCGGCACGGTCGGCATTCCGAGGATCGACCTGGGCCAGTACATCGCACCCGGCACCTCGGTGGTGACGCTGCAGGATCTCGACACGATGCGGGTCGACTTCTCGGTTCCTGAACAGCAATTGCCGCTGCTCAAGATCGGTCAGACGGTTCGGCTGGGCCTGAGTGGCGCGGACATGCCGTTCGCAGGCGCCATTCGCGGCATCGACCCCAAGATCGACTCGTCCAGCCGGCTGGTGAACATCAGGGCGGAGGTCGCCAATCCGGAAGGCAAGCTTACGCCCGGCCAGTTCGTGCAGGTGCGTGTCGAATTGCCCGAGGAGCAGAACGTGCTGGCGCTGCCGCAAACGGCGCTGACCACCAGCCTTTATGGCGACTACGTCTTCGTGGTGCAGCAGGCGAAGCCCGCCGGCGCGGCCCCGGCCCAGACCGCCAAGCCGGAGGAAAAGCCCGTGGCGGCCGCCACCGACAAGCCTGCGGACGCCAAGCCGGCCAACGCGATGAAACCGGCGGCCGATGCCATGAAGCCTGCCGCCGATGCCGCCAAGCCAGCGGACAAGGCCGCTTCCGATGCCACCAAACCGGCAGCCGCAGATCCCGCCAAACCGGCGGCGGAAGGCGATAAGCCCGCGCTTGTCCTGTCGCAGGTCTTCGTCAAGCCCGGCCGCCGCAATCAAGGCATGGTCGAGATCGTCGAAGGGCTGAAGGCTGGCGACGAGGTCGTCACCGCGGGTCAGAACCGCCTCTTCAACGGCATGTCCGTCAACGTCGACAACACGATTGACCCGACCAAATCGGCGAACAAGCAGGCCGACGACCAATGAGCTTTTCCGATCTCTTCATTCGCCGGCCCGTCCTGTCGACGGTTCTAGCCTGCATGATCCTGCTGCTCGGTTTCCAGGGCATCTTCAACCTGTCGATCCGGCAGTATCCGAAGGTTGACGAAACCGCGATCACGATCACGACGGCCTATCCGGGCGCCAGCGCCGACCTGATCCAGGGCTTCATTTCAGCCCCGATCGCGCGCGCCGTCGCCTCGACCGAGAACATCGACTACGTCACCTCGTCCAGCCGTCCGTCCTCCAGCACCGTGACGGTGCAGATGAAGCTCGGCTCCAACCCGGACGTCGCGCTCACCGAAGTGCTGTCCAAGGTCCAGGGCGTGCGCGGCACCTTGCCGGACGCCTCCAAGGATCCGGTCATCGTCAAGGGCACCGGCCAGCAGTTCGCGATGATGTACATCTCGATGCAGAATCCGAACATGACGAAGGAGCAGCTGACGGAATATATCGAGCGCGTCATCAGGCCCCGCATGTCGACGGTCGAAGGCGTCGCCGACGTGCAGATCTTCGGCGCCCAGGAATACTCGATGCGCGTCTGGATCGATCCGGTCAGGCTCGCGGCGCGTGGCGTGACTGCGGCGGAAGTGCTGGCGGCGATCAACAACTCGAACTTCCTGTCGGCGCCCGGCAACACCCAGAACGAGTACGTCGTTTCGTCGATCACCGTGCGCTCGACGCTGCAGACGCCGGAGGCCTTCGCCGCGCTGCCGTTGCGCTCGACCGACGGCAATGTGGTGCGGCTGCGCGACGTGGCGCGCGTCGAACTCGCTGCCGCGAACACCGATACAAGGGTAAGCTTCAACGGCAAGCCCGGCACCTTCCTCGCCATCTTCCCGACCCCGGCGGCCAATCCGCTGACCACCGCGGCCGCGTTGACCAAGCTCGTACCGCAGATCCAGGAGACGTTGCCGAAAGGCATGACGATCGAAGTCGTCTACGACGCGACCGGACAGATCAGCGCCTCGATCGATGAAGTGTTCAAGACCATCGCCGAGGCGGTCGCCATCGTCGTCGTCGTCATCCTCTTGTTCCTTGGCTCCTTCCGTTCGGTGATGATGCCGATCATCACCATCCCGCTGTCGCTGATCGGCGTCTGTTTCCTTTTGTTCGCGGTCGGCTACTCGATCAATCTTCTGTCGCTGCTGGCCATGGTGCTGGCGATCGGCCTTGTCGTCGACGACGCCATCGTGGTGGTGGAGAACATCCACCGCCACATGGAAGAGGACCACATGTCGCCGATGCAGGCCGCCTTCAACGGCATGCGCGAAATCGCCAGTGCCATCGTCGCCATGACCATGACGCTCGCGGCCGTGTTCGCACCGCTGGCCTTCACGGGCGGCCTGACCGGCGCGCTGTTCCGTGAGTTCGCGGTGACGCTCGCGGGCTCGGTGGTGCTGTCGGGCATCATCGCCATCACCATCACCCCGATGATGTCGGCACGCCTTCTGAAGCCCGGCAACGCAGGCCGTTTCCAGCGCATTGTCGACGGCACGTTCGCGCGGGTGGAGCACGTCTATGAGCGAGCCGTCACTGGTTCGTTGAACTACCGCCCGCTGACGCTGCTTATCGTGCTGGCGCTTGTCGGTGTGACCGGCTTCATGTTCACCAAGACTTCGAGCGAGCTGGCGCCGGAAGAGGATCAGGGCTTCCTGCTCTCCCTGGTGACCGCGCCGCGTTATGCGACATCCGATTACACCGAGACCTACGTCAACCAGATTCTCGGCCTGGTGAAGGATATTCCGGAAACACGCGCGCAGTTCTCGGCCGTCGCCTTCGGCGGTACGACGAACAGCGCCTTCGTCGGTTTTGCTTTCAAGGATTGGGCCGAGCGCAAGCGCAATTCGAAGGAGCTGCAGGCCGACATTACCGCTCGTATCGCCAAGGTGGCGGGCGTCCAGGCCTTCGTCTTCGCCCCGCCGACGCTGCCGGGGTCCGGCGGCGGCCTGCCCATCTCCCTGGTGGTACGCTCGACCGGCGATTCAGCCGAAGTGTACGAGGCGGCCGAGCAGATCAAGAACAAGGCGCAGGCCTCCGGCCGCTTCATCGTCGTGCAGAATTCGATGGCCTATGACGCGCCGCAGGTGACGGTGACCATCGACCGCGACCGCGCGGCGGCTCTCAACCTGCCGATCGCCGACATCGGTCGCACGCTCACCTTGCTGGTCGGCGGCGCCGAGGTGGCGCAGTTCGACCGCGACTCCAACAGTTACGACATCATCCCTCAGGTGCCGCAGGAATTCCGCGACAACCCCGAAAGGCTCGGCGAGTATTTCGTGCGCAGCGTGACGGGCGAGATGGTGCCGCTGTCGGCCGTGGTAAAGATTTCGAACAATGCCTCACCGGCGGCAATCGAGCAGTTCAACCAGCTGAATTCGTCGACGATCTCCGCGCTGCCGCTGCCCGGCGTCACCACCGGCGACGGTTTGAAGGTCCTCGAGGACATTGCCAAGGAGAGCCTGCCCGATACCTTCTTCATCGACTATTCCGGCCAATCCCGGCAGGAGAAGGAACAGGGCAACACGATCCTGATCGCCTTCGGAGCGGCAGTCATCGTCATCTACCTGGTGCTGGCGGCGCAGTTTGAGAGCTTCCGCGACCCGCTGATCATCATGATGGCGGTGCCGTTGTCGATTTTCGGCGCGATCGTGCCGCTCAATCTGGGCCTTGGCACGCTCAACATCTACACGCAGGTCGGCCTGATCACTCTGATCGGCCTGATCACCAAGCACGGCATCCTGCTGGTCGAGTTTGCCAACCAGCAGCGCGAGGCCCATGGCATGCGGCGGCGCGACGCCATCATCGCCTCGGCCAAGGTGCGCCTGCGGCCGATCCTGATGACGACAGCGGCAATGGCGCTTGGCGTTGTGCCGCTGATCACGTCGAGCGGCGCTGGTGCCGCGGCCCGCTACTCGATGGGCCTGGTCATCTTCACCGGCATCCTGGTCGGCACCATGTTCACGCTCTTCGTCGTGCCCATGTTCTACACCTTCATCGCCAGCAAGGACTTGCCGCATCACGCGGAAAAGCCGGATCCGAAATTGATGCCGGCGCTGCCGGATTGATGGAAAGCCGAAGAACAAAAAAAGAGGCCGGGAACTTCCCGGCCTCTTTTTTTAGCTGCGCTCAACCGCGGGAAATGGTCCTACGGGAGTCCTGAACGGGCACGGCGGTCCGCCGGCCCGCTCACAGCCTGCTACTTGACGATGACGATGCTGGTGTTGGCCGGCCCGAAGGTCTCGACAAGCTGGTAGAAATCGGCGGCATTGTCGGGATGCAGCCGCACGCAGCCATGCGAGGCCGGCTGGCCGAGGCGCTTGATCGCATAGGTGGCATGCACCGCGTAACCGCCGCTGAAGAACACCGAGTGCGGCATCGGCGCGTTGTCGTACTTCTTCGAATACCACATCTCATGCATGCGCGTCGGCTTGAACGATCCCGTCGGCGTCACATGCGCCCGGTCGCCGGTGGAAACCTTCCAGGCGAAGGTCGGCCGGCCATCGACCGAGACTTCCATGATCTGCTGTGAAAGCGAGACCCGCGCGACAATCTTGTTGGCGGCGTGCGCTGCGTCGGCGCCAAACAGAAGCACGGCCCCCGTGAACGCGGCGACGGTGATGTTGATGAGCTTGGCGGAAATGGTGGTGTGCATGATATCCCCTCTCTGTCTGCCGGTCCGGCCGGCTCCAATTCGATGAGCGGCTTATCGCTGCGCCATGTTTCGGACAGATTTCGTGAAATGCTCGTTTGTGTTTCGAATCTGTTTCTTCCGGTTAACAAATCAAGAGGTCGGGGGGCGACTGCATTTGCTCGCACAGATCGGAGCGGGATGCGGCACATGGGTATTCCCCACGAAACGAAAGTTCGTATTGACTTATATGAAAGGCACGAAGTCAATCTCGAAACCAATCTGCAACAAAACGTCGGGTCTGGCGGCATGATCCGGATACGGGCCGGAAGCAAAGTTGACGTAACGAAAGCAGACGGCAACGACCATGGGAACGAAAACGAACATACGGTCCTGGCTTTTCAGGATCGGCATCGCGGCGGCGGTCATCGGCGGTGTCGGCACAGTTGCCGGCGGTTCCGTGGCGAGATTGGCGGCGATGAGTTCGAACGAGATCTCTACCCTGCACGCCGCCCTGTTTTCAGCCACGGTCTGGATTGTTTCCAGCCTGCGCATCGCCCGGCTCAAGGCCCTCTGGCGGGTTGGCCTTCGGTTGCTGGCATTGCGCGGCCCCTCCGGCAACTTGCTGCCGAGAGGACCGAAGGCCCGCGCCGCGACGGGGGGCTCCGTGGGCGGCGCGGGCACTTCGGGAGTTTCCTGAAGCGACCCGCGACACATTGATTTTTGACGAATTGGCATTTCTGGGGAGTTGGAACGATGAAAACGAAATTCGCGGCCTCGGTGCTTTCGGCATTGCTTTACGCGCAGGGCCTGCTCGGCTTTGCCGCCCTCGCCTCCGTGCTCCTGAGGGATCGCGCCCAGGCCAATGAACTCGTCATGACCAACGACATGCCATCGGGGCCGTCGCTGCTGGTGGTACGCTGAGCTTCGGAAGCATCGGTGCGAGGGGGAAAATCCGATGCTCAGCCAGAAATATCTTCCGGGCACCCTGCCATCAGTCCGCGAATTGCTGCGGCGGATCGAACCGGTAGCCGGCGCCGCGTATGGTGGTGATGGTCTCGGTGTCGAGCTTGCGACGCAGCCGCACGATGCGCGAATCGATGGAGCGATCGAAGGCGTCGGCGTTCTCGGCCGGTGCCGCGGCGATGATGTCGTCACGCGTCAGCACCTTGCGGGGGCTCGCCAGGAACAGCCTGAGCAGCGCCACCTGACCGGGCGAAAGCTGTTCCTCCGTGCCGGAGCGGTGCATGACGATGGCCGACCTCAAATCGACTGTCGCATTCTCCAGCACGATCAGTTCCTGGGTGCCCCTGCCGCGCCGCGAAAGCAGGCCGCCGACACGGGCGGCGAGTTCCCTGACATTGAGCGGGCTTTCGACAACGTCGGCCGCACCGAGTTCGAGCGCCAGCACCTTGTCGACCAGATCGGTAGGCCGGCAGATCAGGATGAAATCGGGTCCATCCTCGCCGCCCTCGCCTTGGCCGCCATGACGCCTGAGCAGATCCCGGCCTTCCGCCTGACTGAGACTGTCACCGACGACAACGACATCGATGCCCCTGCCTGCCAGCAGCGACTCCGCCTCCCAGGGCTGTCGCGCCTGGCGCACGTCATGGCCACGCCGCTCGAGATGGTCTGCAAGTTCGGTCGCGACCACCTCGGCGACGGAAACAAGCGCGATGACGGCTCGTGCGGCCATGTTTTCCAACCATCCCCTTGCAACCGGATATGAGTGCTGGACATGATGTTTATACCCAATCTACTTTCCACTGAAAGTGGGAGCGAGTGCATCGTGCGGGCAAGAATTGTTATCGTCGAGGACGAGCCCGACCTGAGGGATGCGGTTGCCGAATATCTCGGCGCCGCCGGCTATGACGTGGCGACCGCGGAAACCGCGGCCGCCGCGCGCAGCCTGATCGAGACGCAACCCTTCCATCTGGCCATCCTCGACATCGCCATGCCGGGCGAGGACGGGCTGTCGCTTGGCCGTTGGCTGCGCTCGAAAATGCCGATCGGCATCATCTACGCGACCGCCGCCGGCACCGCGCTCGACCGCATCGTGGGGCTGGAACTCGGGGCCGACGACTACATCGTCAAGCCATACGAATTGCGCGAAGTGCTGGCCAGGGTCCGCAGTGTGCTGCGCCGCGTTCCGCAGCCGACGGAGCTGCTCGACAGGAAAGCGAAGACGGACCGCCGCTCGGTAGCCTTCGGCCCGTTCCAGGCCGATCTCGACGGCAGGCTGGTCACCGGCGCCAATGGTGCCGTGATCGACATGGCCAAGAGCGAATTCGACGTGCTGGAGGTCTTCCTGACCCGCGCCAACCGGCTGCTGACGCGCGCCGCGATCTCGGAGGCCATCGGCTTCACCGAGGATCCGGAATCGTCGCGCGCCGTCGACATCCGCATCATGCGCCTGAGGAAGAAGATCGAGATGGACCCAGCCAACCCGAAATTCCTGCGCACGGTGCGCGGCGAAGGCTATATCTTCTCGCTGCCGACCGGCGACGGCAACTGAGCGCCGGCCCACAGGGTTCAGGCTCGCAGCCGTTGCTCGCCGATCGAATTTGGGTCGATCGAATTGGCAATGACCTTGGAATAACGGCTGACAATGACGGGCGAAGCAACAAGCACGGATACGGGTTTCAGGCAGGGCGCGGCGATGGCGGCCGTGCGCGTGGTTCGTCGGCTGCGCGAGGCCGGCGACTGGCAGCGCGAAATGGACGGGATATTGGAAACGCTGTGCCGGGCCATCGAATGCCAGCGCGGCATCCTGTTCCGCTTGCGTGAGCTGCCTGGCCAGGGTTTTGCCCAGTCGGTGTCCGCCTACTGGATCGACCCCGACTTCGGTGGAGAACTGGCCTCGCCGACCGTCATCATGCAGTCGATCGTCAACTCCGATCCGCTGTTGGAGCGCGTGGCCGAGGACGAACGGCAAGGCAAGATCTTCGCCGGGCACACGCGCAACCTCGAAGGCTTCCTGAGAACCGATTTCGAAAAGCAGAGCATCAAGTCGTTCCTGTCGGTGTCGGTCTTCGCGCATGGCCATCTGTGGGGCACGCTGGCCGTCAATGACTGCGTCGGCGAGCGCGAGTGGACCGACGAGGAAGAGGCGACGCTGCATATCATCGCGCTCGCCATCGGCGATGCCATCGAACATTCGCCTTCCGACGCCCATGCCAGCGAAGTCATCCGGCGAACCATGCTGCAGGCCTCGCTCGACGCCATCATCGTCATCGACGAGGCCGGATCGATCATCGAATTCAATCCTGCCGCCGAAAAGATGTTCGGCTTCCGGCGCAGCGACATCCTCGGCAAGGACCTGCTCGACACCGTCGTGCCCGTATACTACCGCAAGGGCTATTCCTCGGGCGCCGACTACATGTCGGGCCGCGGCGCGCCCATGGTTGGCCAGCGGCTCGAGACCGTGACGCAGAATGCCGCGGGCGAGGTGTTTCCAATCGAACTGACGGCGACCGAGATGCGCGTCGCCGACCGCCGCCTGATCTTCGGCTCGATCCGCGATTTGCGCGACAGGCTACGGGCCGAGGAAGAGATCAACCGGCAGCGCGAGAAACTGCACCAGAACGAGAAGATGGCAGCGATGGGCTCGCTGCTCGCGGGCGTTTCGCACGAGCTCAACAACCCGCTGGCGGTGGTGGTCGCGCAATCGACACTGCTGCATGAATTCGCCACCGACCCGCAGACCAAGGTTCGTGCCGAGAAGGTCCGCGCCGCCGCCGAGCGCTGCGGCCGCATCGTCAAGAGCTTCCTCTCCATGGTGCGCCTGCATCCCGCGGCGCAGGCCGAGACCGATCTCAACGAGGTGATCCGCGCCGCGCTCGAGGTGACAGCCTATGGCGCCCGCTCGAGCGGCATCATCATCGACACCGATTTCGCGCCCGGCCCGCTGCTGGCCATGGCGGACGCCGACCATGTGACGCAGGTGGCCGCCAACTTTTTGATCAACAGCCAGCATGCGCTTGCCGGCATTGCCGGGGACCGACTGATCAAGGTGCGGACATTCCGCACCGATCGCGGCAATCCCGGCTTTTCGGTCGAGGACAACGGGCCCGGCATTCCCGAAGCGATCCGCAACCGCATCTTCGAGTCCTATTTCACCACCAAGCCCGTTGGTGTGGGCACCGGCATTGGCCTGTCGATCTCGAAATCGATCATCGAACGGCACAATGGCAATGTCTGGTTCGAGGAGGTTCTCCCCAGAGGCGCGCGTTTCGTCGTCCATCTGCCGGCCATCTCGGCGGGCATCGCCGCCGCCGGCGAAACGCAGCCACGCTCGAGCGGACTGCGCCATGCCTTGATCATCGACGACGAACCTGATGTCGCCGGCTCGCTGTCGGACATTCTCGAACTGATGGGCATCAAGTCGCGGATCGCGCCTGTCTGGGTATCGGGCACCGCCACCTTGAGCGGCCACATGCCACCGGACATCGTCTTTTCGGACCTGCGCATGCCCGGCACATCGGGCATTGCGATCTACCGCGAACTGCTCGCCGAGAGGCCTGACCTCGCACGACGTTTCGTGCTGGTCACCGGCGATCTGATCGGCGCCAAGGCGGAAATCGAGGCCTTGCCGGCGCAGCAGCGGCCGCAGATCCTGGAAAAGCCGTTCAGCACGCTGGACGTGCGCAGCGTGCTTTCAATGATTGCCGAGCAGGCGGCGTTGAAAGGGTAAAAAAGAGGCTCCCGGCCGACTGAGCGGCGGGAGCCGAAGAGAGCGCTGGAGGAGCGCTCGGGGAGGTCAGAGCATGATCCCGAATGGGAACGGGTTTCGGGGTCACGCTTCGACGGAAATCAGAAAATGTTTGGCGTGTTGGTCAGCGGTGCGGCATTGGCGATCATGCGGATCGCGCGGGCCTTGTGCGTGCCGGACTGCTCGGCGATAGCGCGCAGGCAATCCACGCTCTCGGCGCCCCAAGCCTGCCCCTTGCAGGCGAAATCGAGCGTCGGCATTGGCAGGCGCGCGGTCTTGATTGTCGTCGGCGCGCCGTCGACGATGTTGGCTGGCGGGTTCAACGAAGCGAAGGCCGGCCCGACTGTCGGCGCAAGCGCCATGCCGACGAAGGCGCAAGCAGCCAGTCCCATGAACATAGCCATCGGGTGGTCGCTGGCGCGTTGGCGCAGCGCCAGTTTCGGGCGTCGGTCAGCGCGCTCTGGAGCCTGGAAGCGGTGCTCGCCGCTGATGATCTTGACTTTCGCATGCATTGCCTTCCCCTTCGCTGCGTTTCTTTTTGGCGATGAAACGAACTTACTCGCGCTTTGTAACAGCACGAACGTGGTGTCGATCTAGCAATGTAACCAGGTTGAAACAGAAGTTTCGGGCAAAATCGGGCAAAATCGGTCAGCTCGGCTCACATTTGGCCGAGGCAAGCGAACCTCAGCCCAAGTCCCACACGCGATCCCGGCCCCAAGCGCCTGCCGAACAGCAGATCGGCCGGGGTGCGGAGAGCGCTTTCTGCTTCCGGCCATGCGTCTTGCCTTTCGGTTTCCGCGCCTCGGGAAATCGTGCCGGGACGGCGTCTCGGAACCGAGGCTAACACCCGGATTCTCCGCGATTTTCCTGGGCAGCAGCCGTATCGAATTCGGCCGAAGGCGATGCTCCTATCCCGCCTCAGAACCAGCCGTATTTTCACAAGCCATTGCATTTCAATGGGAAATATGCTTTTATTGAATGATTATTCAACAAAAAGAAGAGACGTTTTATGAACCCGCACCTCCGTGACGTGGCGATCCCCAACGATTGGGACCGGCGGGGACTACCGGGCTGGAGTTACCATTCCGATGCCCTTCTCGAGCTCGAGAAGGAGCATGTTTTCCGCAACCACTGGCAGATCGTCGGCCATGTTTCCGACATCCCGAACGCCGGCGATTACCTGACCATGGACGTGGTCGGCGAACGCGCCCTCATCGTGCGCGGCAAGGATGGCGTCGTGCGCGGCTTCAACAACATGTGCCGCCATCGCGGCAGCCGCGTCGTCGCCGACAGCCAGGGCAATTGCAAGAACGCGCTGGTGTGCCCGTTCCATGGCTGGGTTTACAATCTCGACGGAACGCTGCGCGGCGCCGCGCGCCCGCGCTCGTTCCCCGATCTCGACAAGACCGAGTTCGGCCTGATGCAGCTCGATCTCGAAATCTGGATGGGCTTCATTTTCATCCGCTTCCGCAATGGCGGCCCACAGCCTTCGGTCGCTGAGCTGATGAAGCCGATCGAGCCCGAATTCGCGCATTACAATGCCGCCGACATGGTGCCGTCCTGGGGCATCTGGACCCAAAAGACGCCGGTCAACTGGAAGTCCGTGCGCGATGTCGACAATGAGGGCTATCACGTCGCCATGGCGCATCCCGCCTTGCAGGATCTCTATGGTGCGACCTATTTCGACGAGCCCTTCATCAATGGCGTGTCGCGGTCCTTCGCCACCTACAACCCGCATGCCGGCCGCCGCTGGAGCGTCAGGAACTACGTCAAGATCGCGCCCGAGCCGACGCATCTGCCGGACTATCTGAAGAAGGCCTGGGTCTATTACGGCATTTTCCCCAATGCGGTCATTTCGGTGATGCCGGAATCCGTGCAGTTCTACCAGGAGTTTCCGTTGTCGACGGGGCAGACCCTGCTGCGCGGCGCGATCTACCGTTACCGCGACGAAAGCCGCGAGCAGGCCGCCGCAAGATACCTGTCCTTCCGCATCGACCGCGACACCATGTCGGAAGATGTGCAGCTGTCCGTGTGGTCGAACGAATCCATGCTGTCCGAGGCCTTCGAAGGCTTCTATCTCTCAGACTTGGAATACGGTGTGCGCACCCACCACGACCATCTGCGCAAGATGCTGCCGGTGCTGGGCCTCGAGACCGCGCCCGAGGAGAAGGACATGTGGAATCTGAACGACGCGCTCAGGTCGCGATCCTAGATCAGTTCACTATTTCACGGAAACGGCGAACCGCTCTGGCTATTTGTTGTCAAGCAATTGCGGACCCGTTTCATACTTTCCCGGAACTGCGCCAGGTGGGGCGTAACCGGAGCCCGCGCGGGCCTGGCGCGCTTCAGACCGTTTGGCCCGCTACGACGACTTCGCGCCGTGGCGCAGCCCGTCGATGAGGAGAGCGACCATGCGCTCCGCGCGGCCGCTTCCGGCATTGTGGGCCGACATGCACAGGCTCGCCACCGCGCCCAGAAGCTCGTCGGCATCGACATCGGCGCGAATCTCACCAGCGTCGGTCGCGGTCTTCAGAAGCGTGCGCAGGGCAGGCCGCAGCCTCTGGTCGAAGTAACCCGGCAGACTGTCGAACGCCGGATCTCCCGAGTGCAAGGCCTTGGCGAGCCCACGCTTGGCCGCGACGAAGGCCGCGTATCGCTGCATCCAGTTCGCCAGCGCGTCGAAGGGTTTATGCCCGGCCGACAGGACGGAAGCTGCGTCCGCGCAGGCATCGATCTCGCGGCGGAAGACGGCGGCGATCAGGTCGGAACGCTGCGGAAAGTGCCGATAGACGGTGCCGATGCCGACACCCGCTCTTTCCGCGATCTCGCGCACCGGCGCATCCACGCCGGAGCTCGCAAACACCGACAGGGCCGTCTGGAGCAGCGTGTCGAGATTGCGCCGAGCATCGGCGCGCACGCGCCGGTCGGCGCGGGCTGGAGGCTCCAGGCCACCATCTGAATCGTCTGTCCGGTCGTTCACGACACACCCGCTTGCAAAACGGAACATTGTTCCGTATAAAGCGGAATACTGTTCCGCTTAGGCTGAATAGCACAGCAAGGCAGTGCTGGCCACAACCCTGCACCAAGGAGAACGTCATGCACTACCGCACACTGGGACGAACCGGCATCAAGGTCAGCCCTTACTGCCTGGGCGCGATGATGTTCGGCGGACTGGGCAATCCCGACCACGACGATTGCATCCGCATAATCCACAAAGCCCTGGATCACGGCATCAACTTCATCGACACCGCCGACCGGTATAGCCGTGGCGAGTCGGAGGAGATCGTCGGCAAGGCGCTGAAGGGCCGGCGCGACAACATCGTGCTGACCACCAAGGTGAATGGGCTCATGGGGGAAGACGCGAACAGCCAGGGCAATTCACGACGCTGGATCATGCAGGCTGTGGAGGCGTCGCTGCGCCGCCTGCAGACCGACCATATCGATCTCTACCTTATCCATCGGCCGGCGCCGGACACAGATATCGAGGAAACGCTTTCCGCGCTCACCGATCTGATGCGCAGGCAAGGTGCGGGCGATCGGATCCTCGACCTTCCCGGCCTCCGAGATCGTCGAGGCCCAATGGGTCGCCGAGCGGCACGGGCTAGCCCGTTTCCGCACGGAACAGCCGCCATATTCGATCCTCGATCGCGGCATCGAGCGCGACGTGCTTCCCACCTGCGAGCGACATGGAATGGGAGCGATGGTCTGGAGCCCATTGTCGAAAGGCATGCTCACCGGGCGTTACCGCAAGGGGCAGAAGATGCCCGACAGCCTGCGGGTGAAATACATGCCCAGGCAAATGTCGGATGAGCGCAGCCTGGATGCGGTCGAGCAACTCATCCCGTTGGCGAACGAAGCAGGACTGTCACTCACCCACATGGCGATGGCTTTCGTCATGGCTCATCGCGGCGTGACATCGGCCATTCTTGGACCGCGCACGATGCAGCATCTCGACGATCTGCTCGCCGGCGCCGAGGTTCGCCTCGGCGACGACATCCTGGATCGCATCGATCAGATCGTCCCGCCGGGAACCGATGTCGGACTGAATGAGGCCAACTACAACCCGCCGGCGATCCTGCAAGCCGATCTGCGTCGCCGGCCTGCCGGCGAACGCGCCGCTGCATAGATCCGCAAGGTCGGAGGAGATCACCTGCCCAACAGGCACCTTCTCCCCGTGAGACGGGGAGAAGAAGGACAGCTTTACCCCTGCCACACGCCTTCCCGACGCAGGTCATCCATCGTGCGTGAAATGCCTTCGCGCAGGATTCCGACCATGTCGTCGATCTGCTCGCGCGTGATGATCAGCGGCGGCGACATCACGCACATGTTGATCAGCGGACGCACCAGCAGGCCAAGCTCATGGCAATGGCCGTCGATGCGTTTGCCGACATCCTTGTCGAGTTGCAGCGGGTCCTTGCTTTCGCGGTCGGCGACGCATTCCACGCAGCCCATCAGTCCCACGCCGCGCACCTCGCCAACCAACGGCAGGTCTTCCAGCGTCTTCAGCTGCGCCTGGAAATAGGGGGCGACCGCCTGCGTGTGCGCAAGCACGCTTTCTTCCAGCAGGTCGAGGTTCTTCAGCGCCACGGCGCAACCGACCGGGTGGCTGGTGTAGGTCAGGCCATGGCCGAACATCGCATCGGGATGGTTCGAGCGGCGCAGTTCTTCAAGCAGCCGTTCCGAGATGATGACGCCACCGAGCGGAAAATAACCCGAGGTGACGCCCTTGGCGAAGGTGATCATGTCGGGGTCGATGCCGAACACGTCGCCCGAGGCGAAGACATGGCCAAGCCGGCCAAAGCCCGTCACCACCTCGTCGGAGACATAGAGGATGTCGTTGTCGCGGCAGATCTCGCGGATGCGCCCGAGATAGCCATCGGGCGGCACGACGACGCCGCCGGAGGCCTGCACCGGCTCGCCGACGAAAGCGCCTATTCTGTCGGCGCCGAGACGGGCGACCGTGTCGCGGAACTGGTCGACGAGGAAATCGGTGAAGGCGGCAAGGCTCATGCCTTGCGGACGGCGGAACGGGTCGGGCGAGGACAGCTTGATCACAAGCTCGTCGGCCCCATCCATCCAGTCGCGGTCGCGCGGGCGGCCGTTGAGCGAGGCCGACAGGTAGGTCGAGCCATGATAGGCGCCGCCGCGCGACAGGATCAGCTTCTTTTCCGGGCGGCCGCGCACATTGTTGTAGAACTGCATGAAGCGCAGTGCCGTCTCCACGGCCGAAGAGCCGCCGGTCGTGTAGAAGACATGGCTGAGATCGCCCGGCGCATGGCCGGCGATGCGCATGGCAAGCTCCGCCGACGGCGCGTTCATCGTGTACCAGGGCGTGTTGTAGGAAAGCGCCATCGCCTGGTCATACATCACCTTGGCCAGCTCCTCGCGGCGGTGGCCGACATTGACGCACCACATGCCGGCCGGCCCGTCGATCAGCCGCTTGCCGGTGCTGTCGGTGATGTAGATGCCGTCGCCCTCGCCGATCAGCGCACGTGCTTCCGCGCCGACGGAACCGGCATAAGGCCAGGGCTGGATGAGATGGCGCCTGGCCAGTTCGATGGCATCGCCGCCGCCGGCCTCGGCCGTCTCGGTCGCCCTTAGATCTCTCGCAGCCGCCATGATCGCCTCCACATCATCTCGTCGATTTCTTCTCGGCCATGCAATCCAGCGTCAAATGCCGAAAATCCGGGCTTTCTTCACTTCATTTTGAATGTCCGTTCAATCAATATTGCAGAAATAGCGCTTGATTTCAATCCGCGGATACGGGCATGATGAAAGAAAGCCGGCAAGGGGAACAACAAGTCGGCGCCAGCACAATGGGATGCCGCATGGCGGAACAGTCCAGGCCAGCAACCGAAATCACGCCCGGAGCCCCCGGAGCCTGGCAATGACGGCGGCGGCGGAAGGGTCGCCCCCGCTGCGCATGACGCGGGCCAGACGAAATGCCCTTCTGCAGTCCGAGCCCGTACAGGGCTTCGCCCTGATCAGCCCGACCTTTCTCTATGCGCTGATCCTGCTGGTGCTGCCGATCCTGGTGGTCATCGCCCATTCGTTCTGGACGCAGCACTACCTGACCATCGACCGCACCTTCACGCTGGAGAATTACCGCGTCGCGCTGACCGAACCGATCTATCGGGATCTGTTGTGGCGCTCGCTCTACATCTCGCTAACGGTGAGCTTGCTCACCGTCATCCTCGCCTACCCGATCGCCTACTTCATTTCCTTCCATGGCGGCCGTCACAAGAGCCTATGGCTGTTTCTCATCACCATCCCGTTCTGGACCAGCTATCTCCTGCGCGTCATGTCCTGGAAGGTCATCCTTGGCTACAATGGCGTCCTGAATTCCGGCCTGATGGGCCTCGGCATCATCGATGAGCCGTCGACGGCCCTGCTCTACAATTCGAGCGCCGTCATCATCACGCTCACCCACGCCTGGGCGGCCTTCGCCATCCTGCCGATCTTCGTCTCGCTGGAGAAGGTCGACCGCACGCTGGTCGAAGCGGCCACCGACCTTGGCGATGGCCCCTTGCGTTCGTTCCTGCGCGTGACCTTGCCGCTGTCCGCGCCGGGCGTCATCTCGGCGGCCCTGATCGTCATGATCCCGACCGTCGGCGATTACGTCACGCCGAAGCTGGTCGGCGGCAAGGACGGCGTCATGATCGCCAATGCCATCCAGGCGCAATTCGGCAAGGCCGCCAACTGGCCGCTGGGTGCCGCCCTTTCCGTCACCACCATGCTGATCGTCACCTTGATGGCAGGGGCCACGGTGCTGATCATCCGCGCCTTGCAGAGGCTGGCACGATGAGGACGCGGCGTTTCCTGTCGGGCGGCTGGCTGTCCGTCTATGCGTTCCTCTATATCGTCTTCCTCTATCTGCCCGTCATCTTCCTGCCGATCTTCTCGATCAACACCGCACCTACGCCGAAATTCCCGCTCACCGGCTTCACCTTGCAATGGTATGCCGATCTGCCGCACACGCCGGCCCTGCTCGACGCCGCCTGGAACAGCCTCAAAGTCGGTGTCTGCGCATCGGTTCTCGCCACCGTGCTCGGCATCCTCGCCGCCCGCTCGATCACCCGCTACCGCTATCCCGGCCGCCGCACCATCAACGGCTTGATCATGGCACCGCTGGTGCTGCCCGAGGTGATCGTCGCCATCTCCATGCTGCTGGTGATGCTTCAGCTGGGCTTGAGCCTGTCGCTGTTCACCGTCGTGCTCGGCCATGTGCTGGTCTGCATCCCCTATTCGATGACGGTGCTGACCTCCGGTTTCGAAGGCTTCGACCGCAGCCTGGAGGAAGCCTCCGCCGACCTTGGTGAAAGCGCCTTCGGCACCTTCCGGCGGGTGACGCTGCCGATGGTGGCGCCGGCCATCATCTCCAGCCTGCTCGTCTGCTTCACCATCTCGCTCGACGAATTCATCATCGCCTTCTTCCTGACCGGCACCGAAGCGACGCTGCCGATCTACATCTGGGGCCAGTTGCGCTTCGCCTCGAAATTGCCAGGCGTTCTGGCGCTGGGCACGCTGCTGCTCGTTGCCTCTTTCCTGCTGATGACAGTTGCCGAAATCCTGCGTCGCCGCGCGGCCAGACGCACCCAGAACGAGGGAGGCCTCTATGCCTGAACAGCCGCAGATCGAGCGCCCCCAATCCGATCGGGCCCAGTCGGATCGGGCCATGATCGAGATCCGCAACGTCACCCGCAGCTATGGATCGTTCAAGGCGCTGGACGATGCGTCCCTGACCATCCGGGAGGGCGAATTCTTCTCGCTGCTCGGGCCGTCCGGCTGTGGCAAGACCACGCTTTTGCGCATGATCGCCGGCTTCGACAACCCGACCAGCGGTTCGATCGCGGTCGGCGGCCAGCCGATGGAAGGCATCCCGGCCAATCGACGGCCGACCAACATGGTGTTCCAGAGCTATGCGATCTTCCCGCACCTCAATGTCGAGCAGAATGTCGCCTACGGTCTGAAGCGGCTGAAATTGCAGGGTGGCGAAGAGAAGCGCCGCGTCGAGGAGGCATTGGCGCAGGTTTCGCTGACCGGCCTTGGCAAGCGGCTGGCCACCGAACTGTCAGGCGGCCAGCGCCAGCGCGTGGCGCTTGCCCGCGCACTGGTGATGCGGCCCAAGGTGCTGCTGCTCGACGAGCCGCTGTCGGCGCTCGACAAGAAGCTGCGCGAGCAGATGCAGGTCGAACTGCGCCGCCTGCAGCAGGCCGTCGGCATCACCTTCGTGCTGGTCACCCACGACCAGTATGAGGCGCTCGCCATGTCCGACCGCATCGCCGTCATGTTCGGCGGCAGGATCGCGCAGGTCGCCTCGCCCAAGGAGATCTACCAGCGGCCGGTCAACCGCCAGGTCGCCGACTTCCTCGGCGGCATGAACTTCGTCAAGGCCGAGATCGTCGAGGAGAGCGGCGCCTCATTGATCGTCGACACGTTGGGCTTCGGCCGCGTCAAGACCGACAAGCCGAAGGCTTTCGTGCGCAATGGTGGCGCCGCCACGCTCGGCATAAGGCCCGAGCGCCTGCGCGTTTTATGGGACAATGCCACGGCAAAATTCGAGGTCGCCGGCAAGGTGGTCGAACGCCACTATTTCGGCGAGATCACCCATCTGATCGTCGAGATACCCGGACTGGAAAAGCCGCTATCGGTGACCGAGACCAACGATTTCGGCGCCGACGACATTCCCGTCGGCACCCCGATCCGCCTTGCCTACGATCCCGAGGCGCTGGTGGCGATGGGCGACTGAAGCAGCGCCAGGATCTTGCGCGACGCGATGCGCCCGGCGACGATCGCCCCTTCGACATAGCCGGGGAATGACGGCGACAGTTCCGAAGCGGCGAAATGAACCGGCGGCGCACCCGCGAGCATCGTCCGCTCGGCATCCCTGGCCGTCACGTCGACGATGAGGTCGCTATAGGCGCCGCCGCTCCAGCGATCCTCAATCCAATCGCGTGAACTGAAATCAAGCATATCGCCGGCATCCGGACCGAGCGCGTCCTGCAATCGTGCCGTCACTTCCGCACGAAGTGCCGTTTTACTCAGCCCCCGCCAGCGCAGCGCGAGCGGTCCGCCGATGAAGACGACGAGCGCGGCATGCTCCGCATCCTTGCTGGCATCGCAGGCGAACAGTCCCGGCAGGTCGCGCCACATCACCATGCCGCTCAAACCCTGCTCGCGCCAGAATGGCCTGGGATAGCGCACCAGGATCTTGATCACCGCGCCGCTTTCCCAGACGCCAAGCGCCGTCGCGAGTCTTGTCGGCAAGGCCGGTGCGAAATCGAGCTTCGCGGCTGTTGCCGGCGGCAGCGCGATCAGCACGTGGCGCGCTTCGATCACGCCATTGCCCGTGACGACACGAACGCCTTGCGGCCCATGCTCGATGCGCGTGACCGGTTCGTTCAACCGCATCCGGTCGCCGAGATCGCCAGCAAGATCCTCGGCCAGCGACTGCATGGTCTCGCGCAGGGAATATTGCAGTTCCGGCACTTCGTTGGTGATGCGGCGGTCATTGTCGATCAGATACCAGAGCGGCACCTTGTCCATCGGCAGGCACCACAGGCCTTCGATCATCGAGCGGAAGGCCGTCTTGGCATCGATGGGATCACGCTGCTGTTCCAGCCAGGCCGCGACACTCATGCCCTCTATGGAGGTGTCGTCCGGCTCGATGCGGTTCATGCGTTCGCGGATCGCCATCGCGCCGTGATAGGTCTGCTTGGCGTCCCTGGCCGGCATTGGCGGATGGGTGATGAAATCGCCCTCGACATAGGTGGCGACGAATGTCTTGCCGCGTGCCTTCGCCAGCGCCATCACTTCCGGCATGTCCTCGCACAGGAACTGGCCGCCGCTGTCGATGCGTTCGCCAAATCCATTGCGGACCGCCTCGACCCGTCCACCGGCACGGTCGCGCGCTTCAAGCAGCAGGAAGCCTATGCCGGCCTGCTTCAACTCAAGTGCAGCCGACAGGCCGGTGAAGCCGGCACCGACGATGACGACGTCGGCTCTTTCCAGTTCGCTCGTCAATATCCGGCCTTGATCTTCTCGAATTCGTCGACCATGCGCTTCTTCAGATCAGGCGCGACCGGCTGCTGGAACAGCGTCTTGTCGAGGAACTTGTCGATGTCGTCGAAACCGCGCTCGGCCAGCACCTTGTGATCGATCGCGGCCATGCCGGCACTGTTGCCATGGCCGTAACCGAATGTCGTGACCATGTATTTCGAAATATCGGGCGCGTTGACCGCGTTCAGGAAATCATAGGCCTGGTCGAGCTTGCCCGGCGCATCCTTCATCAGCACGTAGCCGCACACCCAGGTCGACATGCCTTCCTTGGTATCGCGGTTCATGGCGACGGGAACGCCTTGCCCGCTCATCGCGATCAGTGTCTGGCCCCAGCCCCAGGCAAGGTCGACCTCGTTGCCGGAAAAAGCCTGGTCGATATCGCTCGAGTCGGTCCAGTAGAGACGGATGTTCTTGTGCACCTGGCGCAGGAAATCGGATGCCTCCTTGAATTGCGCGTCGGTCATCTTGGTCCAGTCCTTGAGGCCGATCACCAGGCTCGCCAGCGCATAGGCGTCGTCGACATTGTCGCCGATGGTGACGCGGCCCTTGAATTTCGGATCGGCAAGGATCCGCAGCGACTGCGCCTCATCGGCCGTCACGTTGTCGGTGCGGTAGAGCAATGCCGTATTGCCCCAGTCGAACGGCATGAACCAGGCCTTGCCGTCCTCGGTGGTGGCGAGGTTCTTCATCGCCATGATGCCGGGATTGAGGTCTTTCCAGCCGGCAATCCGGGAGGTGTCGAGCGGCTGCAGCAGCCCCGCGTCGCGCCACTTCGCCACGCTTTGCGAACAGGGATGCGCGATATCGGCCTTGAAGCCCGCCCGCATCTTCTCGAAGGCTTCATCCTCGTCGCCAAAGAAGGCGAAGGTCGGCTCGGCGCCGTGTTTGGCGGTGTAGGCCGGATGCAGCAGCGGGTCCTCGTAACCGGACCAGTCGAACACCACGAGATCGCCGCCGCCTTCCGCCCAGGCATAGACCCCGCCGGCGCCGATCATGCAGGCGGCGGCAAGTGCAAGGCGGCGCAGCATTGGCGTCATGGCGAAACTCCCCCTTCACGAAAAAGCTGCCGCGAGGTTAGGAGAAATCATCTGCTTTGGCGAGGGTCGTCCGCTGCACCGAGGCGGCAGCGGACGGACCGTGGAACCAGCTCAGTACCCGGCTTTGATCTTCTCGAATTCGGCGATCATCTTCAGTTTGAGATCGGACGGCAGCGGCGACTGGAACAGCGTCTTGTCGACGAATTTCTGCACGTCGTCATAGCCCTTTTCCTTCAGGATCGCCTGGTCGACGCCAGCCATGCCCTTGGCATTGGCCTGGCCATAGCCCCAGTCCTTGACCAGCACCTTGGCGGTCTCCGGATCGTTGACGGCGTTGAGATAATCATAGGCCTTGTCGATATTGCCGGGCGCGTCCTTGAACAGCACGTAACCGCAGACCCAGGTCGAGATGCCTTCATTGGTGTCCTTTACGGACTTGATCGGCACGCCTGCCTTGACGGATTGCACCGTCGCATCGTTCCAGGCCCAGGCGAGGTCGACCTCGCCACCACTCAACAGCTGCACGATGTCGGTGGTGTCGGTCCAGTAGGAGCGGACGTTCTTGTGCACCTGGCGCAGGAAGTCGGACGCCTGCTTGAACTGGTCGTCCGTCATCGTGGTCCAGTCCTTCATGCCGATGGCAAGCGCGGCCAGCGCATAGGCATCGTCGACATTGTCGCCGATCGACACCCGGCCCTTGAACTTCGGATCTGCGAATGCCTTCAGCGACTGCACGTCCTTGGCGTCGATCTTGGAGGAGTTGTAGGTGAGCTGCGTGTTGCCCCAGTCCCAGGGCATGAACCACGCCTTGCCATCGTCGGTCGTGGCGAGGTTTTTCATCGCCATGATACCGGGATTGAGGTCCTTCCAGCCCGTGATCTTCGAGGTATCAAGCGGCTGCAGCAGCCCGGCTTCGCGCCACTTCGTCACGCTCTGCGAGCAGGGGTGACCGAGATCGGCCTTGAAGCCGGAACGGACCTTCTCGAACGCCTCGTCCTCGTCGCCGAAGAAGGCGAAGGTCGGCGAATCGCCGTTCTTCTCGACATATTTCGGATGGAAGCTCGGGTCCTCGTAGCCGGACCAGTCGAACACGATCAGGTCCTTGTCCGCGGCGACGGCGAACGCTGCCGCCGAAGCCGCAAGCGCGCCGCCCAGCGCCAATGTCAATGTCAGGCGTCGGCTGAGTTTCTTCATGCTGTTCCATCCTCTTTTGGTCTTGCCGGTCTTGGCGGCCGGCTGTTGCTAACCGTAATGCTTCGGGAAGGCCGCGGCCAAAAAAGCATTGGCCGCCTGCAAGGCTGTTTCGCGCGTTGTGTCCTCGGTGCCCATCATCAGCCGCAGCCACAGACCTTCCAGCATGGCCGACAGCGCCAGCGCCATCACCTGCGGCTCATAGGCATACGCGCCGCTCTGCTTGAGCGCCGTGCAGAGATCGATGAAGACCTGCTGGTAATAATTATCGCGCGAACTGCTCAGCGCCTGATAGGTCGGCCGCGACTTGGCCTCGCCCCAGAAGGCCAGCCAGGCAGCGAGCTTGCGCTTGTTGCAGATCGAGCGGTCGAAGTCGGCCCACACCAGCTGCTGCAGCTGCCGTGCCGGATCGTCGCCTGCTTTCTGCAGTGCGGCGCGCCAATGCGCCGAGTACTCATCATACATATGCTGCAGCGTCGCGATCAGCAGCTTTTCCTTGCTCTCGAAATGGAAGTTGACGATGCCACGCGAGAGGCCGGCGCCATCGGCGACATCGGCCATCGTCGTCTCGGCGTAACCGCGCCTGGCCAGCGAATCGATCGTTGCCTCGATCAGCTGCAATTGACGGACCTCCTTCGAAGCCTTGCGGCCGCGCTTTTCGGCGTCGCTCTTTCGCGTCGTTTCGGCGAGAACGTCCCTGGCCTCGGAAGTCTTCATGGATGTGACGGTCTCCAGCATTGCCGGCTATCCAACCGGCTTCCAACCGCGCAGATGAGTGGGACGGTGCTCGCCACTGTCAAGCACCTTCTGCATTGCCTCCCAGGTCTTGATGTTCTTGTCGACATAGGCCGCGCCGACCGCGGCGGCAGCCTGGCGGTAGAGCGGTCCCTTGAGCCGTGCGAGTTCCCCGCGCGCCACCTCCCGGTACCACGGGTTGCGGTCGCGCACGGTGATGTCGGCAAAGCCCGCGCTTCGCATCGCCTGCGCATAGCGCGCCGGCGATGCCATGGTGAAGGACAGCCCCTCGGCGGCGACATAGGCTTTCATCTCAGGCGAGGGTTCGCCGTCATGCCCGATCATCCAGTTGGACGCGGCAAAGACGCCGCCCGGCTTCAGCACACGAAAAATCTCGGCGAACAACGCGTCCTTGTCAGGCACATGCAGCAGCGCATCCTTGGAGAAGACGACATCGAAGGAACGATCGGTGAAAGGCAGCGATCCGGGAAGCGATTGAACGAAGTTGACGCGATTTGCGAAGCCACGCACTGCTGCTCGCCGTCTGGCCGCTTCGATCACCGGCTGCTCGACATCGAAGCCGGTGGCGTGAGCGGCGCCGTGGCGCTCGACCAGATGCAAGGTGATGCCGCCGGAGCCGCAGCCGATATCGAGGACCGTCTTGCCGTTGAGCGAAATCCCTTCGACCACCCGGTCGACCTCGCCGGGACCGCCTGGCGACAGGTAGCCCTCGCCCCACAGCGCCTCGAGGAAGCGGATCGCGGTGTCGTCATACTCCGGCTCGGCATCTGCCGTTTCGATCATCAGCCCTCGATCCCCAATCGATGATTGCCCAGTTCGAACGCCGGCAAAGCCTAGCGCATGCCGGGGAAAACGCAACATAATTTGTTGAACATTCATTCAGAATGACTGGACAAAACAGCTGATGCCATGCCAAATTCCGCATATTCGGGAACAGATCACGCAAAAATGAACAGCGGGTCGCGGAGCGCAATTCCAGGAAAAGTGTGAGCGGTTTTCCCGGAAAAGCCGCACAGCGCTTTCCCCTGGGAATTGCGTGGAAACAAAGAGACTGGGCCACAATGAAAGCTTGGGACGCGATCGTCATCGGCGGCGGACACAACGGCCTGGTCAACGCCTGCTATCTGCAGCGCGCCGGGCTCGACGTGCTGGTGGTGGAGAAGAACGACTGGCTAGGCGGTGCCGCCACCAGCCGCGAACTGACGCCGGGCTTCCTTTACTCCAACTGCTCCTATGTCTGCTCGCTGTTCCGCCCCGAAATCATGCGCGACCTGGAACTGCCGCGCTTCGGCCTGCAGGTCATCTCCTATGAGGGCGGCGCGGTATTCACCCGCGACGGCGACTACCTCGCCAACTACCGCGACCATGATGCGCACCGGCGCGAATTCGCCCGATTCTCCAAACGCGACGCTGAAGCCTATGACCGCTACGCCCGCGACGTGACGCGGCAGTGCCGTTTCATCCAGCCACTTTTGATGCGCACCGCGCCCGACCCGACCAGCCTCAAGCCGCGCGACCTCGGCGAGTTGCTTTATCTTGGCAGGAAGTTTGCCGGCCTGTCGGCGGAAGAAATGGCGCTGACGCTGCGCTTCTGGACCATGTCGATCTCGGACTTCCTCGACGAGTATTTCGAGACCGACGTCATCAAGGCAAACTTCGCTCTGTCCGGCATCATCGGCACCGCGCTCGGGCCGATGTCGCCCGGCACCGCTTACGTGCTGCTGCACCACTATATGGGCGAGGTCGACGGCTCGGTCGGCGCCTGGGGCTATGCGCGCGGCGGCATGGGCGCGGTCACCAAGGCGCTGGCCGCGTCGTTCAAGGCCTCGGGCGGCACCATCCGCACCGGCGCCGAGGTCGACCATGTGCTGGTCCAACGCGGCAAAGCCAAAGGCGTGGTGCTGGCCGGCGGCGAGGAGATTTACGGCAAGCTCGTCGTCTCCAATGCCGACGTGAAGCGCACCTTCCTGAAGCTTGTCGAGGAAAAGGAATTGCCCGACATTTTCCTGCGCCGGGTCAGGAACTTCAAGATCCGCGGCTCCTCCGGCAAGGTCAACATCGCGCTCGATTCGCTACCGGAATTCCCGGCGCTGCCGAAGGATTCGCCGGTCTATCGCGGCGACATGCATTTCACCGATTCGATGGAACGCATGGAGCGTGCCTATGACGACTGGAAGGCCGGGCGCTGGTCGGCCGATCCTTTCCTCGACATGGTGATCCCGACCACGCTCGACCCCACCATGGCGCCGCCGGGCAAGCACTTCATGAGTTGCTTCGTGCAATACGCGCCACCCAAGGTGAACGGCCGCGAATGGGCCGATGCCGATCGCGACGGCTTCGCCGAGAGCGTGATTGCGCAGATATCAGAGTATTCGCCGGGCTTCCGCGACCGCATCGTCCACATGGAGGTGCGCACGCCGCGCGAGATCGAAGCCGAGGTCGGCCTCACCGAAGGTAACATTTTCCAGGGCGAACTGACCTTCGACCAGCTTCTGTTCAATCGCCCGGTGCCGGGCTACGCGCAATACCGCTCGCCGGTCGGCGGCCTCTATATGTGCGGCTCCTCCACCCATCCGGGAGGCGGCGTCATGGGCGCGCCCGGCCGCAATGCCGCCGCCGAAATCCTGCGCGATCTCGCCAAATCCACCTCGCATATGAGTCCGGCCCATGACGTCATTTGATGCACCAAGATGGGATGTGCTTGTCATCGGCGGCGGCCACAATGGTCTCGTCGCCGCGGGCACGCTGGCGAAAGCAGGTCGCAAGGTGCTCCTGCTGGAAGCGGGCAGCGAAACCGGCGGCGCCGCTCGCACCGAGGAGTTCGCGCCGGGCTTTCGTGTCTCGTCGATCGCCCATGTGCTGAACCGTCTGCATCCCGACGTGGTGAAGACGCTGGAGCTGGAGAAACACGGGCTCAAAGTCGCCCGCGCGGACTTCCTGCCATCGGTGGCACTGTCGAAGGACGGCCCATCGCTGGTCCTGCATGGCGCCTATGGCGAAGTGCTGACCGGCACCAGTTCCTCCGAGCAATCGGCCTGGAAGGAATTGCGTGCGCAGCTGCTGCGTTATGCCGGCATCCTGAAGCCGTTCCTCTCCCGCCGCGCGCCCGATCTTGCCGACATGTCGCTGCTCGAGACCGCCTCACTCGGCCAGACCGCGCTGGCGCTGAAAAAGCTCGGCAAGGAAGACATGCGCGACTTCCTGCGCGTGCTGCTCATGAACGTCGCCGACCTGCTCGACGAACAGCTTGCAGACGACAGGCTGAAAGGCCTGCTCGCCTTCGACGCGACGCTCGGCAGCCATCTCGGCCCGCGCTCGCCGACCTCGCTGCTCGGCCTCTACTATCGCCTCGCCGGCGAGACCGGCGGGGCATCCGGAGCACAGATGCTGCCGCAAGGCGGTATGGGCGCCGTTGTCGCCGCCATCCGCGCGGCGGCGGAAATGGCCGGCGTCACCATCCGGACATCGGCGCCGGTCGGAAAGATCATCGTGGAGAAAGGCCGCTCCGTCGGCGTCGCGCTCGACACTGGCGAGGAGCTGCGCGCCAGGACGGTCATCTCCGCCATCAATCCGGCGACAACTTTCCTCGACCTTGTCGGGCCGCGCGAGCTCGACACCGGCTTCGTGCGCAAGGTGAAGAACATTCGGATGAAAGGCGACGCGGCGAAACTCAATCTGGCGCTCGATCGGCCGCCGCAATTCGCCGGCGTCGATGCCGCCGGCCACAAGGGCAGGCTGGTCATCGCGCCTTCGCCCGATCATGTCGAACGCGCCTTTAATCCGTCCAAATACGGCGAGTTCTCACCTGAGCCGGTGATGGAGATCACCCTGCCCAGCCTTGCCGATCCATCGCTGGCACCTGCTGGGGCCTGTGTGTTGTCGGCTGTGGTGCAATACGCGCCCTATGCACTGAAGGAAGGTTGGGCTGCCGGCAAGCCGAAATTCCTCAAGGCTGTCCTGGCGCAGCTCGAGGCTTACGCGTCGGGCATCGGCAAGAGCGTTGTCCATGCCGAGTTGCTGACGCCGGCCGATATCGAGACGCGTTACCGCATGCCGGGCGGCCACTGGCACCACGGCGAATTGCAGGCCGACCAGATGCTGATCTCGCGTCCCGTCTCGGGCTGGTCCGGCTACGACACGCCGCTTGAAGGATTGTTCCTGGCTGGTGCCGGCTCGCATCCCGGAGGCGGTATCTCCGGCGCACCCGGGCTCAACGCCGCGCGGCGCATCATCGCGATGAAGAGGTAGGTCATGGCCCAGGCAACCAGGAAGAAGCCCGTTGCAAAGACCGCCAGTGCGGCCGTTTCCGCACGCATCGCCGCGCAAGGTCATTTCCGCACGCTGCGCCTCGGCACCCCGTTCCAGCCGCGCCTCGATGCGCTGGCCAGGACTCAGGACTGGTACAATTGGGCGGGCTACCGCGCGCCGCATTCGCTGTGGGACGAGGAGCTGGAATATTTCGCCATCCGCAGCCAGGCGGCGCTGTTCGACATCTCGCCGATGACCAAATACCGGATCGAAGGACCGGATGCCGAGGCCTTTCTCGACCGCGTGACCTTGCGCGACGTGACCAGGCTGAGACCTGGCCGTGTCCACTATACCGCCTGGTGTGACGACCAGGGCTTTGTCCTCGACGACGGCACGCTGTTTCGCCTGTCGCCGACGCGCTTTCGCCTGTGTTCGCAGGAGCGGCATCTGCCCTTGCTACTGGACAGCGCCATTGGATTCGACGTCACCGTCGAGGAAGAAACCGAAGCCGTCGCCGGGCTCGCCCTGCAGGGCCCAACCTCCTTCGCCGTGCTGCGCGATGCCGGCTTAACCGGCGTCGAGCGGCTGAAGATCTTCGACCTCGCCGAGTTCGCCCATGACGGCGGCACAGTCACCATCTCGCGCACCGGCTTCACCGGCGATCTGGGCTACGAATTGTTCGTAGCCGACGACAAGGCGCTGAGCCTGTGGGACCGGCTGATGAAAGCGGGCGAACCGCGCGGCATCCGTGCCATCGGCTACACGGCGCTGAACCGCGCACGGCTCGAGGCCGGGCTGATCGTTGCCAATGCCGACTTCACCGCCGCCGAACATGCCATCCGCGCCGATCGCCTGCGCATGCCAGACGAGATCGGGCTCGGCTTCATGATCGATCCGGAGAAAGGCCACTTCAACGGCCGCCGCGCCATTCTTGAAGCGCGCGCCAAACGCAGGCTGCGCCATGTGCTGGTCGGGCTCGAGATCGAAGGCAACATCCCCGCCGAACACGCCATCGTCTACCACAAGAAAAGCCAGGAGGTTGGCCTGGTCAGCGCCGCCATGTGGTCGCCGATGGCCAAGCGCAACATCGCCATCGCCTCGCTGGCGCGGCCCTATGGTGATACAATGGTGGACGACCTCTGGGTCGAGATCTACGCCATGCGCGAGCTGCAATATCAGAAGCTGATGAAGCGGGCCAAGGTGGTGGCGCGGCCCTTCATAAAACTCGACCGCCGCACCGCCAATCCGCCGGCGGATTTCTGACCATGGCCGACGAAGCGGACAAGCAGCAAGAAGATGGGGAAGCCGCCGAGCAGTGGGATCTGGTCAACACGCCGCTCGGCGAAAAATGGTCAGGCCGCACGCGCTATGCCGCCGCCATGTTCTTCTACAAGCGCGATGAGATGAGCGCGGAAACACTCGAAGTCTACCGCATCTGCGCGCGGCTTGATTCTGAAGATCCGCTGCCGATCATCCGCGATCGCGGCGTCGGCAGGGACTGGCTGAAGCGCATGGGCTTCGATCGATAGCCCTCAACCTATCGTGCGCTCAAGCATGCTCAACCAATTGCGGTAAGCGATCTTCTCGATCAGCGCACGGCCAAAACCACGCGCGGCCAGCGCATCGATCAACTTCGGCAGGCCGGCGACGTCGCCGATGACGGCCGGGATCATCGCACCGTCGAAATCCGAGCCGAGGCCGACGCCATCCTCACCCAGCGCCTGCAGCAGGGAATCGACATGGCGCACCATGACGTCGAGGCTGGTATCGGCGTTCATGCGGCCATCCTCGCGCAGGAATCCGGTGGCGAAGTTCAGCCCGACCATGCCGCCGGACTCGCGGATCGCGCCGAGCTGCCAGTCGGTCAGATTGCGCGAGTGGCCGCATATCGCATGCACGTTGGAATGCGTGGCGACCAACGGCGCATCGCTGAGCCCGGCGACATCGCGGAAGCCTTTTTCGTTGAGATGCGAAAGATCGATCATGATCTTCAGCTCGTTGCAGGCCTTGACCAGCGCCTTGCCGGCATCGGTCAGACCCGGGCCCGTGTCCGGCGAGGACGGAAAGCGGAACGGCACGCCGTGGCCAAAGGCATTTGGACGGCTCCAGACGATGCCGAGCGAACGCAGGCCGGCGGCATGCAGCACATCGAGCATGGTGAGTTCGGGATCGATCGCCTCGACGCCCTCGATGTGGAAGACGGCGGCAACCGTGCCTTGCGCCATGGCGTTGCGCACGTCGCCGGCACTGCGGCAGACGGCAAGCGCCCCGGCCCTTTCCAGCCGGAACAGGATCGAAGCCATCGCAATCGTCGAATTGAGCGCATCGGCGCGCGGCACCTCCGGCGGCAGTGGCTCGCTGTCGCTGGGCGCCAATGGCACGGCGCTTCGCCTGGCCTTCTCGACCGGTGGCGGGAAGATCGCGAACATACCGCCGGCAAAGCCGCCGGCTTTCGCGCGCGGCAGGTCGATGTGACCGCCCGATTTCCCCTCGACGAACAGCTTTTCGACGTCCACGTTCTTGGACTGATAAAGGCGCAGCAACGTATCGTTGTGGCCGTCGAAGACGGGGACGAGGTCTGTTTCGGTCATCAGGGGATCATTCAGTTCGTTTGTCGGCACGGCGAGATATCATATCTAGGCAAGATATCCGGTCGCGGCAAATGACAAAGCCAACTGGCAGCGGGAGCTGCCCCTTATCCCCCCGCTGCCGTCTATCAACGAAGTGCCGCGCTCGCTACCGCTTCAGCACGTCGGCCCATTCCGGATGGCGGCGGAACTGGGCGTTGGCGAACGGGCAAAGCGGAATGATCGTCTTGCCCGCCGCGCGCGCATCCTCGACGGCGCGGGTGACCAGCCGAAGTCCGGCACCCTGGCCGCGAAACGCGTCCGGCACTTCGGTATGGTCGATGATGATCTGGTGCTCGCCGATCTTGGTGAAGGTCATCTCGGCCTCGGCGCCTCCGGGGCCACGCAGGACATAGCGGCCCTTGGAGCCGCGGTCTTCCAGTTCGATCTCAGGCAGTTGGTCGGGCATTTCTAAACTCCTTGAGCGACACCGGCAAAGAGCCGCCGCGCCGCCTCGATTTCATTTGGCCGCACCTCGTGCCCGCCTTCGTGCCACTCCACTGTGACATCGGCGCCGTCGGCACGCAAATAGGCTTCGAGCCGTGTCGTCAGGTTCGGCGGGCAGATCGGATCGCGCTTGCCGGCGGTCAGCAGGATGTGCCGGCCGGCGAGGTTGCCCTCCACCTTCGGTTCGAACGGGATCAGCGGATGCATCAGCACCGTGGCGTCGAACAGACCTGGCTCGGCGAACACCACGGACGCCAATATGTTGGCGCCATTGGAATAGCCGAGGCCCAGCACCGCCGACGGCTTCGCCGCCTCGACATGCGCCTTGACGAATTCAGCCATCTTGCTTGTCCCCCGCGCCAGGTCGTCCATGTCGTAGACGCCCTCACCGGTGCGGCGGAAGAAGCGCGCCGCGCCGTGTTCCGACACATCGCCGCGCGGCGAGATGATGGTGGCCTGGGGCACGAGATCGCGCCCGGGCGACAGAAGCTGGGTCTCGTCGCCGCCGGTGCCGTGGAAGACGAAAAGCATGGGGCCGCCCGGCGAACCGGGCAGCACCTTGTGGATGTAAGCGTCCTTGCTCATGGTCTCAGCCTTCCAGCTTCTGCAGATGCTGTTCGAGATAGGGCCGCAGATGCTGATGCTGCGTCGGCAGCTTCAGCGCTTCGCCCAGATGCGCGGTGTCCTCGTCCTTGTCGAACCCCGGCTCGTTGGTGGCGACTTCGAACAGCACGCCGCCCGGCGTGCGGAAATAGATCGCCCAGAAGTAATCGCGATCGATCACCGGCGTCACCCCATAACCCGTATCCATCAACGCCTTGCGCACTTCGAGCTGCTTGGCGCGGTTCTCGACGGCGAAGGCGACGTGGTGGACGGAGCCGGCGCCGAGATCGGCGAAGGCCGCGGTCGGCAGCGATTCTATATCGACGACATCGGCGCCATTGCCGTTCTTGACGGCCAGCCGCCTGACATTGCCTGATTTCTCGATCTCCTCGTAGCCCATGAATTTCAAGAGCTCCTCGGTGGCGCCGCCATCCTTCAGCCGAAGCGCGACCGAGTGGAAGCCACGGATCGCTTCGTCGGCCGGAACACCGCCCTTCACCCAGGGCGCACGGCTGTCGACCTTGGCTTCGACAAGCGCGAAACCGTCGCCGTCGGGACCCGCAAATCTGAGCCGTTGCTCACCGAAGCTCTCCTCGCGGGAGACATCCGCCACGCCTTCGTTGGCGAAGCGCTTTTCCCAATAGGCGAGCGTGCCTTGCGGCACGGAGTAGACCGTGGTGCCGACTTCGCCGACGCCGCGGCGGCCCTTGCCGATGTTGGGAAACGGAAAATAGGTCATCACCGAACCGGGCGTGCCGACCTCGTCGCCATAATAGAGGTGGTAGACGTCGGGCGCGTCGAAGTTGACTGTCTTCTTGACCCGGCGCAGGCCGAGCTTGTGGGTGAAGAAGTCATTGTTCTGGCGCGCATCCCCAGCCATGGAGGTGACGTGGTGCAGGCCCTTGATCTGGTCGAGCATTGTCTTGCTCCTTCCCTTGTGTTTGTGCGGCCCTCGCCGCTGTCCGAGCCAATATGAGGACACCTCCGCTTGCGGCAAAGGCGGTAAACGCAGAATGGACTGTGCTGTAAAAGTGAACAATAAAAAGAGATTTGTTCACCAATTAGCTAATGGGGGCGGCCTTGCGCCGTTGCGGGAAATCGTTTCCATGAACGGCATCGAACATGCAGCGAAAGGTATCGCGAGTGACAGGAAAAGCCAGACGCCCCAACGTTCTCCTGATCACTTGCGACCAGTGGCGCGGCGATTGCCTGTCGGCCGCCGGCCACTCCGTGGTCAAGACACCGAATGCCGACGCGCTGGCCGCGGAAGGCGTGCTGTTCAAGCGTCACTATGGCGGCGCGGCGCCCTGCTCGCCGGCCCGTGCCTGCCTCTACACCGGCCTCTACCAGATGAACAACCGGGTCTGCCGCAACGGCTCGCCACTTGATGCCCGCCACGGCAACATCGCTCTGCACGCGCGCGGCCTTGGCTACGATCCGACCCTGTTCGGTTACACCGACGTGTCGCTCGATCCGCGCCTCATGAGTTCAGGCGATCCAAGGCTGAAAAGCTACGAAGGCGTACTGCCTGGATTCACCGTGCGGCAACTGCTGCCCGAGCACCAGAAGCAGTGGCTGTCCTGGCTGAAGCTGCACGGCATCGATACCAGCGCCGGATCTCCCGACATCCATCGTCCCGTGGACGAGGAAGGCGACGCCGACGCGGTGACCGAGGCGCCGCCGGTCTATTCGAAGGACCATACGCCGACGGCTTTCCTCGCCGATGAGTTCATCCGCTGGCTCGGCGAGCAGGAGCAGGCGACGCCCTGGTTCGCGCATCTCTCCTTCATCAGCCCGCATCCCCCCTTCATCGTGCCGAAGCCCTACAACACGCTATATGATCCGGCCGATGGCCCGGCGTTTCACCGTGCGGAGAGCTGGCGGGCTGAAGCTCAGAGCCATCCGTACCTCGCCTATGATCTTGGCCGCCAGAAACGCGCGAAGTTCCGTCCCGGCGCGGCAGGCAGGGTGCACGACTGGAGCGAGGATGATTTCCGCCGCATCCGGGCGATTTATTACGGCATGATCTCGGAGGTCGACGCACAGCTTGGCCGCATCTGGCAGGCAGTCAAGGTTTCAGGTGCCTGGGACGACACCATCATCATTCTCACCTCGGATCACGCCGAGATGATGGGCGACCATTTCATGCTGGGCAAGGGCGGCTATTTCGATGGCAGCTACCACATTCCGCTGATCATTCGCGATCCGCGGCATGGCAAGGCTGCCGGCACCAGCATCGATCGCTTCACCGAAGCCGTAGACATCCTGCCCACGCTTATGGACCTGCTTGGCGAGACGCCCAAACCGCATCTCGACGGATGTTCGCTGAAACCATTCCTGAGCGGCGGAACCCCGGCCAGCTGGCGCGATGCCGCGCACTGGGAATTCGATTTCCGGTCGATCGCAGGCGGCGAGGCCGAGGCGCATTTCGGCATTGCCTCACGCCAGTGCAATCTGGCGGTCATCCGGACCAAGAAATTCAAATATGTGCATTTTGGCGGCGGCCTGCCGCCATTGCTTTTCAACATCGAGACAGACCCTGGCGAACTGACCAACCTCGCCACCAGCCCCGCACATCTGTCCACCCGCCTGGAATTCGCCGAGCGGCTTCTCGCCTGGCGGGCCGAACATCTCGACCAGTCACTGGCGCTGGCGGAGTTGACGGAAAATGGCGTGGTTGGCCATGTGAGCAAGGCAATAAGGGAATAGGGCAGTAAGGCAGTCTGTTTGGATATACCGGCACCGACGTGCCGCACCTGCTGCCCACTGCCCTAGTGCCCTACCTCACAATCATCCGCTGCTGGTCGCGCTTCTCGGCATAGCTGCCCTTGTCATAGGCGGTTTGCGCCTGCAGCTGTTCCTTTGTGAAGGTCGTGTAGAGATACTTCTTGCCGTTCTTGTCGGTCATGAATTTAAGATTATCCAGGCCAACCGCGACCTCCTTCCCGCCAATGCCGAGGAAGCCGCCGACGTCGACGATCACGGCATCGGTCTTGTTGTCGGGCGTCAGCACGACATCGCTGATCTCGCCGACCTTGGCATCATTGGCGCCGTAAACCGTGGTGCCCTTGAGGTCGCCGGCCTTGATCTCGCCGACCGGCATTGCGGTCAGCGTGGACTTGTCGATGGCTGCCGTCTGCGTCTGGTCGGGAGCCGTCGCGGCAGGAGCCTCGGCTGTCTTGTCCGCCGGAGCGGTGGCCGGGGCCGAGGTCGTGGCCGGTGCAGTCGCCGCGGGTTCGTTGGATGCGGTCGTCGCCGGTACCGGATCATAGGCCTTGCGGTTGAAATCCGGTTGCGCCTGCAACTCTTCCTTTGTCGTCTGCGCCACCAGCCAGCGGTCACCGTTCTTCTCCGCCCACTGTGCCTTGCCGAAATCATAGGTGACATTCTTGGCGCCTAGCCCAAGAAACCCACCCACCCCGATCACCAGCGATTCGGCCTTGCCCTCGTTGGAGAGCACGATGTCGTTGACACTGCCGATTTTCTGCGCGTCGTCACCGGTACCGTTGTAGACGGTCTCACCAAGGATATTGGTGGCAAGGTTGCCGTCGGCGCGCTTCACCGGCTCCGCCGGGGTGGCATTCATGTCGACAGGTTTCTGCGCGGTATCCGTTGTCGCCGGCGCCGTGGGAGCTGTCGCATCCGTGGACGCGGCTGGCGCTGGCGGGGGTCCATAAGGCTTGCTGTCAAACTCCGGATGCGCCTTCAATTCTTCCTTGGTTGTGTGGGCAACCAGCCAGCGGTCGCCATTCTTCTCGGCCCACTGCAGCTTGTCGTATTCGAAGGCGACATTTTTCGCGCCTACGCCCAGAAAGCCGCCGACGCCGATAACGACGGATTTCGCCATGCCGTCCTTGTCGAAGACGACATCGCTGACCTTGCCGATGTTCTCGGCATCGTCGCCCGTGCCGTTATAGACGGATTCGCCGATGATGTTGGTGACGATGCTGCCTTCGGCGCGCGGCACCGAAGCGGCTGCGGCTGGCTCCTGAACGGCAGGTGCGCCCGCTGGAGCCGGGGTCGCGCTCTGTGCGAAGGCGCCGGTCGCGATCAGCGTTGCGAGTGCGGTTGTGGCTAAAAGGGTGCGGATCATGATAGTCTCTCCTCGTGCGTGATTTCGTGCACGCCGCGCCCGATTGAACCGTCGCTGGGAAGATCGGGCGTGGCATCTCCACGGGTTCACAACGTCGTGACCATGCTGTTGTTCCGACAAAATCGGCCCGGAGTCGGCGGCCAGAAACACGGAGCGGTTGCGCGGCGGCTTGAGAACATGCGCTGAATTGCACCCTTCCAACGGAACCTTTCCCGTATTGCCACGTTTCAGCCTGCGGCTGGGCTCGCCCGGCGCGTTTTGGCTGGCAAACGGAGCGGGGCATGAAATTTGCGGCGGTGCTGAACCGAGACGGCGGCACCTTGCGCACCACCGACCTCGCCGCCCTTTCCGACAAGATGCGCCAGACACTGGAGACGGCAGGCCATGCTCTCAGCATTGATGTCGTTGCCGGCAAGGACGTGGTGGAAACCCTCGACAGCGCTGCCTCGCGCCGTAGCGTCGATGTCGTGCTCGCCGGAGGCGGGGACGGAACCATTTCGGCCGCGGCCGCCAGGCTGATGGGCAAGAGAAAGGCGCTTGCCATATTGCCGGCCGGCACCATGAACCTGTTCGCACGCGGTCTCGGCATTCCGCAATCGCTTGATGCCGCGCTGGAATCCTTCGCCGACGGCGAGATCATCGCGGTCGACATGGCCACGGCCAATGGCCAACCCTTCGTCCATCAGTTCTCGATCGGCATGCATGCCAGGATGGTGCAACTGCGCCAAGGCATGGAATTTGGGTCGCGCCTGGGCAAGATCGGAGCATCGGCCAAGGCGGCGTGGGCGACGATCAAGAACCCGCCCGCGATGAACGTGACGCTCAGCATCGGGGACGCGGAGATGACGGCCCGCATAACAGGCATCGGCGTCACCAACAATCTGTTCGGCGAGGGCCACCTCCCCTATGCGGACAACCCTTCGGGCGGCGTGCTCGGCATCTATGTCACGGTGGCGCAGCAGCGCGCCGAACTGGTGAAATTCCTCTTCAACGTGGCGCGCGGCAAATGGCGCGACAATGAACATGTCGAAATCCATCAGGCCGACCGCACTGTCCTGAAAATCCATTCCGGCAGCAGGAAGTTCCGCGCCGTCATGGACGGTGAACTGGTCCGGCTCGATCGGGAAACGACCATCGAGATCAAGCCTTGTGCGCTGAACGTCCTGGTGCCCGCAAGCCTCGCCGAGGCAAAGGCCGCCTGATGCTATCCCGAACCATGACGGCCGAGAACACAGAGCATTGTCTTGACGCCATTCCGGGCGGAGAGCCGCCTCACGCCTTTCCCGCAATTGCCCTAGCCGCTCGGCGCACTTCCCTGCTCCGTCGCCGGTGTCTTGGCCACCTCACCATAGATTTCGGCGATGCCCCAGGCAGCGATAGCCAGCAGCAGCGCGGCGATCAGGATGCGCAGGCCGTGCCAGCCCCATCGGCCCTGTCGCGCCTTGTCTTCGGGAATGATCTTGGTCATGGCCGATCCTTGTTTCGTTCTGCGCCTGTGGGCGCACTCGGCAAAACACGGTCGGGTAACGGTTCCCTGCTAGGATGGTTCCGGGAAAGCGAGCCCGTGACGGGCCGGTGGGTTGGCAAGACGGCGAAGACCGGCATGGGCATTGGGGATTGAGGTGAATAGCAAGGCGGAAATAGGGGCGAGCCTGCCGGCCGAGGTGGCGCGCTCGATAGAGGATGAAGAGCGGCTGGCCGTGCTGCATGGGCTGGCGATGCTGGATACAGCGGCCGACCCGGATTTCGACCGCATCACCGGCCTTGCCGCGTCCGTGATGCAGGTGCCGATCGCCCTGGTGACGCTCGTCGATGTCGAGCGGCAATGGTTCAAGTCCTGCCTTGGGCTCGACGAGACCGAAACCCCGACCGACATCTCCTTCTGTGCCCACGCCATCGCCGCCGGCGACGATCCCATGGTGGTGACCGACGCGACGACGGACCCGCGTTTCAAGGCCAATCCGCTGGTCACCGGCAAGCACCACGTGCGTTTCTATGCCGGCGCGCCGATGCTCGTGGCAGGCGCCAGGATCGGCACGCTGTGCGTGCTCGACCGCAAGCCACATGCCTTTCCGTCACAGGCCAAGCTCGACCAGTTGAAGACGCTGGCAGGCCTTGCCGCCAGCCTGTTCACCTTGAAGGACGCGACCCGCAGCGGCGCCATCGCCGAGGCAGCGCTTGCGCGCGAGGAGAAGCGGCGTGCCATCGCGCTCGATGCGGCATCGCTGGCCAGCTGGGCATGGGATGTCCGCACCGACATCATCGAATGCGATGTGCGATTGTCGGAATTGTTCAACCTGCCGCGTTCGACCCGGCTGCGGGCGCGCGACATCCTGACCGCCATAGATCCGCGCGACGTCTATCAGACCGAAACCCGCTTTCGCGACGCCTTGACCGGCAGCGACGATTATTTCGGCGAATACCGGGTGAAGGACTTTCACCCGCCGCGCTGGGTGGCCACGCGCGGCAGCGTCATCGAGCGCGACGGCGACGGCAAGCCGACGCTGATCTTTGGCGTCAACTACGACATTTCCGAACGCAAGCTCGGCGAAGAGCGGCAGCGGCTCCTGCTGCGTGAGCTCAACCACCGCGTCAAGAACACACTGGCGACCGTCCAGGCGCTGGCGACGCAGACCGTGCGTCACGCCCGCCAGCCGAGCGAATTCCTCGACGCCTTTGGCGCACGGCTTCAGGCATTGGGCATCGCCCACAATCTGTTGTCCGATCGCGAGTGGCGCGGCATCGGCATCCGCGAACTCGTCCAGATCGAGATCAGGCCCTTTGACACCGACAACCAGCCGCGTATCACCATCTCCGGGGCCGACCTTTTGCTGTCGCCCGACCAGGCCGTTGGCCTCGGGCTCATCCTGCACGAACTGGCCAGCAATGCGTTGCAATATGGATCGCTGTCGGTTGCATCCGGCAAGGTTGATCTCGACTGGAAGACACAAGGCAGGAAGGGCGACCGGCGCCTGGTGCTGACCTGGCGCGAAAGCGGCGGCCCTGAAGTCGCCCCGCCGCAGCGCCACGGCTTCGGCTCGATTCTCATCCGCCGCAGCCTGGCCAAGGTCATTTCAAGCGAAGTCACCCATGAATTCCGGCCCGAGGGTGTCTTCGCCGAGATATCGATGCCGCTGGAAGATCTGTCCAAGTGACGGATCCGATCCAGGACCGGAGCGGCGGCGTCATGTTTCGTGCCCAGCATCCGGATCGTCGGGCTTCGTATTCTCGCGGTATATGGCATAGGCGGCGAGCGCCACGGCCGGGCCCAGAATGACGCCGAGGCCGCCCTTTCCCTTGAGCAAGGCCGGCAGCACCGCAAGTGCGGCCGTGATACCGATCGCCTTCATGTCGGCGTTGCGCCGCCGCGCCTCGCGGCGTGCACGGGCGCCGGACATCAAGCGATGGACGAGAAGAACGAGGCCGGCGATCACCAGGAAGCCGACACCGAAGCCAAGCGCCGCCGCGAACGATCCATAGCGGGCCGCGGTCCAGATATAGGCTGCCCCAACCAGAAAGCCGAGACCGCACAAAGCCGCCAGGGCGGCGATCGCATAGATGATGGCCGCCGTGCGCGCGCGGCGTATGGCGGCCACGGTTTCACCCGAGGCGAAACCCGAAAGCAGGGATGCCAGCAGTCCCATCTGGGGCGGATCTAGCGACGCGCGAGCAGCGCGAACAGGAAGCCGACGCCCGCGGCGATCGCCAGCGACGTCACCGGCTTTTCGCGCACGCTCGCCAGCATCTGCGCCTCGATATCCCTTGCATTGCCGCGCAGGCTGTCGAAGGCTGCTTCCCCTTGGGCGCGCAGCTGCTCGACACCCTCGGCCGCCGCACGGCGCGCCGTGCCGTAGCCGTGTTCGCCGGTCTTGGCCAACTGTTTGGTAAGCTTGTCGATATCGGCCTTCAGCTGCTTGATGTCGGCTTCGAGGTCCGAATTCGTCCGCGCTTCGTTGGCGGTCTTTCCTGCGGCGGTTGCCATTGCTTAACTCCTTGTGATTGCTCGATTTCAAACGCGCCTTGCGTCTCAAGGTTCCGGCATCGGGACAAACTAGAGCAACTCCAGGAAAAGTGTGAAACGGTTTTCCGTCCGGAGTTGCGTCAAAAACAAAGAGATAGAGCAATTCGCTGTTTCCGCGAAACAGTGAACTGCTCTAGTCGAAAACAAGAGCGTACGCACCAATCACCAAACCAGGGCGAGAGGACGTCGTCAGATCAGGGGACGACGGCCCTCGCCCAACCCTTCCCAGCCTGCGAGTTGCTTGAGCCCTTCAGTGTCGACCACCTCGCAACCACCATCCCGCCAAAGGATCAGCTTGCGGTCCATCAGTTTGCGGATCGTCTTGTTGGTGTGAACCAGCGACAGGCCGAGCGTATCGGCGATGTGCTGCTGCGTGATGGGAATCTGGATGGATTGCTTGCCGTTCAGTCCGACGACCTTGGCGCGGCTGGATATGAAGGCAATCAGATAAGCGGCGCGCTCGATCGCGCTGCGGCGGCCGACGCTAAGCAGGTTCTCGTCCAGCATGCGTTCTTCGCGCGACGCGATCCAGGTGATGTCGTAGCCGAGACCCGGATGGTTGCGGTAGAGTTCGTGCAGATTGTCGCGTTCAAAAACGCAAAGCAGCATCGGCGACAAGGCCTCGACGGAATGCTGCATCTCGCCCATGACGCTGCCTTGCAGGCCGATGAGATCGCCGGGCATGAGATAGTTGAGGATTTGTCGGCGCCCGTCCGGCAACAGCTTGTAGCGGAATGCCCAGCCGGACAGCACAGTGTAGAGATGGGCGCTATGGCTCCCCTCCACGAGCACCGTGGCGCCCTTGTCGACCGCGAGCTCCCCCTTCTTGAACTTGCTGATGAAGGCCAGTTCCTGATTTTCGAACTCGCGGAAAACCGGTAATGGCCTTAAAGGACACTTCTCGCAGGGATATTGTCGGCTCGATGAAGCACGCCCGTTCTGCCCTGGCATTTCGACCCCTCTTCGAAGCCTGCCGGTCAGCAGGTACTCTTAAACGTTTTGCCGGGAACCGAGTTCCGGATTGAAGGCATGTCTTTTTTAAATGACAACACACGCAATTGCGATCATGACTCCCGGCGTTTCAAGGAGCCTTCACCTGTGATGCCCACATTGCTTGACGGATTGCGGATTCTTGTCCTGGAGGACGAATTCCTCATCGCCATGGATGTCGAGCAGCTTTGCCGCGACCACGGTGCACGCGAGGTGGTGATAGCCCGAGACTTGGCCGAGGTTGACGGCGGAAAGGTCGCGATCGAGTTTGACGCGGCCATTGTCGATCTGATGCTGGGCGGCACATCGACCCTCGAATTCGCCGCCGGCTTGCGGGAAACAGGCGTCCCTTTCGTGTTTGCCTCCGGCTATTCGGATGCGGACGAGATCAAGGCGTCCTTTCCGGGGGTCAGGCTGGTAACCAAACCCTATTCAGGCGAAGATCTGGTCGAAGCGGTGGCGCGGGCTTACGGACGCGGCTCTGCGGGATGAGATCGATATAGCTGCGTCCGAATTCGTTTTCGGACCTTACGTCAATGCGCCGCGGTTCCCGTGACCTGAGCCGAGATCGCATCGGGACCATATTCGTCCTCGCCGGAAATCTTCAGAATCTCCTGCAGGCGCGTGCGGGCCCTGCTGACGCGGCTCTTGATCGTTCCGACCGCGCAACCGCAGATTTCGGCGGCCTCCTCATAGGAGAAGCCCGATGCGCCGATGAGGATGATGGCCTCGCGCTGGTCTTCCGGCAATTGCTCGAGGGCGCCACGAAAATCCTTGAGGTCGAGTTGGCCGTGCTGGGCGGGATGCACCGCGAGCCTGGCTGTCATGATGCCGTCGCTGTCCTGTACCTCGCGGCCGCGCTTGCGCATCTGCGAATAGAATTCATTGCGCAGGATCGTGAAAAGCCATGCCTTGAGATTGGTGCCGGGCTGGAAGCTCTCATGCTTGTCCCAGGCCTTGACCAACGTTTCCTGGACAAGGTCGTCGGCCTTGTCTGCATTCTGCGTCAGCGACACGGCAAAGGCCCGCAAGCTCGGGATTGCCCCAAGCAGATCGGTCTTGAAGCCTTGGGAGACCGCTGCCATGCCTCAGTCCTTCTTCTGTGCGGGTTCGGTCTGTTCCAGCTGGCTGAGCAACTGGGCAAATCGATCCGGCACATCGTCGGAGACCAGCTCGTCATAATATTGTTTGAGTTTACGTCCGATCTCGGAGTTCGGCCCCAGAGGGTCACCGACACCGTTCCGGCGCCTGCCCTCGGCGCCAGCCAGAATATCTTTCGTCATATCCTTCATTTCGCCCTTATATTCCCAGCGCTAGGCCGCTCATACTCAACTCGACATAAGGCAAGCGGCACCCTCGTCTGGTTGCCCATCCCGACACCAAACGCCGTTCTCGCCTATTCGTTCCATATCGGCCGGAACTTTTTCGGAAAACCCGCGTTGTATTAGCGGGGCTTGCAATCAGCTTGACCTGCAATCCAGGCAATCACGTCATTCTGAGGGAGACGTTCTACCATGAGTTTATCCGCCACCATCGCACCGCATCTGCCGTTCCTGCGCCGCTTCTCGCGCGCTGTCTCGGGATCGCAAGAGAGCGGCGACGCGCTGGTCGCCGCGATGCTTGAGGCCATCATCGCCGACGTCGACATCTTCCCTCAAGCTTCGAGCGACCGCATCGCTCTTTACAAGGTTTTCGCCAAGCTGTTCACCTCGGTCGCCATCCGCGTACCGCAGGAGCATGCGCAATCGGCGTGGGAGCAGCGCGCCGCCGCCAATCTCAATGCGATCGCGCCGCTGCCCCGCCAGGCTTTCCTGCTGGTCGCCGTCGAAGGTTTCAGCGAGGACGAGGCGGCCGAGATTCTCGACGTCGGTGACCAGCAATTCTCCGAACTGCTTGCCCAGGCAAGCAATGAAATTTCCCGCCAGGTGGCGACCGACGTGCTCATCATCGAGGACGAGCCGCTGATTGCCATGGACATAGAGGAGATGGTCGAGAGCCTCGGTCATCGTGTGGTTGGAACGGCGCGCACGCATGCCGAAGCAGTGACGATGTTCGGCAAGACGCGGCCGAAGATGGTGCTGGCCGACATCCAGCTCGCCGACGGCAGTTCGGGCATCGAGGCGGTCAACGAGATCCTGTCGTCAACCTCCGTGCCGGTTATCTTCATCACCGCCTTCCCCGAGCGGCTGTTGACCGGCGAGCGCCCCGAACCGGCCTTCCTGGTGACCAAGCCGTTCAATCCCGACATGGTCAAGGCGCTGATCAGCCAGGCGCTGTTCTTCGACCGCCAGGCAAAGGCCGCCGCATAGATTCGCTGTTTTCCGGCAGGAATGTCCAGGATCAAGGCCGCCCGATGCGACGCATCGGGCGGCCTTGGCGGCCGAAGCCATCATCGCCGAATTTCGCTGTCGGTTCCGTCTCTAACAGTTTGCAAGCATCGCCTTTTTCGGCAAATGGTGGAACAAACCGCATCCACCCACGTTTTCCCTGCACCATTCGGAAGGAGATGAACCATGCTTTACTGGGCGCTCGTATTTCTCGTCGTGGCAATCATTGCCGGCGCGCTTGGTTTCGGCGGTATCGCCGGCACATCCGCTGGTATAGCGCAGATATTGTTCTTCATTTTTCTCGCTTTCCTGGTTATCTCGCTGCTGGCCGGCCTGTTTAGACGGGCGTGAGGAACGCTTCGCGAGCGAACACTGGAAGCCGCACCCCTCAAACGGTTTCCAGCCACCGCCGGGCGGTATCCCTCAAGGGACGCCGTCCGGCGGACCGCTTTAGAGGGGCAGGTTCTCGGGACATTCATTTGGAACCCATTCGACAGTGAGCCGTTCAGCCTGAGTTGGGTGGACAGATAGACCGATGCGCTCCAGGACTGCAGATAAAACGGAAGGCGCACGGAGCGATGAAGTCATCGCCTTGCATCCGGCGGAAAGTGGCATGCAGCTTGGCCGGGCTCTTCTCCACGCACTGCACAATGCAGGGATTTCCGTCCTCTATCAGGATCGCGAAATGAAGACCGTGTGGGCTCGCAACATGCGCGCGCCCTGGGCTTCGGATAATTCCGACGGCAACGGCATCCTGCCGATGGCGCAGGCCGACCGGATCAGCGCGGCCAAGCGCGATGTGGTTGCGACCGGCAATCCGGAGCGCCTCGAGATCAGTGTTCCGGTCGAGAACGGCGTCCGCTGGTTTCAGGTTTGGGTCGATGCCGATCGGGGCGACGCTGGTGACGTGCAAGGTGTCGTCACCACCATGGTCGAGACGACCGAGCAGAAGCGGCGCGAACAGACACTGACAACGCTGCTGCGCGAGGTCAGCCACCGCTCGAAGAACCTCCTGGCGATCATCCAGAGCATCGCGAGCCAGACCGGCCGCTATTCAGATGGCATCGGCGACTTCCTGACGCGCTTTCGCGGCCGGCTGCAGTCCCTGGCCTCCTCCCAGGATCTGGTTACGTCCTCGAACTGGCGCGGTGCGGCCCTTCATGAACTGGTGACGAGCCAGGTTGGGCGCTATGGGACGAATACACCGCACAGCCTTCGCTTCCGGGGCGCCAATCCCTACCTCAACCCCAATGCCGCGCTTCACATCGGCCTGGCTATGCATGAACTCGCCGTCAACTCGGTCAGCTACGGCGCCCTGTCCCGGCCGGATGGATTCGTCGAAGTAACCGCCGATCTCAACACCGCCGAAAGCGGGGAGGTTACACTCTCGCTGACATGGGCCGAAGCCATTGGAGCCAATGGCGGTCGGGGGACAGAGAAGCGCTTCGGCAGCGTCGCGCTGGAGCGGGTGGTGCCGACATCCCTGGGCGGAACCGCGACCCTCGACATCACGGATGGCCGCCTCGAATACCGCCTCGTCGTCCCACATAGCAATTTCGAGGCGCAGTGAACGGCTCGTGCTCTTAACCAGCCGTTCACCATAAAAGCGGATTGTTTTTTACCCAGACACCGCCGGAACCTGTCCAGTCTTCGGACATTGTGGCAGCAGGATTTCAGTACGGTGGGGAGGAATGTTTTGACGATTGCCGATATCAACAGATTGGAACAGGCCGCCCGTATTTCGATGGGCGAATTTCTGGATACCGAAGCCAACGCGGAAACACGCCTTCAGGCACGACACGGCTTGACGATTGGGATCGTCCTCGCGCTGGCCGCGATTGTACTCCTCGCAGCTTTGTTCCAGTTGACCTGATCGAAGTCCTGGCCGCCTCCCCTGCGCTCTCGGCTGGATATCGCTAACTTGCCCCGGGCTGGCTTTTTGGTGGCAGCCTCTGGCCGTGCTTGAAACTCAGTTCTTCGTACCGTCATTATTTGCGTGTGCTCGTGACACGACAGGAACTTTTTGACGATGTGCGCCGTTGTTGCGGCGAGAGGACATCTCGTCATGGAACACATAGCCGCGTTGTTGCTGGTCATCGGCTGTTCGAACTCGATGGCCGACTGCCGCGAATTGCAGGTGCCCGTCAGCGTTTTCGCGACCGCCGACGAATGCACCGCCGAACGGCCGTTCGCGATGGGCGACGTGCAAGGGCAGGCGCAGCATGTTGTCGCCAAATGCCTTGCGGTCGATCCCGCGCTTGAGGATGACTACGATCAAATCGTCTGGAATGTGCGCCCCGATGGCAGCCTCAATGCATCATTGGCGATTTCCAATGTGGTGATGGCATCGGCGGCGGGGCGCCCAGAAAAAGACTATCTTAGCCAACAATAAATTCGAGCAGCAAAGGCCGTAATTTCGTGCTAAATGGCTGCTGGAGCCAACTAAGCTAAATGGCTGCTGGAGCCAACTAAAGTGTGGACACAAAGTGAGGAGTGACTCGATGCGGAAGATGATTATTGCGATGGTTGCGGTTGCCGCTCTCAGCGGCTGCACCTCGACCGAGAAGGACGTGGCTGGCGGCACCTTGATTGGTGCTGGCATTGGCGGCCTGGTCGGCGGCGGCAAGGGTGCCCTGATCGGTGCGGCTGTCGGTGCCGGATCGGGCTTGCTGGTTCGCAACCTGCGCAACGGCTATTGCCAGTATCGCGACCGTCACGGCCGGATTTACACGGCCCGCTGCAACTGATTCGGCGATAGTCGAGCTACGATCCGGAGGCCGGCCCGCCGGCCTCCGGATTTTGCATGTGCGGGCACATTCCATCGCCATCGGCGCGACCATTGGCGTCAACCAGTGAGCGGAATTCTTATTTCCACCTTCAAACCATCGGCCTGAAAATCGCGCTTGATCGTGCCGCGCAACTCGCGCGTGACATTGAGGTCGATCAGCTTGGTACCAAATCCGGTCTCGGCCGGCGCTTCGACCTTTTTCTTCCCGGCCTCTCGCCAGTTCAGCGCCAGCGTCCGCTCGCGCCCCCGCCCTTCCAGCGACCAGTCCACTTTGAGCGCCCAGTCACTTCGGTGCGAACTGGCGGAATTGCCCACTTCACCGTATTTCAGCGCATTGGTCGCCAGTTCATGGAAGGTGAGGCCAAGCGCCTGCGTCGTGGTCTCGTCGAGCAGCACCTCGGGCCCCGTCAGCAACCCCTCCGGCAGGTCCTTGCCGAACACCTGGCCAAGTTCGATGCGCAGGAGATCAGCGAGATCCGCCTTCTGCCAGCGCGAACGCGTCAGCATGTCCTGGGAAGCGGCCATCGCCTGCAGCCTGGCCGAGAAGGACGCCGAAAACTCGTTGACATCGGTCGCTCGCGAAGCTGTCTGCCGCGCGATCGCCAGCACTCTGGTGATCGAATTCTTGATGCGATGCTTCATCTCCTGCAGCATCAGGTCCTTTTCGAGCAGGCTCTTCTCCGTCGTCTCGTGCAAGCGCGATGCCGCCTCATAGGCACGTTCCTGATAGCGCGCCACCAGCGCGATGGCGCCCGCCGCCAGCAGGCCGAACAGCCCCAGCATCACCGGAATGGCGCGCGACGACGGCTGCGAGAAGGCGCTGGTCGGCCTGAACAATACCGTCCACGGCCGGCCGGCCACCGTGATCTTGCGGGTGACCAGCAGCCGATCGCCAAAGGACGAAACCGGCGGCGTCTCCGACTGGAACAGGAGATTGTCGCTGTTCACCGCACCGTCATAGATTTCCGTGTTGACCGGTAATAGCGGCGCACGGCTGAGCGCGATCTGGAACAAGTCGCGGGCGCGGAAGGCCGCGTAGAGAAAGCCCGCGGTCGAGGAACGCGATGCGTTGATGACCTCCGGCGCTGTTTCGACATTAAGCCGGACAAAGACCAGGAAGCCGGTGAAGGTCCGCGTGGCGCCCGTGCCCTGGCCCAGTTGCACCAGCCCGCTCGCGTGCTGCTGGTCATCGGCCATCGCCTTCTCTATCGCCGCGCGCCGCACTGGTTCGCTGAACATATCGTAGCCGATGCCGGCCTGGTTGGACGGGTCCATCGGCTCGAAGAGCATGATGGGCGCCCGCCAGGGCTGCGTCGTCTCCGGATAGACCGGATGGCTGGCGCCAAAATCATGCAGGATGTCGCGTTCGACAGCTGCCTCATCGCCCGTCTTGACCAGCCTGAGGAAGCCGATGCCGCGCAGGCCGGCGAAATTGGTGTCGACATCCAGCGCGTTGAAGAAGGCCTTGAACTCGTTCTGGGAGATGTCGCCATTGCGGGCGTCGAACAGGGCCTGCGTCGACCGCAGCAGCGACAAATGCAGGTCGATACGGCTCTCGATCCGGTTGAGTGCGTCATCGGCCGCCGCCTCGAACTTGATGCGGGCCGCTTCCTGCGTCGCGAAATAGGCGAACCCCGCCATGGTCATGCTGATCAGCGCAACGGCGATGAACGCGACAATCGGAAAAAGTTTCTTCAACGGATGATGCGGTCCATGAGCAATACCGGACCTTTATGGGCAAGTCGCCGGGCCAACACAATGGCAAGGCCAACCCATCGCGATCACTGGCACATCACGTGAGCGGCAACGGGGACGCGCGGGAGAGCAATGCCACCCGCCGAAAGCCCTCAGGCGGCGATCTTCAGCGCTCCCGGTCCGGGAATAGCGCCCGGGGGACACTTGCCCAGGATGATCATGCCGAGCACCTCGTCCTGTGTGACATCGGTGGTGCGCGCGGTGCCGACGACCTGTCCGTTCTTCATCACGCAGACCCGGTCGGCCAGCTCGAACACATCATGGATGTCGTGGCTGATCAGGAAGATGCCGATGCCGTCGGACTTGAGCTGCCTGACCAGTTCGCCGACCTGCGCCGTCTCCTGCGGACCAAGGGCCGCCGTCGGCTCGTCCATGATCAGGATGCGGGCGTTGAACAGGATCGCGCGTGCGATCGCCACCGATTGCCGCTGTCCGCCCGACAGTTTGATCACCGGTTCCTTGAAGCGCTGGAAGCGGGGATTGAGCCGCCCCATCACCTTGCGCGCCTCGGCCTCCATGGCGACATCGTCGAGCGTGCCCCAGGCGGTCATCAGTTCGCGGCCAAGGAAAAGATTGGCGGCGGCGTCGACATTATCGGCCAGGGCGAGCGTCTGGTAGATCGTCTCGATGCCGTATCTCTTGGCGTCGCGCGGGTTGGAGATCGAAGCCTCCTCGCCATTGACGAAGATCTGTCCGGCATCGCGCTTATAGGCGCCGGACAGGATCTTGATCAGCGTCGACTTGCCAGCGCCGTTATGGCCGAGGAGCGCCACGACCTCGCCCGGGAAAAGATCGATCGAGGCGTCGTCGACGGCCCGGATGCCGCCAAAGGCGATCGAGATGTTGCGCATGTCGACCAGCGGCGTGCTGGCGGCGGGAGCGGTTTTGTCAGCCATGGTCTTTCTCCCCCTAAACCCGCTTGCGGTAGACGGTGTCGAGCCAGACGGCGATAACCAGAACGGCGCCGACGACGATGCTCTGCAGGGGCGAGTCGACGCCGAGCAGCACCATGCCGGACTGCAGCGACTGCATCAGCAACGCTCCGAGCATGGCGCCGATGATCGTTCCCGAGCCGCCGGCCAGCGACGTGCCGCCGATGACGGCGGCGGCGATGACAAGCAGCTCGTCCAATGTGCCAAGCACGTTGGTCGACGAGTTCTGCCGGGCAGACGAGATCGCGGCGGCGATCGTGGCCAGCACGCCCATGATCATGAACACCTTCATGGTGATCCAGCGCGTGTTGATGCCGGCCAGGTTGGCGGCCTCCGGGTTGCCGCCGATGGCAAAGACATAGCGGCCGAAACGGGTGCGGTTGGTGATGAAGGTCATGATCAGCCCGACGGCGATCGCCATCAGCACCGGGATGGCAATGCCGTGGGCGATGAACAGGCCACCCTCGGGCACGGTGATGTTGTTGGCGGCGGCGTATCTGTTCACGATGCCGATGGGCCACGGATAGGAATTGGCCAGCCACACCGCGCCCATGATGACGGCGCAGGTGACGGTGCCAAGCAGCGTCTCGGCCCAGACCGGGCGCAACGGGAAGCGGAAGCGCTTGCGCTGCACCCGCCCGTTGAACAGTGCAAACACGACGGCGAGGCAGGCGACGATGCCGACGATCCAGCTCCAGGTGGCGCCGATCGATCCGGCCGGGCCGCCGCCCATCAGCTGGAACGTGGCGTCGAGCGGGGCCACGGTCTGGCCTGACGTGACCCACCAGGCGGCACCGCGCCAGACCAGCAGGCCGCCCAGCGTGACGATGAAGGCCGGCACTTCGAGATAGGCGATGATGAAACCCTGGAAAGCGCCGATCAGCAGCCCGAGCGCCAGCCCGATGACCAGCGCCAGAACCCAGATCCACGGATTGCCGAGTTCAAGCCCGACGAACCGGACCAGGAAATGCACCTGGGCAAAGCCCATGACCATGCCGATCAAGCCCTCGGCGGAGCCGACGGACAGGTCGATATTGCGCATGACTATGACCAGCACCATGCCGCAGGCCATGATGGCGACCGCGGAGGTCTGCACCGACAGGTTCCACAGATTGCGCGGAGTGAGAAAGGTGCGGCTGTCGAAATCGAGCGGATTGACGCCCAGACGCAGACTCGAAATCACGTGCAGCCCGACCCAGATCAGCAACAGGGCACCGATCATGCCGAGCATGCGGGTGTCGATCTCGGTTGCCTTCAGGAACCGGGCAACCGCGCCAAGCTCCGACGCACGCGCGGTGTCGACCTGCGGGTTGGACGTCGTGTCGGTCATGATTTCCTCCCACCGGCCGGCCATCCGGCACGGATGCCGGAACGCAGCCTAGAAGCTATCCGCCTGAGGCGGAAACACAAATTTTTTTGAGAAAACGCCGCGGCTTTTGGGCCGCGGCGTCGATGTCGAACCGTGCTGCGCCGTTCTAGTTGCAGGCCGCGACGCTGCCGGCGGCGACGCCCGCGCAGACTTCGTCCTTCTTGATCCAGCCGGCATCGATGACGAGATTGAGATTGTCCTTGGTGATGGCGACAGGGGTCAGGAACAGCGACTTGACGGTGTTGCCACCAGGTGTCGTGAAATCCTTCACACCGGCAATGTCGGTCATCTTCTTGCCGTCAGCCAGCTGCGAGGCGATCTCGGCGGCATTCTTGCCGAGCTCGCGCGCGTCCTTCCACACCGACACGGTCTGGGTGCCGAGCGCGATGCGGTTCAGCGCGGCATGATCGCCGTCCTGGCCCGACACCGGCACGGTACCGGCAAGGCCTTGCGCCGTCAGCGCCGCGACGACACCGCCTGCGGTGCCGTCATTGGCGGCAACCACGGCATCGACCTTGTTGTCGTTGGCCGTCAGGAACTGTTCCATGTTCTTCTGGGCGTTGGCGGGCAGCCAGCCGTCCGTATAGGCCTCGCCGACATTCTTGATCTTGCCGCTGTCGATGGCCGCCTTGAGCACTTCCATCGAGCCCGAGAACAGGAAATCGGCATTCGGATCGGCTCCCGAGCCCTTGATGAAGACATAGTTGCCTTCCGGCTTGACCTTGAACACCGCGCTGGCCTGCAAGCGACCGACTTCCTTGTTGTCGAAGGTCAGGTAGAAGACGTCCTTGTTCTCGATCAGTCGGTCATAGCCGACGACCGGAATGCCTTCGTCCAGTGCTTTCTGCACCGCCGGGCCGATCGCCGAAGCATCCTGCGCCAGGATGATCAGCGAGTTGGCGCCCTGCGAGATCAGGCTCTCGACATCGGTAAGCTGCTTGCCGGGATTGGACTGCGCATCGGCGGAAATGTACTTGTCGCCGGCGGCCTCGATCGCCTTCTTCATGGCGGCCTCGTCGGTTTTCCAGCGCTCTTCCTGGAAGTTCGACCACGAAACACCGATGACCTTGTCCTTCGCCTGCGCGACCGACGCAAGCGTCAGCGACATGGCGACACCCGCCAGGATGGCGGCCGTGAATCTCTTCATGATATCCTCCCTGCGCCGCGTATGGCGCGACCAAACTGACCCGAAGGCCGGCACAGAGGCTCTATTTTTTCGAGCCTCAAAAAAAATACTGGTCCATCGTCGAAACGCTGTCAACATCGATTCTGATGGATATTGAGGTGTCGCGGACTTTTTTTCGAGCCCCGCAATAAATAAATGACAGCACCATCCGCTTCTGCCAGTATTTGTCCCGGTTGCCGGCAGTGTTCGAGGGGCAGGAAGAACCGCGGCGACCGGGAGGATGTGGGAAAGTATGTCGGTCGGAATCCGCCACGACGATCTGCGCCGGCGCAACCGCGCCATGGTGATTGCGGCCGTGCGCCGGGCCGGCCAACCGTCGCGCACCGAGATCGCCGCGACCACCGGCCTCAGCCATTCGACCATATCGGCGATCTCTTCCGACCTGATCGGCGAAGGCATCCTGGCCGAGGGCAAGCCGAGCGAGGCCGGTGCGCTCAAACGCGGCCGGCCACAGGTCGGCCTCGGCCTCAACCCGGAGGCCGCGGCCATCATGACCGTGGTGCTGTCGCTGAATTTCCTGTCCGTCGCCGTCATCGACTATGCCGGCCAGGTGATATCGGAGGAACAGCGCCGGCTGGACACGCTGACCATGTCGCGTGAGGCGCTGATCGGTGAATGCGTCGCCATTGTACGGCGCCGCCTCGAGGATCCCGATATCGACGTGCGCAGCGTCGCCCGCATCGCACTGGCGATCCAGGGCATCACCGACACCGAGGCCAGGGCCATGCTGTGGTCGCCGATCACGCCGCAGACCGATATCGCCTTCGCCGACATACTGGAAGCCGAGTTCGGCATCCCGGCCACCATGGAGAACGACTGCAACATGATGGCCGTGGCGCTGCGCTGGCGCGACCCCGAACGCTACCGCGACGACTTCATCGCCATCCTTTTGTCGCACGGCATCGGCATGGGCCTGGTGCTGAAGGGCGAGTTGTTCACCGGCACCCATTCGTCGGGCGGCGAGTTCGGCCACATGATCCATCGGCCAGGCGGCGCGCTCTGCCGATGCGGGCGGCGCGGGTGCGTCGAGGCTTATGCCGGCAACTACGCCATCTGGCGCAATGCCAGGCAGCTTGGCGAGGACACCGAGCCGGTCGCCGATGTCAGCGATGCGCAGATGCGGGCGCTCGCCGCCACGGCACGAGAACGGGCCGGGCCCGAGCGCGAAGCCTATCGCAAGGCCGGGGAAGCACTGGGTTACGGCCTCGGCAGCCTGTTCGCGCTGATCGATCCCGCCCCCGTGGCCATGGTCGGCGTCAGCGCCGCCGCCTTCGACCTGATCGAGCCGGCATTGCGCGAGGCGATTGCCCAGACCGCTGGCGGCCAGCACTCGAAATCGATTTCGTTCGACACCGAACCGAACGAGCTGCCCCTGATCCGCGAGGGCTGTGCCATGCGCGCACTGACCTTCGTCGATCAGGAAATCTTCGCGCCGGGCGTGCAGGCGAGAGGGAGTGCTGGGAAGAATGTGGCTTGAGCGAACTCCTGTGCCGATCCCACAGATCAGCGCTGGAGATTGGCCGAGCCCCCTCGAGGTCGTCATCCCTGGGCGGAGCAGGAGCGAAGCTCCGTCGCGGAGACCCTGGGATGACGAAGCCATAAGCTCTGAGCCAACACCAAATGCGTTCTATCCGGGAGCGGATGCAACCCGTCAACGCTTCCGCGCCAAGGACCTAATCCTCACGGATCGCGTAGCCTGCCCCACGGATGGTGCGGATGACGTCGGGCATGCGGCCATTGTTGACCGCCTTGCGCAGGCGGCCGACATGCACATCCACGGTGCGCTCGTCGATATAGATCGTCTCACCCCAGACATTGTCGAGCAGTTGACTGCGCGAGAACACGCGGCCGGGATGGCGCATCATGAATTCCAGAAGGCGGAATTCGGTCGGCCCAAGCCGGATCTCGCTCTTCTTGCGGTAGACCCGGTGCGATTCACGGTCGAGCACGATGTCGCCGACCTTGAGCACGCTGGACAGCACTTCCGGCTTGGCGCGGCGCAGCAGCGCCTTGACGCGGGCCATGAATTCCGGCGTCGAGAACGGCTTGACCAGATAGTCGTCAGCACCGGTCGAAAGGCCGCGCACGCGGTCGCTCTCCTCGCCGCGCGCCGTCAGCATGATGATCGGCAGCCGTTCGGTCTCGGGCCGCATGCGCAGGCGCCGACAGAGTTCGATGCCGGACACCGCCGGCACCATCCAGTCGAGCACCAGAAGGTCGGGCACGTTCTCCTGCAGGCGGATTTCAGCCTCGTCGCCGCGCGGCACCACCTCGACCTGGTAGCCTTCGGATTCAAGATTGTAACGGAGCAGCACTCCCAGCGGCTCCTCATCCTCCACCACCATAATGCGTGGCGCGATCATCGATTGGTCACCTCTTGCGTCAAGCCGCCGGCGCCGACATCGCCGTCTCGTCCTGTTTGGGGCGGTTGGCGGGCAGTTGCGTGCCGGTCAGGACATAGTACGCGTTCTCGGCGATGTTGGTCACATGGTCGCCGATGCGTTCGAGATTCTTGGCGCAGAACAACAGATGCGTGCAAGCGGTGATGTTGCGCGGATCTTCCATCATGTAGGTCAGGAGTTCGCGGAACACCGACGTGTATTTGACGTCGATGCGTTCGTCGTCGGCGCGCAGCTTCGCAAGCGCGGCGGCATCGCGCGCCGCATACTCCTCGATCACGCCCTGCACCTGGATCAGCACCAGTTGCGCCATGGCGTCGATGGAATGCGACAGGTCGCGCGGCGTTGCGGCGAGACCGACGGTGCCGACGCGCTTGGCGATGTTCTTGGCAAGGTCGCCAATGCGTTCGAGGTCGCCGGCCATGCGGATCGACCCGACGACATGGCGCAGATCGTCGGCCATCGGCTGGCGCTTGGCGATCAGCGTGATGGCGCGATCGTCGAGTTCGCGCTGGCGTGCATCCATGATGGCGTCGTCGGAGACCACGCGCTGTGCCAGCGCATTGTCGGAATTCAACAGCGCCTTGGTGGCACCGCCGACCATCGAGCCGGCGAGATCGCCCATGTCGCTGATCAGCCTGCTGATCTGTCCGAGATCCTCGTCGAAGGCTGCGACTGTGTGTTCGGCCATGATCCTGGTCCTCGTAATGCGTGCGATCAGCCGAAGCGGCCGGTGATGTAGTCTTGCGTGCGTTTTTCGCGGGGCGACGTGAAGATCTTCTCGGTACGGTCGAATTCGACCAGTTCGCCCAGATACATGAAGGCGGTCTGCTTCGAGACGCGCGCCGCCTGCTGCATGTTGTGGGTGACGATGACGATCGTGTAGTCGGCTTGCAGCTCGTCGATCAGTTCCTCGATCTTGGCGGTCGACAGCGGATCGAGCGCGGAGGCCGGCTCGTCGAGCAGGATGACCTCCGGCTTCACCGCCACCGTGCGGGCGATGCACAGCCGCTGCTGCTGGCCGCCCGACAGGCTGAGGCCGCTGGCATTGAGCTTGTCCTTGACCTCCGTCCACAGGGCTGCGCGCTTCAGCGCCTGCTCGACACGGCCGTCCATCTCGGCCTGGCTGATCTTCTCATAGAGCCTGACGCCGAAGGCGATGTTCTCATAAATCGACATCGGGAACGGCGTCGGCTTCTGGAACACCATGCCGATCTTGGTGCGCAAAAGGTTGAGGTCCTGCGAGCGGTCGAGAACGTTCTGGCCGTCGAGCAGCACCTGGCCCTCGGCGGTCTGCTTGGGGTAGAGCTCGTAGATGCGGTTGAAGACGCGCAGCAGCGTCGACTTTCCGCAGCCGGAAGGGCCGATGAAGGCGGTGACGCTGCGCTCGGGCAGCGACAGCGTGATATCCTTCAGCGCCTTCGACTGGCCGTAGTAGAAGTTGAGGTTCTTGACCTCGATCTTGGCCTTGGCCGCCGCCTCGGCGGCGATCGTCATGTCTGGAGACAACATCTGGCTCATTTGTCCTCTCTGCGTCCTGTCAGGCTGCGCGCAAAGATGCTGAGCGCGAGAACCGTCAATGTGATTATGAGTGCGCCGGTCCAGGCCAGCTGCTGCCATTCCTCGTAGGGGCTGAGAGCGAACTGGAAGATGGTGACTGGCAGGCTGGCCATCGGCGCGTTGAGATTGCTGGACCAGAACTGGTTGTTCAGCGCCGTGAAAAGAAGGGGTGCGGTCTCGCCGGAGATGCGGGCAATGGCCAGCAATATGCCGGTGACGATGCCCGAAAGTGCCGCGCGATAGGCAACCGAACGGATGACCACCCAGCGCGGCGCGCCGATCGCGGTGCCGGCTTCGCGCAACGCGTTCGGCACCAGATTGAGCATGTCCTCGGTGGTGCGCACGACGACCGGGATGACCAGGATGGCCAGCGCGACGGCACCGGCGATCGCCGAGAAATGCCCCATCGGCCGCACCATCAGCTCGTAGACGAACAGACCGATGATGATCGATGGCGCCGACAGAAGAATGTCGTTGATGAAGCGCACCACGGTGGTGAGCTTCGAGAAGCGGCCGTATTCAGCCATGTAGGTGCCGGCCAGCACGCCGATCGGCGTGCCGACGATGATGCCGATGATGGTCATCACGATGCTGCCGTAGATAGCGTTGAGCAGGCCGCCGGCGTCACCGGGCGGCGGGGTCATTTCGGTGAACACCGACAGCGAGACCCCCGACAGGCCCTTGTAGAGCAGTGCGCCGAGGATCAGCGCCAGCCAGGCAAGGCCGATGCCGGCGGCGATGACGCACAGCGTCATCATCACGCCATTCTTGCGCTTGCGGCTTTGGTGAAGCGACGCGGCTGTCGACATCGGTCAGGCTCCCGTGCGGGCATCGATGCGCATCAGCATGTAGCGTGCGATGGCAAGGATCAGGAAGGTGATAACGAACAGGATCAGGCCGAGCGCGACCAGCGAGGAGGTGTAGAGATCGCCGACGGCTTCGGTGAATTCGTTGGCGATGGTCGCCGAGATGGTCGTTGCCGGTGCGAACAGCGACGTGCTGATGCGATGGGCGTTGCCGATGACGAAGGTCACCGCCATTGTTTCACCAAGCGCGCGGCCGAGAGCGAGCATGACGCCGCCCATGATGCCTATGCGCGTGTAGGGAATGACGACCCGGCGCGTGACCTCCCAGGTCGTGCAGCCGATCCCATAGGCCGATTCCTTCAGCACCGATGGCACCGTATCGAACACGTCCTTGGTGATCGAGGTGATGAAAGGCAGGATCATGATGGCCAGGATCATCGCCGAGGTCAGCAGGCCGATGCCATAAGGAGGGCCGGCGAACAGGCCGTTCAGGCCCGGAATACCGTGGAACACGCTGATAATGAAAGGCTGCACCGTCGTCTGCAGGAACGGTGCCAGCACGAACAGGCCCCAGATACCGTAGATGATCGAAGGGATGCCGGCCAGCAATTCCACCGCCATGCCGATCGGGCGCCGCAGCGGGCGCGGGCAGAGCTCGGTGAGGAAGATGGCGATGCCGATGCCAAGCGGCACGGCGATCAGGATGGCGATTGCCGAGGTGATGATGGTGCCGTAGATCGGGGCCAACGCACCGAACTTCTCCGTCACCGGGTTCCAGCTTTCGCTGGTCAGGAAGGAAAAGCCGAAAGTCGACAGGGCTTGCCAGGAACCGGCAAACAGCGAGATCGCGACGCCCCCAAGCAGCACCAGCACCAATATCGCGGCGGCGCGGGTTGTCGCGTGGAAGATTGAGTCGGTCAGCGCGAACCGTCGAACGGTGGCATCGCGGGAACCTCTGACGGCTGGCAAGGCTTCCTGGACAGCGCTCATGTCAAGCTCGGCTCTTTCGGATTGAAGGGAAAGGAGCGCCACGGTCGCGGCGCTCCTTTGGAAGATGTTACTCGCCGGCGTAGACGGGCTTGCCGCCGGCCTGGATGTCGGCCTTCCACGAAGCCTTGATCAGATCGACGACGCTGTCGGGGATCGAGACATAGTCGAGCGCCTTGGCGGTTTCCTTGCCGTCCTTGTAGGCCCAGGCAAAGAACTTCAGGGCTTCGCCGGTGGCGGCGGCATCGTCCGGGGCCTTGTGGATCAGAACCCAGGTGGAGGCGGCGATCGGCCAGGTGGTGTCGCCGGGCTCGTTGGTGATGATGACGTTGAAGTTCTTGGCAGTCTTGAAGTCGGCATTCGAAGCGGCGGCGCCGAAGGATTCGAGCGACGGCTCGACAACCTTGCCGGCAGCGTTCACCAGCTTGGAGTAGGACAGGTTGTTCTGCTTGGCGTAGGCGTATTCGACGTAACCGATGCCGCCATCCGTCTGCTTGACGGTGTTGGCAACGCCTTCGCTGCCCTTGGCGCCGACACCCGTCGGCCATTCGACGGCGGTGTCCGAACCAACCTTGTCCTTCCAGTCGGGCGAGAGCTTCACCAGATAGTCGGTGAAGTTGAAGGTGGTGCCCGAACCGTCCGAACGATGCACGACGGCGATGGCGGTCGACGGCAAGGTGAGGGTGGGGTTCAGAGCCTTGATCGCGGCGTCGTCCCAGGTGGTGATGGCGCCGAGATAGATCTGGGCCAGCGTCTTGCCGTCGAGGACGAGTTCGCCCGGCTTGACGCCGGTGAGGTTGACGATCGGCACGATGCCGCCCATCACCATCGGGAACTGCACGAGGCCGTTCTTTTCCAGGTCGGCGTCGGACATCGGCTTGTCGGTGGCGCCGAAGGTCACGGTCTTGGCGATGACCTGCTTGATGCCGCCGCCTGAACCGATCGACTGGTAGTTGAGGCCGATGCCGGTGTCCTTCTTGTAGGTGTCGGCCCACTTGGCGAACACCGGGTAGATGAATGTCGAGCCGGCGCCGGAAAGGTCAGCTGCCATTGCCGCGGAAAGGGTGAAGGTAGACGCCGTAGCCATTGCAATCGCAACGGCCGCCGAGCGGATGAAATGTCTCATGTGGCCTGCTCCTGTTCGGAAGATGGTCTCTCGGCGCCATTCCTAACCGGCGCCCGCTGAGGCCAATAGCCTTCGATTATAACAGTCGCATGACAGTTTCGTGTCAGCCCGGTAACGCGTCACAAGCACTGGCAAGGGCGGTGGCATCGGGCGGTCGCGGCCCGATCCGAGTTTGCTCTCGGAATCAGGGGCTTGGGCCGCCCGCGAGCCGGAGCCGCCGCCGGATTCGACGGGGCTTTATCAAGGGAAGAAAATCCGGGCGGGAGTGCGTTGCTCAAGGCCAGAGCGTGTCGTGGCCGGGCCATCGCCAAAAACAGGTCCGTTGGGGTAGGTTGACGCTGCTTCTTTGCCGGCGGTCGCTGCTCCCGCCCGTAACTGCAAGGGCGGAATTCGATTTTGCTATTGTCTCGGCTGGGTGCCGACTTTGATATGGTGCGATCGCACCATAGTCATTGCACGCGGGCATGGCAGCAAATCCACGATTGATTCCCTTGGCTTGCCTCTCACATCCCTGGCACCAGGCAACGCGATGCTATCCCGCGCTGCGCTGGACCTGGCGGCCGGCGCCGATCCAGCGCTCGACCTTCTCCAGCAGGGCCCTGGGGCTGATCGGCTTGGGCAGATAGTCGTCCATTCCGGCCTCCAGGCACCGCTCGCGATCGCCCTTGAGCGCATGCGCGGTGACACCGACGATCGGGACATGCGTGCCGGTTTCGTGCTCCAGCCGGCGGATCGCGGCGGTCGCCTCGAGCCCGCTCATCTCCGGCATCGAGACGTCCATCAGGATCATGCACGGATTGAGCTTGCCGAAGGCGTCGAGCGCCTTGCGGCCATTGCCGACGATCTCGAAACCATAGCCGGTTTCGCCAAGGATCTGGGTGAAGACCATCTGGTTCACCTCGTTGTCCTCGGCCACGAGGATGTCCAGCCTGTGTCCGCCACCACCTGTGGCAGGCGGCCTGGGGCGAATCGGTGGCGGCTGCAATTGCGCACGTTGTTCGGACAATGCCAGCGGCGGAGAAGCGTCAGGCCCCTCGCCCGCGAGCGGCTGGGCGGCGTGGCCATCCGTGGCGTGGCGATGGCGCTGTATGGTCGCGACCAGTGTCTCCAGGAGCACCGAGGAACGCGCCGGCTTGATCAGCTGGGCGTCGATGCCGAGATCGCGGTAGCTGGTGTTGGCGAGCGACTGGTCGACCGAGGTCAGCATGATGATCGGCGTGTCGGCGAGACCTTCGGTGTTGCGCACGATGCGCGCCATTTCGGCGCCGCTCATCCCAGGCATCTGGTAGTCGAGCACGACGCAGTCCACGGGCACGCCGTAGGCGGCGGCCGCGATCAGCACCTTGAGGCCCTCGGCGCCGCTTTCGGCCGCGCAGGAATCGAATGTCCACGAGACCATCTGCTCGGTCAGGATGGCCCGGTTGACGGCATTGTCGTCAACGATCAGCACCCGTGCGCCCGTCACGTCCACCGGCATTATGCGCTGCCCGTTCTGCTGTCCGGCCCTGGGCAGCGTCACGGTGAACCAGAAGGTCGAGCCCTTGCCCTCGGCGCTCTCGACGCCGATCTCGCCGCCCATCAGTTCGACCAGCCGTGAGGTGATGGCAAGGCCAAGCCCGGTGCCCTCGTGCCGCCTCGTCGAGGAGGTGTCGACCTGGCTGAATTTTTCGAAGACCAGCTTCAGTTTTTCCTCGGGGATGCCGATCCCGGTGTCGGTGACCGAGATCGTCAGCCTGGTTCCGGTCGGGACCCTCTCGCCGGTCACGTCGACCAGCACATGGCCTTCATCGGTGAATTTCACCGCGTTGCCGAGCAGGTTGGTGACGATCTGCCTGATGCGGCCAACGTCGCCGATAAACAGGTTTTCGAGCCCTGGCTCGACGCGCACGATGAGCTCGAGGTCCTTTTCCTTGGCACGCGTCGACACCAGCGTCGCCACATCCTCTATCGCCTCGGCGAGGTTGAAGGGCGCCGGATCGAGCACCATCTGGCCGGCATCGATCTTGGAGAAATCCAGGATGTCGTTGATGATGGTCAAGAGCGCGTTGCCCGACTTGACGATGATGTCGGTGAACGTCTTCTGCTTCGGATCGAGATTGGACTTGGCCAGCAGTTCCGCCATGCCCAGCACACCGTTCATCGGTGTGCGGATTTCATGGCTCATATTGGCGAGGAATTCCGACTTGGCGCGGTCGGCGAGCACGGCGCGCTGGCGCGCCTCGCTGAGCTCCGCCTCGCGCATCTTCAGCTCCGTGATGTCGGTGGTCGATCCGATCAAGTAGAGCGAACCGTCCGACGCGATCATCGCGCCCTTGCGCGCGAACTGGTGGCGCACGCTGCCGTCGGGGAGCGTCACGCTCTCCTCGATCTCCTGGGTTTCGCCGGTGCGCAGCACGGCCAGATCGCCGGCCACGAAGGCCTCGCCATCAGGGCCGAAGATCTCGACATCGGTCTTGCCGATCGCCTCTTGCTTGCTGAAGCCGGTGAGGTCGCACCAGCCCTTGTTGACATAGAACTGCCTGAGGTCGGAGCGCTTGGCGTAGATCGACACCGGCACATTGTCGATCAGGCTGCGGAACACCTCGTTTTCGCGCATGCTCTCTTCCAGAGCCCGCTCGCGCGCCTTGACGTCGGTGATGTCGGTGCTGGAGCCGACCAGATGCACCGATCCGTCCGTCGCCACCAGGCGGCTCTTGCGCGTCATCAATTGCCGCACCGTGCCGTCGCGATGGGTGACGGGTTCCTCGACCTCGCGCACGGCGCCGGTCGCCACGACATCGGTGTCGTCATGGCTGTAGCCTTCCGCTTCCGCGGCGCCAAACAGCTGGCGGTCGGTCCGGCCGATGACATCTTCCTTGGCGAGGCCCGTGATCGCGCACCAGGCCTTGTTGACGAATTCGATGCTCAGGTCCTGCGCCTTGATGAAGGCGGCCACCGGCAACTCATCCATGACGTGCCGGAACAGGTCGATCTGGCGCATTGAGTCGCGCAAGGCCGCTTCGCGGCTCTTGATATCGGTGATGTCGACGCGCACGCCGATGAACGTGCCGTCATCGGTGCGCATGTCGTAGACCTGATACCAGCGTCCATCGGCATTGAGGCGCTCGTAGGAAGAATTTGGCAGCCGATAGCGCGCCAATATGCTGTCGAGCCAGCGTTCGGGATCGGGTTCGTAAAGCCTGTCGATCCCGCTATCGCCGCTCGAGCGGAAATAGCCGACTGAGTGGCCGAATTCCAACGCCTCGCGAAAATTCCGGCCGGGCTGCCAGAAAGGTTTCAGCGCCGGCAGCGTATCCTGCAGCTTGTGGTTGGCGAAGACGAACTTGTCGTCGCGATCGTAGATGATCACGCCCGCCGGCAGCGATTCCAGCACGCTGGCGAGATGCTTGCGCGCATCTTGCGCCTCGATCTCGCGCCGCTTCATGTCGGAAATGTCGAAGAGGAAGCCGGCGACATAGTCACGGCCGCTTGCCATGCGGACGCGGTTTTTCCTGACAATGCGCGAACGAGCGGCGCCTTCGTCGTCGAAATTCTCTTCGACTTCGTAGATTTGTCCCGTCGACAGGACTTCCCGTTCGCTGCGTTCGAAGAGCGCGGCCTGGGTCGGCCCGAGGAAATCGCCACCCGGTCTGCCAAGCATGGCTTGCGGCGTCTGGCCGAACAGGTTCGCGAACGCCTCGTTGACGAAGACGAACCGGAGATGATCGTCCTTGACGAAAATCGGATCCTCGACGGCGTTGATCACCGCCTCCGCGAGCCGCGCCTTTTCCAGAGCATCGGCGAGCTCGGCGTCGCGCAGCTTCAGCTCGGTGACGTCGTAATAGGTCAGCAGTCGCTTGCCACCCGACAAGGCGGTGATGGAAAACAGCATCGTCTTGCCGTCGGCATGGCGGAACTGGCGTGCCGAAACGCTGCCGGCACGGATCTCATCCAGCCGGCTGGCGAGATAGCGCTCCCAATCCGGCTGGGCGATGTCGCCATAAATACCATTGCGCCGATTGATCTCCATCAACAGGCTGAAGGGTGCGCCGACGGCCACATCGCCTTCCGACATTTTGGAGATGTCACGATAGGCCTTGTTGATGATCAGCGTGTCGAGCTTCGCGTCGAGAAGCACGATCCCCATGCGCATGGCGTCCATCGTCCGCTCGAGATCGGCAAGGTGCCCGGCGGTGTCGCCGCCGACCGGCGGTTCCTGCCTCGGCTCCATGTCTTCGAACGCGATGTCTTCGAAAGCGCTGGCCAGTGCGGTCACATTGCGGCCTATGCCGCGATAGCCGGCAAATTTTCCTTCGCTGTCGAACCGTGGGAAGCCTGAAGTCAGCACCCAGCGACAGCCGGCGCGGCCGCCCTTCAGTTCATAGACGAAGTCGCGGAAAGGCCGGTGTGCCTCCAGATCCTCCAGATGCGCCGCCGCGCTGCGCTTGCCTTTCAGGACCTGGTTCAGGAAATCGAAGCGGAACCGGCCGAGCACATCAGCCGGATCGATGCCGGTGGCCGCCTGATAGGTGGGTGAAAGCCAGGAGAATCGCAGCTCGGCGTCGGTTTCCCAGATCCAGTCCGAGCCTGCCTCGACCAGTTGGCGAAGCGCGTCGGCCGAATCCATGTCCGCGCACGCTGGCGCGTCATCGCGATGCACCGCCTTGCCGGACCCACGCTTGCCGCGCGCACCGATTGCTTCGTCCGCTTCCGCCATGCTGTCCCCACCCCGAAAATCAAGGTCGAACCCTCCCTCCGCGGTTCGTCGGCGGAATGTGCCCGAGAAGCATTAACGATCCGCTAACCTTAACGGCACGACCGGCACGCTCCGCCTGCGTTATTCCGCCCGGTTGTCGTGCGGACCAAGGCCGCGTTATAAGCTCATACAGGGGTGTTGCTAATGTACGCACGGATAGGGCCTTTCTTGCTGGGCGTGACACTGCTTCTCGGCAGTGGCTGTTCGCGCAGCTATGACGGCACGGTCATCATCCCGCGGCCGCTCGACGCCAGGCGCTTCTGGGAACGGCCGCCCCCCAATGTCGATTACGCGCCGCAGGTCGACAATGGCGCCTTTCCGGTGCCGCCGCAGCCCCCCGGTCAATTTTCCGAACGCAGGATTTCGAAACCTGCCGTACGGAGACGACACCAGACGAGGCTTTCACCGCCGTCGCCCGCGTCGTCGGAGCCGGAAAAACAACTGGCGTGCAGGAACGTAAGCGCACCTGGTCAGCGAGTCCGCATGGTCTGCGACTGATCCCTGGAAGTACAAACCGAAGTCGCGGACAGGCCCTACAGCGATGCCGCGCCCTTCTTCGGCTCCTTTGCGCCGAGCTTGTCGAGCGCGAACCGAACCTGGCGCAAATCGTCCTGCCAACCGTCATCATCACCCATCGAGCTCTCCGAAGCTGCCCGTTGCAGCCCACGGGCCTCGGATTCGATCTCACGCAACTCGGCGATCTTCTGTTCGGTGGACAGGGATTCGTCCTCGACGATTTCCTGCACCCGCATTTCCCGGAACGTGGCCATGGCGTCTCTCCTGGCTGATGTCGATCAAAACGCCGTGAGCGCCCCTTCCGTTCCAGCTTTGCTGCCGCACCGACAACCCGCTGCAATCTGTATCCGCGAAACGGGATGAAGGACGCGGTTTATTCCGCCGGGAAAAAGGCCGGGCCGACCACGCGCACCGTCCGCTTGCCGGCCTCGATCGACTGCAATTGGACAACACCCGGGGCTTCGGCGCCGGATTGCGGGATTGCCGCGACGCTGCCTAGGTCCGGCTTCGGCTGAGGCAGGGGAATGATGGCATTGGACATGTCTGTCGGCGTCACCGTCCTTGCCCTGAGTTCGGCAACCCGCTGATAATAACGTTTGACGTCACAGGCCTTGAAATTTGCATCGTCCCGATAGCGGAAAGCCGATGGCAGTTCGGTGTAGGGCTTGCGCGTATCGAGCGCGACCATCTTTTCGGTTTCCAGACTGGCATCGCTCAACGTGTAGAGATCGACGGCCGGGTCATCGCAGATATAACGGCACTGATCGGCCATTCCCTTGAGATCGCCGCTGCCGGCGAATTGTGACTTTGGCGCCGGGAAGAAATATCCGTCCGACAGCCGCACGCAAAACAGCATCGCATTGCCGGCATAGGTTGCTCCACCCGTTGCGGATTGGGTCTTCGGTGCCGAGCGCTGCTCCTTCGCCCCGGACGTGCAGCCGAGCGCCGCGAACCGAGCCTGCAGGCCCGATATGTCGCGGCCGGAATTGGACGCGGCAGCCATCTGGCGCTGCACCTCTGTCCGGTTTCTGGCAAGGTCGGCGCAAGCGTTGAAGAAGCCGCCCGTGGCACTTTGCGCCGTGCACCTGCGCTGCCTCTCCAGGCCCTGGATCGCCGCAAGCTGGCGGCGCAGTTGCGCCAGTTCGGGGCTCACGCCCCCGCCGCGGCCCCCGGAAAGCAACTGGCTTCTGATCGCGCTGCAACTATCCGCATGGGAAGACGTCGTGCCGAGTGCAAAGGCGGCCACCGTCACCAGCGCGACCATCATGAGAAGCCAGAAACGGATCATCGCGACGACACTGTCCCTGTTGCTGACGACGTGGGAAGGCACTATTTCTACTTGAGTAATCTTCAACTAAATGAGCTACACCTAATATGAATGACTTTCCGTTCCAAATAGACTTTTATCTATTGTGGTAGAAGGGCTCCTGTAAATTCGGTATTACTTTTTTATTTCAAGATTGAGACGAACCGGAAGACAATGCGACCAGACCGGCGGCTGTCGTGACCTGCCGGCGAACGATCAATCCGGCGTTACCGGTGCATGGGGCTGAAACCTTTGCCTGACTGCGGCGTTGATGGCCAAAGGAGAACGCGGATGTCGATCCACTTCACGGTATCGGAACTGACAAGGAACCTTTTCCATTCGCTCGGGCTGGATCACGAGCGCGCGCCGCGACCGCTCAATCCCGAGCAAAATCTGTTGCTGGAATGCTATCTGGCTGGACAAATTCCGGAATCGGCCTGGAGCGACTACGTCTTCGAAACACCAGATTTGGCCCGGCATGCCAAGGTACGGCGCCTGAGCCACTGAGCCGTTGGTTTGGAAGAACCTGAGTGGCGGGGTGAAGCCCTGATAGTCGATCTGATTTTTGAAGCATTTCCTCGGCACTGACGAGGGTTACGAATCCAGGTGCGCCATTTCCCGCTACCTCTCACTTCCCGCTGAGGTCGGCGGGAACTGCTATTACTTCGGAGAAGTCAGCTGCAACGTGAAGACGTTGCCGCCAATGCCCTGCGCCAAAGCCGGTGAAAAAGTCAGAGGCGTGCAATTCTTGACGGCGGCAATAGCCGCTTCGATAAACGCCTTCCGCGCCCTGTCATCGCCGGCGACCTTCGCGGCGGTCGGCCGTGGCGGACCGATCAGCGAGCCGTCGCGCTTGAAGCTGAAGCTCAGGGTGACGATGGAATTCCCCGCGTCCGCCGGCGGCGTCCAGCACGCTTGGATCGCGGCCCCGACATCATCCATTGTGTTGAGCGTCGTGGCCCGCGATGGGAGAAGCGTCCCGGCGAGCATCCCACCGGCGATCATCAGCATTGCCGCGATGCATTTCATCGCAAACCCTCATCTCACTCCAGGCCGGCATTCCAGGCCGGATTCGCTAAGGGGGATGTTAGAGCCAACGTCGACGATGACAATATCCCGACGCGAAAAGTTTATGCTCCCGGCTTGTCTGATTACCGTCGCGCGATGTCCAGGCATGGGCTCGGAAAAGCAAAAAGGCCGGCACGGAGCCGACCTTTCCTTTCACCGATATTGCGCCAGTACATCCGTGGTCGCGCGGCGAATTCCTGACAGTAGATAGGGCTTTGGTTAACGAATCGTTAACGTCAGGCCTTCGCCTGCGATCTCACATAGGCGATGTAGCCACGCACGTCGCCGGCCGGCTCGGCGTAGGCCTTGCCGAGCTTCTTCTCGATTGCCGCCATATATTCGGTGGCCCATTGCGGCAGCGCGTAGTCGACGACCGCCAGGAACTCTAGCGTCGCCGCCAGCCGGATGTCGGCGATCGACGGGTTCTGGCCGCCGATGAACGGCTTGCCGTCCCTGAAGAAGCTATGGAAAACCTCCAGCGGCTCGGCGATCGCCGCCATTGCGGCCTTCTGCGCCTCGGACTTCCTGTCGGGATGGGCATCGCTGTGGCCGACCTCGCCGGCATATTGCGGGAACCCCAGCGCCGGATATGTGGCGCGCGCCACATAGGGGTAGAGTGTGCCGATCAGGTAGAACATGGCGCTGTCGATCATCGCCCGCCTGGCCGGCGCCTTGGGATAGAATTTCTCCAGCCCATACTTGTTTGCCAGATACTGCATGATGGCGCAGCTTTCCCAAAGCACGCCTCTGGGCAGCCCCTTGTCCTCGATCATCGGCGTCAGGTGCGCCGGATTGCGGGCCATGTATTCGGGCGAGCGCGTGTGACCCCAGGCGTCCGTCTCGGCGGCATCGAACCCTGCCGCGCGCGCAAATACCCGCACCGTCATGTTGTTGACGCTCGGCTTCAGCATGCTGAGCTTCAGCGCCGGCTTTTTCGCCGCCTTGGCCTTCGCGGTCTTCGGCACCGGCTTCTTGGCTGCCGGTTTTGCCGCCGCTTTCGGCGCGGCCTTTGCCGCTGCCTTCACCGCCGGCTTCGCGACTGCTTGTGCGGCAGGCTTGGCGGCGGCTTTCGGCTTTACCTTGGCAGCCGGTTTCTTCACGCTCTTGGTCACTGTCTTTGTCTTTGCCATTGTTGTCCTCCCTCTGTTTTGTTGGCCGTCAGTATGGATTCTTCGGCGTCCGGGCGTCCGACAAGGTCGCGCGGGAGCTTTCGACAAGCGCCTGGATCGCGTCGGCAAGATGCACTTCGGCGATGTTGTAGTCGCCACGCGCGACGCGCAGCCTGTGTGCCTGCATCAGCACCTCGGCATGGGTGAAACCCGCCGGCGGCTCGAAGCGGTAGGAAGCGAGTTCGATCAGCAGGCCGAGCGGATCCTCGAAGTAGATCGAATCCATGAAGCCTCGATCCTTGACGCCGCTGTGCTTGATGCCGCGCTCGTCGAGCCTGGCGACCGCCTGCAGGAAGGTGACGCGCGACACCGCGAACGCGATATGATGCACGCAGCCCGGATCGGTCGGCGTGCGGCGCTTGACCGGCGTGCGGCTCTCATCGGTGAAGACGGTGATGAGCCGGCCGTCGCCGGGATCGAAATAGAGATGGCTTTCGCTGGCCTTGTCGAGGTTGGGCTGCTCGAAGATGAACGGCATGCCGAGCACGCCTTCCCAGAAATCGATCGAGGTCTGGCGCCCTGCGCCGACCAGCGTGATGTGGTGAACGCCCTGCGATTGCAGTTTCTGCATTGGCCTTCTCCCCGCGGCATCGATTGCCCGTCAGGATCTGCCTGGCACCCTGCATTCCGCGCAGCGCTTCAGCCGTGCCTCGAAATCCATGAGGTGATGCTAATGCAATCGGTGACGCGGCGCCAGAAGCGGCACGTCCTATCGTTGCACGAAGGGCGAAGTCGCTCTGGGCCGCGAAAGCCTGCGGAATCTCTTCAAGGGATGGCGGCACGATCGCGACGCGAAAGCCGTCCGCATCGTGGCGGCCGAAGCAACGACTAGGCGACGGCCCTGAGCTCGGCTTCCGCAAGCATCCCCACACCGCCACACTCGGTGCAGATAAGGGTCTTTCCTGGGCAACTGGTCTGATGCGTCCCTTGCGGGCAGCAATGCCCTTTCGATACGCTCCATCGGGAGCAATCGAAAACCTTGCCGCCGCCGTGGCAATGCGGGCAAATCATCTTCAGTGACGCCATTCCAACTCTACCCGACCCAAAATCCGCACTGCCGCGGATGCTACCCCCGGCACCGCAAGTAACAGAGATTGCTGCGCCTTCAAGCGCCGCAGCCTGACTTAAATTGGGTGGATTGGAGGCTTTGAGCCTTCGGACCCTCCGAAATTTGCCAATCCACTGGCCAAACGAGGTCCGCGCGGATGCGTGTCCGGGTGCCGTCCGCCCCTTTCTATTCTTCGCCTCTATTCTCAGCGCAGGATCGCCACGAAATTTGGATAGGGCTGCTTCTTTCATCTATTCGGCCGATGCGCCAACTCATCCCGAGGACCATATTGAAGGTGATCCTACGGATCACCGAGCAGTCCGAAGCCAGTCCCTTTGCGACTACTCCAAGGCCCGCCTGACTCCCGGTCGGCGGGCCTTTCCCATGCAGGCGGCCAGGGACGAGCTCGGGGCGCAGGAGCGGATGGCGCGCAGCCGGAACCGCCTCGATCAAAGATTGAAGACGTGCGAGGCGGTCAGCCCGGCCAGCAGCACGCCCGCAAGAAGAGCGATGATCGAGGCAAGGAACCAGCGCAGCGTGACCCGATAGACCGGCTCGTCGTCGTCGCGTGGCAGCAGCGAACGCCACAATGCGACGAGTTGCAGAACGATGGCCAGCGCGAGAAGGACCGTCGCCAGGATCGAGGCAATCGTCCATCCGCCATCGGCTTCGAAATTCCAGTACCGCAGGAAGAGGAGCGAAAATCCGAGCAATACGGTGATCGCGGAGATCACACCTTGTCGGTAGCCGCCGGGCAAGGGAACCCTGCGTGCCTCGATGGCCTGAAAAGCCGGTTCGATGGTCTCGTCGGGATGGCCGTCCTGGCGCTTGGAAGGGTCGATCATGGAGGCAACATATAGTTGGCGGGCCCTGGAGGTCGGCGCGGGCTCCCGTTCAATCGATACGAACGAGGAAGCCCTGCGGCCGTCATCATCATCCTTGTGCCTTCGTCGCGCAAGGTGAGTGGCTCGATGCCATAAACAGTCGTATCTACCCGTGCCCCTACTGCGGACAGAAAGTGGATCAGCGCGACTTGGCCAGGTATTCTGGCACGAGGCGTCACGTCATAAGCCGTCGGCCTGCAGAAGAAGCAACGATCTCGAGTTCGGAAGATGGCGACAAAACGAGAAAGGCGCGTCAGCCGGAGCCAGCGGGCCTCGATTCCAGCCCACGGCGATTATGTGGGCTCAGTGTCGATCGGCGGCGGACACGCCACCTGAGCCACAACGCTCTACAGTTTCTCAGGCCTGGTCAGTTCCGGCTTCTTGGAAGCCACAGCCGCTGGTCCATTAACCACTGTCATGGATAGCGCGGACCCAAAACCCAGGTTAAACGGTTGGGCTATATGGAAAATCACCAGCATAGATTTTATTGCCATATCGAGGCTGACGGATCATGGGGCGTGTGGGACTGCGTCCGCAACAAGCCAGCAACATTGGGCGGCGGAGACCTGATCGGTTGCACTGCGCAAAGAGCTGAAGCTGCGGAACAGGTCTTGACGAGTATTTACAGCGGCGGGCTCGATGCACTCGCAGTTCGGATCGCCGGGATTGTCAGCCAGCGCGGTCGCACGCACCAACGGTGCATCTGGAACGAAAAGCCCACCACCACGGAGGCAGTGACGGGCTCTTAATTGTCAGCTCGATCGAGGGGACCGAGCTCCCGAAGAATTTCGCCGAGCGTAATCGGTTTCAACAACAAGCCCGTGCGTTAACCGCCGTTGGCAGGCGGTGCCGGAGCTGGTGCCGCCGGTGCAGGTGCTGCTGGCTTCGCCGGAGCCTCAACCTTGGGCGCTTCAACCTTTACGTTGATGTCCTGCCCATTGCCGCCGTGGATATTGATAACGCCTGTGAAGAACAACAAGACAACAATTGCGATGATTCCGAGAACAATGGCGACGGCGGTGCCGCCGCCTCCAGAGTTTACAACAGTTGGGCCGTCCGCCATGACTTTCCTCTCCAATTTTCCATTTACAACGGCTGAGTAACGGCCCCCGCACACATGCGTTCCGCTGTGAGGCTAAGGTCCAGGAAGTCACCCGACTGAAGTCCTGCGCCGCAACCGGAGCCTGGCAAGCACGTTAGGATCGCACCTGCGTTGCCCCTCGGTGGAGCGCGCAAATCCCTGTTGTGGATGTGGCCTAGTGGTGACTGTCGTGAGATTTTTGGAAGCGGGGCAACCGGTGAGTTTTGTCGAGAGAACGATTGTCCATCACGGCGGAAGTCAGGCCGCGAATGACAACAATTCCCCCGCTCCTGATACCTCCTCGGCCTTGGACCTCCTTTCGTCGGAAGATGATAAGATGGCGGACCTCGTCAGACGAACCGAGAGACTTGGTGTTGTCGTTGTCGTAGCCATGGCAATTGGCCTGGCCGTCGTACCAGCCCTTTGCTTTGCATTGAGCCGCGGGATATAGCTCGCCGCCTATCTGCGCATAGCCGGCGCGCTCGTGGTACAAGGTTGCCGCACACCCACCCAAGGCTTCTGTGACGTTCAAGTTGCCGGCTTGATCCATTCTCTGTGGCTGCCGGCCTCGTGCGCAAAGTCGGTGCGCGCTACATAAGACAGCATTTATGCAGCGCGGAGGAACGAATATCGAGATCAGGGCTTTCCTCTCGGCGCGTCTTTGCCTCTAGGCCGGCGCCTACGGCTTGTTCGTTGGAGGACCGATGTTGATTAGAAAAATGATTGCGTCGTCGGTTATCCTGGGAGCGCTGACGGGAGGCTGCCTTGCTCAAACGACCGACGACCCGTCAATCACAGCGTGCAAATCCACCGGACTGTTGGCGCTTCAGGAAAAGTCCAAAGACATCAGCGACCTCGTGATCGACATGGAGAGTGTCGCGATGAGCAAGGCCGACACCAGCGTTGAGGACGTTCCCGTCAAGATGGTTGTGCTGGGCGAAGCCTATATCGCTCGAAACGGGAAAACCGGCACACCAGACCGTTTTGTCTGTTTGCTGGGCGACAAAGGTAAAGTTCTGCTGACGTTCTTCACGGCCAAATGAAAGAGAAATCCGAACGCAGTTCGATAGTAGTGCTGGTTTTCATCCCAAGCGGCTTCTGGCTGTTGGCAGAGTTGGTAATGGCTGCCACCGGGTTGACACCGCCGGCAAAACTGACGGCACTTGAGGGAATAACGGAGAACCCCACGAAGAAAATCTACGAGATGCATTACGACCCTGGCATGCCCGAATAGATGGGAATGGCGATCCTCGCGGCTCGCCACACCCATCAGTGCCCTAGATGCTCAGGCCTTGCCGGCCAGCGCGTTCAACTTGGCGCAGAACTCAGCATGCGGTTTGCTCATCGCCGCGTCCTGGCATTCCTTCATCATGGCAGTCTGATGCTTCTTCGACATCTTTGCCCAGACCTTCTTCATGTCGGCATCCGCCTTCATGGTCTTCATGGTCTTATCAGTGAAGAAGGGGGCCATCATCTTTGGCTCGTCGAGGATACCGGCCAACGCCGAGCCGGCAATCACGGTAGCAGCCAAGGCGCCTAAGCAGACAGTTTTGAAGTTCATGGATTGTCTCCTCTCTCTCCTGACGCCGAATTGGCGACAGCGCATTCATTTAGATGATGCTCATATAAGCAGGTGGTCACGTTTTAGTGAGAGCCCGGTGATGCGCAAGCTTGACTGAACATTAGAGATCGCTAACAGTTTCCATCTGCGGCAGGGCGGGCTCCCCTGCTGAAGATCGGCTGAAAAGCCCTGATCGGCCCGCGTTCTCCCACGAGGCGCGGGCTTTCAACCGCCAGGGGCAGAGATGGCCGGCAATCCGGTCACGACCTACATCGTCAGCGTATTCGAGAAGCCGCACTGGCGGACCGTGCTGACCACCAAGGACAAGCAGAAGGCGTTCGATATGGCCAAGGAGGTTGGCGACCAGGTTCGGGTGGAGAAAATCACTCCGAAGCCGAAGAAGCGCTAAAGGCTCGGCGCAGTCGGCGACACATCCTGTGATAGATTGGCGAGCTTTGCAGGTCTCGGGCTGCGTGCGTGAGCAGCAGGACGACAAACAGAACCACCACCGCAGATGCGAACCCGGTAACGAGAGCCATCCGCGCAAACGTCGCTGACGTCTGGATGTTCCTTTGAAAATAGCCGGCGCTCGACGTGCTCGCGCAAAGCGGCTTGATCAATGAAAACGGTCAGATTGAGGAGCTGCACAGAAAGCGCGTCGCCCTTTCGGCTTATAGCGCAGCTTGCGTCTGGCAGACCGATTGTCCTGGAGCGGCTGATTGGTGAGTTCAAAATAACTTGTGTAATCCAAGAGTCTTAGGACATCATCGGCAGCCATGAACTGTGCGGCAATTCCACTTTCCGCGGGATATAGCTCGCCGCCTATCTGCGCGTAGCCGGCGCGCTCGTGGTACCAGGCTGCCGCACACCAACCCAAGGCTTCTGTGACGTTCAAGTTGCCGGCTTGATCCATTCTCTGTGGCTGCCGGCCTCACATCCTTGAGGAGCGCCCCCCTGACGACCCCTTCATTCCTTACGCATTTGTAAGGTCTGCGTCGTGTGAAAGCATGAAGATCGATTGTGAAGAGTGACCTTTATTCGCGGGCCGAGAAAGGAGATTGTCGCGATGGATGGTTCCGATGTTTACGTGTTGGGCGAGCGGCCATCCGAGCGGGGCGCTTATAGCGATTACCGATCAAGCCATCAGAACGCTGACTACGGCGACAGTTACTTGAGAACGTTCTGTTCCGGCTACTATGCTGCGTTGTGGTCGCGTATCGAACGACCTCTCGTCGAAAGCATTCTCAAGTCACTTGCCGGGCCGGACCGCAGCTGTCTTGACTTCGCGTGCGGCACAGGCCGCGTTACAAATGTCGCAGGCCCACTGTTTGGCGTGGTGGTTGGGGTCGATGTGTCCCAATCCATGCTTGCTTGCGCGCGGGTTCCGGAGACAGTGACGCTGGTGAAAGCCGATCTGACGGTCTCCCCGCTCCCCAGAAGATTCGACGTGGTTACGGCTTTTCGATTCTTCTTGAACGCTGAAGACACTCTTAGGAAAGACGCACTTTTGGCTATTCATGAGCATTTGAACGAGGGCGGGTTGCTGGTTTCCAACATCCACATGAACGCATCCTCGCCAATGGGGCTGGTCTATCGCTTTCTAAACCGATGTCAGGGACGCGTCGTGCGCAATACGCTGAGCGTCCAGGCATATCGCCAGATGCTCGTTTCCAATGGCTTCGCCGTCGAACAGGTCATTGGTTACGGGTACTTGCCGCGGCCCGGATGGCTGCTACCAAGGCTTTGCGAAATGTTGGTCGGGCCCATTGAGACGATAAGCAGGAGAGCCGGTATCCCGGAGCGCTTTGCCCAAAATTTCTTGGTGGTGGCGAGAAAACGCTAGTCGAGCCCCCATAGAAGCGGACCCGGCGGATGGCCCACTCCCCGGCAACTCGGGGAGTTGAACATTTGGGGAAACCTGTTCGGTGACGGCCACGGCTTTTCTCGGCGGGGCGAAAGCACATGTGCACACTTTCAGCTGTTGGCGCCCGTAGAGCGGCCAGCGATGGGAGAAAAGTGCGCTTCGCAGTCAACGGCTACTGCGGCCGATATTACCGCCCACCTACAGTGTACGGCGTGGCGCGGTATCAATTTTGCGGACAGAACTATGCCCTGATGTGGCGAGCCAACGAGGCAGTTCGTTTATGACTTCTACTGCAACGGCAATGGAAATCGTTGGTACGCCCAAGGGGAATCGAACCCCTGTTCCCGCCGTGAGAGGGCGGTGTCCTGACCGCTAGACGATGGGCGCGCTCAAGAACCGGCGATATAGGCTGACGGCCGGGAAAAAGCAACTGGGGTTCGGCGGCTTTACCGCATCGAGGGAAAACCGGCGGCAGACCTACCGTCTCGGCTCGATCAAGTCCCAGAGATTGCCGTGGAGATCGGCGAAAACAGCGACCGTGCCATAGGGTTCGAAACGCGGCGCTTCGCGGAATTCGATCCCCTTCTCCAGCATCGTCGCATGGTCACGTGCAAAGTCATCGGTTTCGAGGAACAGGAAGACCCGGCCGCCGGTCTGGTTGCCGATGCTTTGCCTTTGCGCCTCGTCGGACGCCTCGGCCAGCAGCAGCCTGGCGCCTTGCCCGTTGGCCGGCGCCACCGTCACCCAGCGCTTGCCGCCGCCGAGATCGACATCCTCGGTGAGCAGGAAACCCAGCCGCCCGACATACCAGGCGATCGCCTCGTCATAATCGGCGACGACCAGCGCCACGGTCGCGACACGGCGATGTTCGGCAAAATCCTTCATGCTTGGGCCTGCTCGTGGTTGCGGCCTGTCATCTGCTGCGAACAGCGAAACGGCCGATCAGGCGACGCTCGCCAATGTCATAGACGAAGATCGTGCGGCCGCCGTCGGCAAGTTCGGCATCGATCGAGATGCGATTGCCGGACAGCGACTGGCTCACCACCTTGGCGCCGACCGGCAGCACGATGTCGCCGCTCAACGGCTCGCCGGCGGGCACCTGGATATCGCCGACCGATGGCGGGTTCTCGGGAGATGCTTTGCGCGCTTTGTAGACAATCGCCGCGATCACCACCATAAGAGCCAGCAACAGCAGGCCGAGATTGATGGCCATGAAGCGGACGAGCTTGCCACGCATCTTTTCGACCTCGGGATCGAGCGGCTTTTCCTGATCTTCTTCGGCAGCGGGCCGGGCCATGGCAAAACATTCCGGAACGGTTTTTCGATGAGCGCTCATAACGAAGAGGCCCCCGAATTGATAGGGGACCAATTGACAGAGGCAGCACCCACCGCGCTGATAGCGGGCGAAGATGCGGCCGGCCAGCGGCTCGACCAATGGCTGGCGGCCAGCCTTGGCCCTGATATGTCGCGCAGCCGCGTGCAGATGCTGATCCGGCAAGGCGCGGTCAGGGTCGACGGCAAGCCGGTCGACGAGACCAAGCGCAAGATGACACCAGGCGAACGTGTATCGGTCGCGATGCCGGAGCCGGAGCCGGCCGCGCCACAGGGCGAGGACATCGCCCTCGACGTACTCTATGAAGACGACGCGCTGATCGTCATCAACAAGCCGGCGGGGCTGGTCGTGCATCCCGGCGCCGGCAACTGGACCGGCACGCTGGTCAACGCGCTGATCCATCATTGCGGCGACAGCCTTTCCGGCATTGGCGGGGTGCGCCGGCCAGGCATCGTCCATCGTCTCGACAAGGAGACCAGCGGCGTCATGGTGGTGGCCAAGACCGACCGCGCCCACAAGGCCCTGTCAGAGGCCTTCGCCGACCATGGCCGGACCGGCGATCTCGAACGCGCCTACCTGGCCCTGGTCTGGGGCATCCCGCAAAGGCCGACCGGAACAGTCGACGCACCGCTCGGCCGCGCCGCCGACCGGGTGCGCCGCGCCGTGGTGCCGGAAGGCCGCGACGACGCTCGCCATGCCGTCACCCATTTCGCCGTTCAGGAGCGTTTCGGCGAGAACCAACAGGCGTTCGCGACCGCCAGCCTGGTCGAATGCCGGCTGGAGACGGGCCGCACCCACCAGATCCGCGTCCATATGGCCCATATCGGCCACCCGGTGATCGGCGATCCTGACTATGGCCAGGCCTACCGCACCAAGGCCAATCGCCTGCCGGAACCCCTGAAAAGTCAGGTCAAGGCATTTTCCCGGCAAGCTTTGCACGCCTGGCTCCTTGCATTTCGCCATCCGGATACCCATCTACCGATGAGGTTCGAGGCGCCGATACCGAGGGACATGGAGGAACTCGTCGGCGGCTTTCGTAATCTCTGAACCTGCCATCAACGAGCTCGAAACCAGCCATCAAAAAACCTGACTGGCATTGTTCACTTCAACGTGACACACTGTTTCGTGTTGAACAAATGTCTGTCTTTTCTGGTTTTGTTCCTGTATAAGATCAGATGTCGCGAGCGAGCCTTTTGGTGTTCGCGTCACATGCCCGCCGCGTTTCGGGGGCATCACTCCAATAGAGAGGGGGCGCTATCATGGCCCAGTCACTACCCAGTATCGTTTCCGGCGAAGGCGGCCTCAGCCGCTACCTGGAAGAAATCCGCCGCTTTCCCATGCTTCAGCCGCAGGAAGAGTACATGCTCGCCAAGCGTTATGCCGAGCATGAAGACACTTCCGCTGCGCACAAGCTCGTCACCAGCCATTTGAGGCTCGTCGCCAAGATCGCCATGGGCTATCGCGGCTACGGCCTGCCGATCGGCGAAGTGATCTCGGAGGGCAATGTCGGCCTGATGCAGGCCGTCAAGAAATTCGAACCCGAACGTGGCTTCCGCCTCGCGACCTACGCCATGTGGTGGATCAAGGCCTCGATACAGGAATACATCCTGCGCTCGTGGAGCCTGGTCAAGATGGGCACGACCGCCAACCAGAAGCGCCTGTTCTTCAACCTGCGCAAGGTGAAGGGCAAGATCCAGGCGCTGGACGACGGCGACCTCAAGCCCGACCAGATCGCAGAGATCGCCACGCGGCTCAACGTTTCCGAAGCCGAAGTGGTGTCGATGAACCGCCGCCTGTCGGGCGACGCCTCGCTCAACGCCCCTATCCGTGCGACGGAAGGCGAATCCGGCGAATGGCAGGACTGGCTGGTCGACGACCACGAAAGCCAGGAAGAGATGCTGATCGAGCAGGACGAGCTGGAAAACCGGCGCGGCATGCTGTCGGGCGCTCTTGCCGTGCTCAACGACCGCGAGCGGCGCATCTTCGAGGCGCGTCGCCTCGCCGAGGAGCCTCTGACCCTGGAAGAGCTGTCGTCCGAGTTCGACATCAGCCGCGAGCGCGTGCGCCAGATCGAGGTGCGCGCCTTCGAGAAGGTGCAGGATGCGGTCAAGGCCGCCGCCAAGCGCCAGACCCAGGCCCTGCGCACCATCGAGGCCCAGCCGGCGGCTTAAAGACCGGGTTCGGCAATGAACAAAGGGCGGCGCCAGGAAACTGGCGCCGCCTTTTTTGTGATGCCAGCGATTTGGCGAAACCGGCCCCACAGCCCTTTCTCCCCGTCACTATACGGGGAGAATGTCCAGCAGGACAATGAGGGGCAGCGCCGAGATTGCGGGTTTGCCACCACACGAGCAGCGGCGTGATCATAATAAACGTTGGCGCCGCCCCTCATCCGGCTGCCGCCACCTTCTCCCCGTATAGTGACGGGGAGGAACTAACCGTGCGGCGCCGCGCCTTCAAAGCCCATCCAGCGGAAACTTCAGGTACCGCCGGCCATTGGCTTCCGGTTCCGGCAGCCGTCCGCCATTCATGTTGACCTGCAGCGCATGCAGGATCAGCCGCGGCATCGGCAATGTCCGGTCGCGGGCCTCGCGCAGGGCGACGAACTCGGCCTCGTTGCGCGCTGCAACGAGATGGATGTTGGTCGCCTTCTGCGCGGCCACCGTGCTTTCCCACAACGGCTCGCGGCCACCGGCCTGATAATCATGCCCGACAAAGACGCGCGTCTCGTCGGGCAGCGCCAGTATGCCCTGGATCGAGTGCCACAGCCGCGCGGCACTGCCGCCGGGAAAATCGGCCCGCGCCGTGCCGCTGTCGGGCATGAACAGCGTATCGTGGATGAAGGCGGCATCGCCGATCACATAGGTGATCGAGGCCAGCGTGTGCCCCGGCGAGAACAGCACCTTGACCGGCATGGTTCCGACCCGGAAGGTTTGGCCCTCTGCGAACAGCCTGTCCCACTGCGAGCCGTCGGCGGGAAAATCCGGCCAGTTGTAGATCGCCTTCCACAGGTTCTGGACGTCGACGATCCTGTTGCCGATCGCCATCGGTGCTCCGGTCTTCTGTTTCAGGTAGTGCGCTGCGGAGAAATGGTCGGCATGCGGGTGCGTGTCGAGGATCCATTCCAGCTCCAGCCCGCTTTCCCTGATGAAATCGAGCAAGGCATCCGCGCTCTTCGTACCCGTCGCGCCGGATTTCTCGTCGAAGTCGAGGACCGGATCGATGACGGCACACCGCTTCGTGGCAGGGTCGGTGACGACATACTGGATGGCCCCGGTCGGCTTGTCATAGAAGCCCCTGACCATTGGCCTGGCCAAAGTTACGTCCACTTCCGGCTCCCTCGACCCATCGCCGGCGGGAACAATTTTCTCCACCGGCACCCAACGGGAGCATGGTTGTCCACCGTCGCGGACCAGTCAAGCATGACGTGGCCCGCGAGGGCGGAAAAGCCAAAAACTGTTCCGGTGCGCCTGCTTCAGGCGGATGGCTGCTTGGTCTTCCTGAGATAGGGCAGGATGGTTTCGTAGGCGCCGAAGCGCTTGATCGCATCCTCGTTGGAGACGGCGGCGGTGATGATGACGTCCTCGCCCTGTTTCCAGTTGGCCGGCGTCGCCACCTGATGCTTGGCGGTGAGCTGCATGGAATCGACCGCGCGCAGAATCTCGTCGAAGTTGCGGCCCGTGGTCATCGGATAGGTCAGCACCAGCTTGATCTTCTTGTCCGGTCCGATGACATAGACCGAGCGCACCGTGGCGTTGTCGGCGGGCGTGCGGCCCTCCGAGGTTTCGCCGGCACCGGCGGGAAGCATGTCGTAAAGCTTGGCGACCTTGAGGTCCTTGTCGCCGATCAGCGGATAGTGCACCGAATGGCCGGTCGCCGTCTTGATGTCGGCCTGCCACTTTTCGTGGCTCGCGACCGGATCGACGGAGATGCCGATGATCTTGACGTTGCGCTTCTTGAACTCGCCTTCCAGCCCCGCCATCGTGCCAAGCTCGGTCGTGCAGACCGGTGTGAAGTTCTTCGGATGGCTAAACAGGATCGCCCAGCCGTCGCCGATCCAGTCATGGAACTTGATCTCTCCTTGCGTGGTCTCGGCGGTGAAGTCCGGCGCGATGTCGTTGATACGAAGGCTCATGGCACATTCCCCTGTAGCTGATCTGATCCCCGGTTCAGCGCGGCGGGCGGCAAACCGTGCCGCCACCAGGCGCCCGCCCTCCGGCACAGCCGCATCTTAGCGCAAAAATCGCGACTGCAAGATAATATGAAACTCTTGTCGGCGGCGGAATGAGCATTTTCATGCTGCCGACGGTGCCGGCGCAAGAGCCTTCCGGTTGCACGGGCGAGGCTTCGGCAACTCAGGCCTTGTTGATCGCCAGCGTCGCCGTCAGATCTTCCATGCGCTGCGCCAGCGCGCCGAGCGCGTTGGTCAGCACGCTGTCGCTCTTGTCGGCCTTGGTCAACGCCTCGTCGCGCGTCTTGCGCAAGGTCAGCACTTCGCTTTCCATACCCTTGACGCGTTTCTGCAGCTCCGACAGCTCGTCCATCACCATGATGCCCGCCATGACCGTCAGCCGCTGGTCGCCGATCTCGCCGAACGAGTCCTTCAGGTGCGAGACATAACGGTCGAAGCGCTCGGCAAGGTCGATCAGGTGCTCTTCCTGGCCCTCGTCGCAGGCCATGCGGTATTGCTTGCCGTCGATTGAAACCGTGACCTGTGCCATGGGCCAGCTCCTATCTGTCCAACACGGCGCGGATGGTTTCCATGGCGGTCACCAGCCGTCGCGAGACTTCCTTGTTGGCGTCTTCCAGCCGTTCGGCGCGCGCTTCGGAATTGTCGAGTTCCTGCGCCAGCCGCGAGCGGTCGGCATTCATCCGCTGCACTTCGGCCTCGGCTTCCGAATAGTCGCGCTCGTGCTCCAGCTTGGCCGCGACGGCGTTCTCCAGCCCTTCGATGGCCTTGCCCAGCCTGGCGATGACTTCCTTGAGCGTGCTTTCCCCGGTCATGGCTTCGTCCTGTGCCCTGCCCATCACCGAATCGTTCGCGTTCAGAACGCGTTATCTCGGAAACATTAGGCACCGGGTGAAGGCAACGTCAACAAAGCTCTCGCGACTGTCCCCCGCTAACGCTAATGTAGGCCCGCCGCCGGCATCACAAGACCGGCAAATGTGCACCCGATTTGTTGACTAAAAGCCCGCGCCTGCTATGTGTCGCGCACCCTTTTCAAGGGCTCTCCCAAGCCCCCAAACCCCCACCCTGGAGGAACCATGACGTCGCGTGAACAACATGACCGGATGGCCAATGCGATCCGTTTTCTCTCCATGGACGCCGTTGAGAAGGCGAATTCCGGCCATCCCGGCCTGCCCATGGGCTGCGCCGACATCGCCACGGTGCTGTTCACCCGTTTCCTGAAATACGATCCCAAGGCCCCGCACTGGGCCGACCGCGACCGCTTCATCCTGTCGGCCGGCCATGGTTCGATGCTGCTCTATTCGCTGCTCTACCTGACCGGCTACGAGGACATGACGATCGACCAGATCAAGCATTTCCGCCAGTTGGGCTCCAAGACCGCCGGCCATCCCGAATACGGCCATGCCACCGGCATCGAGACGACAACCGGCCCGCTCGGCCAGGGGCTGGCCAATTCGGTCGGCTTCGCGCTTGGCGAGCGCATCATGAACGCCGCCTTCGGCAACGACCTCGTCGACCACTACACCTATGTGCTGGCCGGCGACGGCTGCCTGATGGAAGGTGTTTCCCAGGAAGCCATCGCGCTTGCCGGGCATCTGAAGCTCAACAAGCTCATCGTCTTCTGGGACAACAACAACATCTCGATCGACGGTCCGGTTTCGCTCGCCGACAACACCGACCAGGTCGCCCGCTTCCAGGCCTCCGGCTGGAATGCGAGCCATATCGACGGCACCGATCCGGAAGCGATCGCCTACGCCATCGAGGCCGCCCGCCATTCCGACAAGCCGACGATGATCGCCTGCAAGACGACCATCGGCTTCGGCGCTCCGACCAAGGCCGGCACCAACAAGGCGCACGGCTCGCCGCTCGGCGCCGACGAGATCGCCGGCGCGCGCAAGTTCTTCAACTGGCAGTCGCCGCCCTTCGAGATCCCGGCCGAGATCCTGGAGGCATGGCGCGCGGCCGGCAAGGCCGGCGCCAAGCCGCGCACCGACTGGGAAGGCCGCCTCGCCAAGGCCGAGCCGAAGCTGAAGGCCGAGTTCGAGCGCCGCCTCGCCGGCAAGCTGCCATCCAACTTCGACGCCGTCATTGCCGAGTACAAGAAGAAGCTCTCGGCCGACAAGCCGAAGGTCGCCACCCGCAAATCGTCCGAGATGGCGCTGGAAGTCATCAACGGCGCCGTACCGGAAACCATCGGCGGTTCCGCCGACCTGACCGGCTCCAACAACACCAAGACCAGCCAGACCAAGAATATCACGCCGGACGACTATGGCCAGCGCTATGTCCACTACGGCATCCGCGAGCACGGCATGGCGGCCGCGATCAACGGCCTGACGCTGCATGGCGGCCTCATCGCCTATGGCGGCACGTTCATGTGCTTCTCCGACTATGCCCGCCCGTCGATGCGGCTTTCCTCGCTGATGGGCATCCGCTCGATCTTCGTCATGACCCATGATTCCATTGGTCTGGGCGAGGACGGCCCGACCCACCAGCCGGTCGAGCATCTGGCGGCCCTGCGCGCCATCCCCAACCACAATGTCTTCCGTCCGGCCGACGCGGTGGAAACCGCCGAATGCTGGCAGATCGCGCTCGAATCCGAAAAGACGCCGTCGACCCTGGCGCTGACTCGCCAGAACCTGCCGACGGTTCGCACCGAGCACTCGGCCAAGAACCTGAGCAGCCAGGGCGCCTATGAACTGGCCGCGGCCAGCGGCGAGGCGGCGGTGACCATCTTCGCCACCGGCTCCGAAGTCGAGATCGCTCTTGGCGCCCGTGACTTGCTTGAGAAGCACGGCCACCCGACCCGGGTCGTCTCGGTGCCTTGCTTCGAACTGTTCGACAAGCAGAGCGACGACTACCGCAAGAAGACGATCGGCAACGCGCCGATCAAGATGGCGATCGAGGCCGGCATCCGCCAGGGCTGGGATCATCTCATCGGTTCGGACGGCATCTTCGTCGGCATGACCGGCTTCGGCGCCTCGGGCACGATCGAGCAGCTCTACCCGCATTTCGGCATCACCGCCGAGGCGGCGGCCAAGGCGGCGGAGGCCCGCCTGCACGCCAAGTAAGGCCTGTGCATATGCCCAAACCGTATTGCGGTCTTGGGGCAAAGACATGCACGAAACAGAAATGACCCGGCGAAACCGCGCAAAGCGATTTCGCCGGGCTGGCCTAACCTAATCGATTTAAATCCGCGTCGTTGCGGCTGGATTCTTTCCGCTTGCGCCGCTATGAAGCTGCGGACCCATCGTCTGCCCTCCAGCTCCCAGGGAGAGAAAAATGACCGTCAGAGTTGCCATCAACGGATTCGGCCGCATCGGCCGCAATATACTGCGCGCCATCCACGAATCCGGCCGCAAGGACATCGACGTCGTTGCCGTCAACGACCTCGGCCCGGTCGAGACCAACGCGCACCTGCTGCGCTACGACAGCGTGCACGGCCGCTTCCCGCATGAAGTGTCGGTGTCCGGCGACCAGATCACGGTCGGCAAGGAAAAGTTCAAGGTCACCGCCATCAAGGACCCGACGCAGCTGCCGTGGAAGGAACTCGGCGTCGACATCGCGCTCGAATGCACCGGCATCTTCACCGCCCGCGACAAGGCCGCCGCGCACCTGACCGCCGGCGCCAAGCGCGTTCTGGTCTCGGCCCCTGCCGAAGGCGCCGACCTCACCGTCGTCTATGGTATCAACCACGACAAGCTGACCAAGGACCACATCGTCATCTCGAATGCCTCCTGCACCACCAACTGCCTCGCGCCGCTGGCCGCCGTGCTGCACGAGACGGTCGGCATCGAAAAGGGCATGATGACGACGATTCACTCCTACACGGGCGACCAGCCGACGCTGGACACCATGCACAAGGATCTCTACCGCGCCCGCGCCGCGGCCCTGTCGCAGATCCCGACCTCGACCGGCGCCGCCAAGGCGATCGGCCTCGTGCTGCCCGATCTCAAGGGCAAGCTCGACGGCATCTCGATCCGCGTGCCGACCCCGAACGTCTCGGTCGTCGACTTCAAGTTCATCGCCAAGCGCCCGACCACGGTCCAGGAAATCAACGACGCGGTCATCGCCGCTTCCAACGGCAAGTTGAAGGGCATTCTCGGCGTCACTCATCACCCGAACGTGTCGATCGACTTCAACCACGATCCGCGATCCTCGATCATGGCGCTCGACCAGACCAAGGTGATGGACGGCAACTTCGTTTCGGTGCTGTCGTGGTACGACAATGAATGGGGCTTCTCCAACCGCATGGGCGACACCGCCGTCGCCTTCGGCAAGACCATCGCCTGATCGCGGCCCCATCTTCCAGAGACTTGAAACGCCCGGCTTTGTCCGGGCGTTTTCATTTGCCGGAGCAGCGACGAAAATCGACGGCTTCGGCCAAAAAACCACCCTCCCGCCTTGCACTGGCCATGCCTTCGCCCCACTCTCCATTGAATCGGAAAGACAGGGAATTCGAGGGGCAAATCACGGATGGAGCATGCGATCTATCTCGTCACGCTGGTCGGCACGGCGTTGGTTGTCGCCGCCGCGTTTTCGAGCCTGATCGCCTTCCGCTTCGGCGCCCCCCTCCTGCTGCTCTTTCTGTGCATCGGACTCGCCTCCGGAACCGACGGCCTCGGCATCCAATTCGACAATGCCCGTATCGCCTATTTTGCCGGCTCACTGGCGCTCGCCGTCATCTTGTTCGATTCCGGCTTCGGCACGCCGCTCAACGCCTTGCGGCAGGCGGCGGGCCCGGCGCTCTCGCTGGCAACCTTCGGCGTGCTTCTCACCACCGGCCTGTTCGGCGCCGCCGCCTACTACCTGCTCGATTTGAGCTGGCTGGAATCCTTCCTGCTCGGCGCCGCCGTCGCTTCGACCGACGCCGCGGCGGTGTTCTTCCTGCTGCGCGCGGGCGAGATCAATCTGCGCGAACGCGTGCGCTCCACGCTTGAGGTGGAATCCGGCAGCAACGACCCGATCGCCATCTTCCTGACCATCACCCTGGTCGAGGTCATCGCGGCCCATGCCAACCCTGAAGCCAACGTCCTGGTCACCAGCCTGATCCTCGGCTTTCTCGTCAATATGGGCCTCGGCGCCATCGTCGGCGTGTTGGGTGGCCTTGCCATCGTGCGTCTCGTCGACCGGCTCAACCTCGACCATGGCCTGCTGCCGATCTTCGTGTTGACACTGTCGCTGATGGTCTTCGCCGCCGCCGGCGCCATCGGCGGTTCGGGCTTTCTGGCGGTCTATATCGCCGGCCTCATTGCCGGCAATTCCGACATCCGCGCCGTCACCATCCTCAAGCGCTTCCAGGACGGCATGTCCTGGCTGGCGCAGATCATCATGTTCCTGATCCTCGGCCTGTTCGCGACCCCCTCGCAGTTTCCGGCGATCATGGTGCCGGCGGTGCTGCTCGGCCTGTTCCTGATGTTTGTCGCAAGACCGGTCGCGGTCTGGCTCTGCCTGATTCCGTTCCGCCTGCCGCGACCCGAAGTCGCCTTCGTCTCCTGGGTCGGCCTGCGCGGCGCCGTGTCGATCCTGCTTGCCATCACGCCGCTGCTCGGCGGGCTGGAGAACGGCCGCATCATCTTCAACACCGCCTTCATCATCGTGCTGGTGTCCCTGGTCGTTCAGGGCTGGACCGTCGGTCCCCTGGCCCGCCGCCTAGGCCTCATCGTGCCGGCGCGGTTGGGGCCGCTGGACAAGGTTGAACTTGAACTGCCGGGCTCCGCCCATCACGAGCTACTCGCCTATCGCGTCGCACCCGGCAGCCCGGTGGCGCGCGGCGAGCGTATTCCGCGTTGGGCACGGCCCTCGCTAGTGTTGCGCGACGGCCGCTCGATGCGCTTCCAGGACATGGGCCGGCTCGCCGCCGGCGACCAGGTCTACATCTTCGTGCCGGACCGCTATCCGCGCCTGCTCGACAAGCTGTTCGCCAGCCGTGCCGTGGTCGACCCCGAGGATGCCGATTTCTTCGGTGCCTTCGCCGTCGACCCGGCGCGCTCCGCCGCCGAGCTGGAGGCCGCCTATGCGCCGGGCCTGACCGAGGCGGAGCAGAAGCAGACCGTCGGCGCGCTGGTCACGGCGCGGCTCGGCGGCCATGCCGAATATGCCGACCGCGTGCTCATCGGCTCGATCGAGCTGATCGTCAGGGACGTCGACGACAAGGGCAGGATCACGGGCCTCGGTCTTTCCTTCGAGCCGACCGCACCGGTGGCGCGGGTCCCGGTGTTCCTCAGTGCCGGCGAGATGGGCGACCGGCTGAGCGCCTTTATCCGCAACTGGCGCAAACCGATCGAGACGCAGGCGCTGGCAGAGCCTGAGGACGCCCCTGAGCCGTCGGTAGAAAAGGCAACGACCGGAAGCTGACAACAGCGATCGTTTGCCCTGTGCCATCGGCATGGGACGATCTTCACGGACTGTATCCCCGTCCGCCTCAAAATTTCGCACCGCGCCGCGGCCAAAGCCTTGCATCGTCACCGATGCGGGGTATGGTCCCGGCGATTTTCCGAGGAAAGGGACCAGCATGGCTGCCTTCAAGACACTGGACGATATCGGCAACATCAGCGGCAAGCGCGTGCTGGTGCGCGTCGACCTCAACGTTCCCGTCGCCGACGGCAAGGTCACCGATGCCACCCGCATCGAACGCGTCGCGCCGACCATCGCCGAATTGTCCGGCAAGGGCGCCAAGGTCATCCTGCTCGCGCATTTCGGCCGGCCTAAGGACGGTCCCTCGCCCGAATTCTCGCTGGAGCCGATCGCCAGGGCGACGTCAGAGGTGCTCGGCCGCCCCGTCGGCTTTGCCTCGGATTGCGTCGGCGACACGGCGGGCAGTGCGGTCGCGGCCATGAACAAGGGCGACGTGCTGCTGTTCGAAAACACCCGCTTCTACAAGGCCGAGGAAAAGAACGACCCGGCCTTCACCGAAAGGCTCGCCGCCAATGGTGACATCTTCGTCAACGATGCCTTTTCGGCGGCCCACCGCGCCCACTCCTCGACCGAGGGGCTGGCCCGTCTGTTGCCGGCCTTTGCCGGCCGCACCATGCAGGCCGAACTGGAAGCACTGGAGAAAGGCCTGGGCAAACCAGTGCGCCCGGTCGTCGCCATCGTCGGCGGCGCCAAGGTCTCGACCAAGATCGACCTGTTGATGAACCTGGTGAAGAAGGTCAACGCGTTGGTGATCGGCGGCGGCATGGCCAACACCTTCCTCGCCGCGCGTGGCACCGATGTCGGCAAGTCGCTGTGCGAGCATGACCTCGCCCCCACCGCCAAGCAGATCATGATCGAGGCGGCGGAGGCCGGCTGCGCCATCATCCTGCCCGTCGACGGCGTCGTCGCCAGGGAGTTCAAGGCGGGCGCGGCCTGCGAGACGGTCGCCATCTCCGACGTCCCGGCCGACGGCATGATCCTCGATGTCGGCGCCAAGACCGTGACCACCATCGGAGAATGGATCGACCGCGCCGCGACGCTGGTCTGGAACGGCCCGCTCGGCGCTTTCGAGATCGAGCCGTTCGATCACGCCACGGTTGCCGCGGCAAAACACGCTGCCGCGCGCACCAAGGCCGGCAAGCTGGTCTCCGTTGCCGGTGGTGGCGACACGGTGGCAGCGCTCAACCACGCCGGTGTCGCCGACGACTTCACCTATGTCTCGACCGCCGGCGGCGCTTTCCTGGAATGGATGGAAGGCAAGCCCCTGCCCGGTGTCGACGTATTGAAGCGGTAAGCAATCCAGGGAAAGCGTACAACGGTTCCCTGCGCGGTTGCGTCAAGGCAGCGAGATTGAGTGGTTCGGCGTTTCCGCGAAACGATGAACCGCGCAAAGGCATTTCAGCCAGGGCAGAAATGCCTAGCGTGGCGGAAGTGCGGTCAAGACAAGCGACCTGATCAACTCACCGGGAGCAAATGAGAGCGCCCGAGACTTTCAATCGATTCGAGCTTTCCGGCGTCATTCCTTTGGCGGTAGTGTTCTGTTAGGCGCAGATCAACCGGTTCAGGAGAAGCATGATGAGCGAACGTCTCGAAGACATTGCCGCCGCGATCGTGGCCAACGGCAAGGGCCTGCTGGCCGCCGATGAAAGTTCCGGCACGATCAAGAAGCGCTTCGACGTCATCGGCGTCGAATCGACCGCCGACAGCCGCCGCGACTATCGCGAGATGATGTTCCGCGCCAAGGACGCGATGACCAAGTACATTTCCGGCGTCATCCTCTATGACGAGACCATCCGCCAGAAGGCCGCCGACGGCACGCCGCTGGTCGACATCATCAAGGCGTCAGGCGCCATCCCCGGCATCAAGGTCGATGCCGGCGCCAAGCCTCTGGCCGGCTTTCCCGGCGACACCATCACCGAAGGCCTCGACGGCCTGCGCGAGCGGCTGGCCGACTATTACAAGCTCGGTGCCCGCTTCGCCAAATGGCGCGCGGTGATCGACATCGACATCGCCAAGGGCGTGCCGTCGGCGACCTCTATCGGCTCCAACACCCATGCCCTGGCCCGCTACGCCGCCCTTTGCCAGGAAGCCGGCATCGTGCCGATCGTCGAGCCGGAAGTGCTGATGGACGGCGCCCATTCGATCGAAACGTGCTACGAGATCAGCAAGATGACTTTGCTTAAGCTCTACAGCGAGCTCTACGCGGCGCGCGTCGTGCTCGAAGGCACGATCCTGAAGCCCAACATGGTGCTGTCGGGCAAGAAGTCGGGCACGGTGGACAGCCCCGAAAAGGTCGCCGAGATGACCATAAAACTGTTCCGCGAGACGGTGCCGGCGGCGGTCCCGGGCATCGCCTTCCTTTCCGGCGGCCAGGAGGACGAGGAAGCGACCGCCAACCTCAACGCCATCAACGCCATCGGCCCGCATCCGTGGAAGCTGACCTTCTCCTACGGCCGCGCGCTGCAGGCCGCCCCGCAGAAGGCCTGGAGCGGCAAGGCATCGAATGTCGCGGCCGGTCAGGCCGCCTTCACCCATCGCGCTCACATGAACTATCTGGCCGCGCTCGGAAAATGGAAGGCGAGCCTCGAACAGGCCGCCTGAACACAGCGCTTCCGTCTCCCTTCAAACCCGGGCCAATGCGCCCGGGTTTTTGTTTGCGGCAGGCGCGGGCTTGGGATGGAACCTGTCCGTCCTTATCTCCCTCTCGGCACCGGAGCATGATCCAAAAGGCGGGAGCCGGTCTTCTCGGACAAACGGGAGCCGGCTTGTCCAGGGATCATGCTCGACCAACGAGCGATGTCGGTTTGCGCTCATCCCGAACGTCCTTGGGGTGCAGACAGGGAGAGATTCATGCATCGCAACAAGATCGTTTCACGCGAAGACTGGTTCCAGGCGCACAAGGCACATCTGGCCCGCGAGAAGGAACTGACCCGGCTTCGCGAGCGCATCGCGGCCGAGCGGCGTGGATTGCCCTGGCTGAGGATCAGGAAGGACTATGTCTTCGAGACTGAACAGGGGCCGAAGAAACTGACCGACCTGTTTGGTGCCAACAGCCAGCTGATCGTCTACCACTTCATGTTCGGGCCGGGCTGCACGCATCATTGCGAGGGCTGCTCCTTCCTTGCCGATCATATAGACGGCGCCAATCAGCATTTGAGGCATCACGACGTAACCCTGGTGGTGATCTCGCGGGCGCCGCTGGCCGAGCTTGCGCCCTACAAGCGGCGCATGGGCTGGAAATTCGACTGGGTGTCGTCCTATGCCTCGGACTTCAACTTCGACATGCAGGTTTCCTTCACCGACAAGCAGATAGCCGCCGGCGACACCACCTACAATTTCGAGACCCGTCCACGGACATCGAGGGAGCTTCCCGGCACCAGTGTTTTCTACAAGGACGAGAGCGGCGAGATCTTCCTCACCTTCCTGTCGCGTGCGCGCGGCGGCGAGGCGCAGATCGGCGCCTATGACTATCTCGATATGACGCCGAAAGGCCGCAATGAAAATGGCCCCTATCATGGCCTGATGGACTGGGTGCGCCTGCACGACGAATATCAGGACAAGCAGGCGGCTCCGACGAACTGCTGCGACTGAAGGCGTTCACCTCCGCCGAAACATGCGCTAAGCCTGCCGCAAATCATTCCACGGTATCGCCATGCGTTTTCCCGCCCTTCTCACCTGGCTCGCCTTCCCCGTCTATGTCTGGCAGGGATTGGGTGTGCGCCGCCGCACCTCGCGGATGCTGCCGGCACAGGGACCGGTCATGCACGAGATATCAGGCAAGGCACCGGTGGTCTCGCTGCTGGTGCTGGGCGATTCCTCCGCCGCCTCGGTCGGCATAGGCAATTCCGAGGACGGGCTTGCCGCGCAGCTCGCCGTTCTGGTCTCGCAACGTACCGGCCACGCCGTGCGCTGGCGCGCCGCCGGCTTCAATTCAGCGACGTCAGGCCAGATCCGCGACCACGTCCTGCCCAATCTGTCCCCCGATCAGTGGACGCATATCGTGCTCGCCATCGGCACCAACGACACCAAGAATTTTCATTCCGTGCCGCGCTTCAAGAAGGAGTTCGGCGGCCTGCTCTACGCGCTGCGCGCCAAATGGCCGGAGGCGCGCGTGGTGTGGTCGCCGGTTCTGGAGTTCACGCGGGCGCCGGCCATGCCGACGCTGCTGGGGAAAATCCTCGAAATCCGCGCCACCGCGATGAACCGGATGGGCGAGCGGCTGTGCCTGGAGCGCGGCGCATTGCCCGCGCCCCGCCTGCCGATCACCAATCCCGAGGCCGGTTTTGCCTCGGACGGCTTCCATGCCTCGGAGGCGGGTTACCGGGCCTGGGCGGAACATCTCGTCGGCATGGTCCTCACCAGCTGACAGCCAAGAAACCGATCTTGTCTTGGGAAGGCCTATGTCAAATGCCCGAGCACGGCCGCCAGCGAGATCGCTGCCATGGCGAGAAGCGCCAGCTTCCAGAAATCGGCGCGCCGCCTGAGCCCGGGCCAGCCGATTGGCTTGATCAGCTGGATGACCATGAAGCCGACGATGACAAGGGCGAGAAGTTTCGTCATGCCGCCTTTGACCAGCAACGCGACCGGCTGTCAAAACCTGCTTATAAATCACCGGCCGAAGCCAGATGTTCCAGCGCATACCATCAGCGGACGATGCTTGCGGGGATGCAGGATCGCGCATTGCGCAGATCATAGATCCTAACCGTCGGCGCGACATAGCCATAGTTGCCATATGGCTTCGAAAATTGCACCACGACATGACCTTCGAGGCATTGGAACATGCCGGCAAGCTCATAAATTAGCGGATCCTGCGCTCTCAATCCTCCGCCACGCAGATATCGCTGAAACTTCAACGATACGAGGTAATCGGCCGACGAGAGATTGCTGTAGTCCCTGGTTTCCGGTGCCGGCTCTCCCATTGGATAGTCCACCACGAAACGCCTGATTTCCCGCTCTTCAAGGAAGCGCATCGCTGCAAAGCGTGTATCCGTTCCCCGGTCCAGGTTCGCGACATAGGCCATGCCGGCGTGCGCGCTGGCAACCATCGCAACAAGTCCAAGTCCGATTGCCACCGGCGTGCTTCGCAGCCCGATCGCCCTGGAGCAAGCGATGCCCGCAGCCAGCAGAAGGTAGACAACGACCGGCAGGATGTAACGCATGGAGCCGAAGAGTTTGAGCGGCGAAAGTTCGAGCAGGAAGAGCCAGATGAAGGCTCCGCCCGCGTAGGCGACAACATATCTGTTACGGTCGGCGATGATAGCGAAAGCGATCGCCCCAAGCGCGATCGCCGCGGTCGGGCTGGTGAGGCTGGGGATCAGATGGTAGCGGAAATGCATAAGCCCATAGCCCTCCCAGAACCACTCCTTGAGGTCGTGACCCGTTTCAGCATGCATCAGTTCCGAGCCAAGGCCTCTGATCACCGTTGAAAGGCCACTTCCGGCCTCGGTCAGCAGCGACGCGCCGAAGATCGCCAATATGGTAAGCGCGTCAGCGGCGACGATGATGGCGGTCTGCCTGAGACCGAGCCGGCAGTAGAAGATCGCCACGATGAAAAGAGCGAGGCTGTTGCCGGCGCCCACGTATTTCGCCGAGACGGCGAGGCCGAGCGCAAATCCGAAATAGACGAGATTGACTGAGTTGGCCTGCTCCCTCAGCCGCACGAGCGCATGCAGCCCGACACACAGGGCGAAGACCAGGACAGCGTCTTCCTTGAAGTAATGCGCATGAACCGCGATGGCTGGCGAGACCGCGAAAACGCAGGCCCACAGGAAGGCATTGATATCATCCGCGTAACGCCGCAACACGATGTAGAAGAGGATACTTGCCGCAACACAGGCCAACGCGCTGACACTTCGGCCAGCCAGCAAATAGTCATGTTCGTTCGACGCGCCGGAAAGCCATCCCGCGAAGCGGGCCAATACGATCAACAATGGCGGGTGTGCGTAATTGTGGTGCTGCCCCGCGGCAAACGCCACCTTGATCGACTCGTCCGGCTGGATCCCAAAAGGGAAGTCGAGATTGTAAAAGGCAAGCGACGCCGAGACTGCTGCCAGCACCAACATGGCCAACGCCTGCGAATCACTCCGTGTCAGGTCGGCGGCGGTGGCTGGCATAAGCGGCTGGCCGACAGTCATGGTCTCACAACGAACGAGAGGAATTTCGACAGCCGCTTTTTGCCCTGCATGGCGGCCGGCTGTCAAAGTACTCCTCTCGCCCGTCTGTCTTGAGTTACCTCAGCGGCTTGAGGCCGGCCTCGATCGAGGCGCGTTTCGGTTCGAGGAACGGCGGCAGGGCCAGGCTTTCGCCCAGCGTCTCCAGCGGCTCATCGGCGGTGAAGCCCGGCCCGTCCGTGGCAATCTCGAACAGGATGCCGTTTGGCTCGCGGAAATAGAGCGAGCGGAAGTAGTAGCGCTCGACCTCGCCGCTCGACGGCAGGCGGAATTCGCCCAGACGGGCGGTCCATTGATGCAGCGTCTCCTGGTCCGGCGCCCTGAAGGCGACGTGGTGAACCGCGCCGGCGCCTTGCCTTGCCGGCGCCAGGCCGGGCTGCACGGCGACATGAAGCTCCGCCGCCGGCCCGCCCGCGCCCATTTCGAAGACGTGGACCTGGCCCTCGCCGTCAGGGGAGGCATAGTCGCGGACCTTGCGCATGTTCATGACCCTGGTCAGCACCGCCTCGGTATTGGTGATGTCGGGGACGCTGATGACGATCGGCCCGAGCCCCCGGATCTGATGCTCGGCCGGTACCGGGCTTTGCGCCCAGGGGTGGCTGCCGCCCTTGCCGCCATCGCTGATCAGCCGCAGACGCTGGCCTTCAGGATCCTCGAAATCCAGGCCGGGATAGCCGCCGATGTCGGCAATCTCTCCTGTCTCAATGCTCTCAGCGGCCAGATGCTGCTTCCACCAGGCAAGGCTCTCCCGGCTGCCGACCCTGAGGCTGGTCCGCGCAATGCTGTGGGTGCCGCGTCGTTCGCGGCCAACCGGCCAGTCGAAGAAGGTGAGGTCCGTGCCCGGTGTCGCCTCACCGTCGGCATAAAAGAGGTGGTAGGCCGACGTATCGTCCTGGTTCACCGTCTTCTTGACCAACCGCAGGCCCAGCACCTTCGTGTAGAAGTGAAGATTGCCGGGTGCATTGGCGGTGATGGCGGTCAGATGGTGGATTCCTGTCAGTTGCAGGCTCATGGTCGTCTCCCTGTTTCTGGGGAAGAATTTTCTCCAGTCATATCAGAACTGCGGTCCCATCGCTGAAGGCCTTGTATCCCGACAGTCCGTCGCCGCGGATTGAACAACGACGCCCAGATAAGTACTCACAAAGTGAACAATCATCCTCCCGTGCACTGGTCGGTGACTGCGGTTCGAGGATGGCCTACCGAGGACCCGTGCCGGGCGGAACTATCGCCGCGAACCCTGCCATCCTCCTGACAGACTGCTGTCAGGAGGGGTGTGCGATACTGCCTTCAGTCAGAGAGAGGAGAATAGCCATGAACGGTTTCACCATTCTGCGCGGCATGCAGCACTATGTCGGCAAGGTTCGCACCATGCGCAACGAGATCCGCACGCAGCGTTTCATGAACGCACTGCCGGCGGACATCCGCAAGGATATCGGCTGGCCGGACATGTATGCGGAACGTCGCTCCCCCGGCAATTGAGGCGAATTTTTCGACGTTGATATTGGACATGGACGCGCCAATGCCCAGATATCGATGCATGTAACCCAAATGGCCTCCGGTTTCGGGGCCACGACATGCATCAAAATAAGCTATGGCGCGCCGGGGATGGAGCGAGCTTATGCCCGAACAGAAGACAATCGGCTTCCTCTTCATCGAAGGATTTGCCGACTGGGAGTATGGCCTGCTGGCGGCCTCGGCGGTTGAATGGTTCGGCGCCCGCACCGTGTCGCTGACGCCCGAAGGGAGGCCGGTGACCGGAATCAGCGGTTTTCGGCTGACGCCTGACCGCTCGGCCGGCGTTGAAGAGAATGCCGATCTCGATGCTGTCGCAGTCATCGGTTCCGACCAGTGGGCCGGCAAGGCGCCACCGGATGTCGCCGAACTGCTCAACGCCGTTGCAACGCGCGGCGGTGTCGTTGGCGGGATTTGCGCCGGCACGCTGGCGCTGGCTCGAGCCGGCATGTTCGAAGATGCCGGGCATACCAGCAATGGCCGCGACTGGATCAACGGTCATGAAGCCGGCTATGCGGGTGACAATAACTATCAGGACGTGCCGCACGCGATCGCGGACGGCAAGATCGTGTCGGCGCCGGGTTCGGCGCCAGGCACCTTTGCCCTCGCCTTTCTGAAGACGCTCTATCCGGAAAGAAGCAGCGATTTCGCACAGATGCGGACGCTGTTCGCCAGGGAATATGCTGAAGCCTCCTGACAGTATGCTGTCAGGAGGCGCGTGCAATGGTGAAACAATGCGCAGGGCCGGCCGAGAGGACGATCGATGAAAAGCTGGAACGACAAGCTGAACACGCCTGGCATCAACGGCGTGAAACCAACGCCGCGCACGGTGGGAGATGTCATCGAAGGCCAGCCGATGCTGGTGCCGACCGCACGCCAGGTCGATGACTTCATCCGCTCGATTCCCGAAGGCGTCGAGATGGACGTCCGTGCGTTGCGCACGGCGCTTGCCGTCGAACACGGTGCCGAAGTGACATGCCCGGTCACCATCGGCTATCATCTGCGCACGGTTGCCGAAGCCGCCAAGGAAGACCTCGAGCGCGGCATGACGCTGAGCGACATCGCTCCCTTCTGGCGCGTGCTCGATGCCAAGACGCCGACAACAAAGAAACTGTCCTTTGGCGCGGAGTTCGTTGCCGCGCAGCGCAAGCGCGAGGGACTGAAGCCGTAATGCATGTCATCTGCAAGTGGATCCCGTCTGGGAGCCACGGCATGCACGGGAAAACCACTGGGGAAGCAAACGATGCGCCGCGCCGACAGGCTCTTTCAGATCGTGCAGCATTTGCGGGGTGGCCGTCTGGTCACCGCCCAGAAGCTCGGCACGTGGCTCGAGGTTTCCGAGCGAACAATCTACCGCGACATAGCCGACCTGCAGTCGACCGGGGTCCCGATCGACGGCGAGGCCGGTGTTGGCTACATGATGAGGGAAGGTTTCGACCTTCCGCCGCTGATGTTCACGCGTGACGAGATCGTGGCGCTGGTTGCCGGCGCGCGCATGGTGCGCGCCTTTGGCGGCGCCGCCATGGCACGCGCCGCCGACGAGGCGCTGGTCAAGATCGGTGCCGTGCTGCCCGATACCGAAAAAGACCGCATCGCCCGCACCGAGATCCATACACCGATGTGGGTGGTCAGCGACGCCGCCCGCGAGGCGATCGACCTGATCGAGCGTGCGGTCGAGAAGCGCCAGGTGCTGACCATTGACTACTCGGACGAGGCCGGCCGCGGCACCGCGCGCGACATCAGGCCGCTCGGCCTCTGGTTCTGGGGCAAGGTGTGGACGCTGGTCGCCTGGTGCGAGATGCGCGACGACTTCCGCGCCTTCCGCATTGACCGCATCGCCTCGGTGGTGATCGCCGGCCGCATCTTCAAGCCGGAGCGCGGCAAGCAGCTTGCCGACTTCTACCGGGCGGTGGAGCGCAGCGAGGATTACGGCATGGCGCCGGACCGCGTGGCGCGAAGCTGAGATCGCCCATAAAAAAGCCCGCTCGAAGCGGGCTTTTTTTGGTCTGTCGAGACCCTTACTCGTCGTCTGCGTCCTCGTTCTTCGACTTCAGCGCCGAGAGCTTGGCGAACACGGCATTGGCGTCGAGTTCGGCATCCTCGTCCTTCGGCTTTTCGGGAGCCGGCACCAGCCGCTCGGTCAGGGCGGCGGGCAGCAGCGTATCGCCGACCGGCTGCGCCTGCTCGCGGCCGCGCGAGGCGCGGTTGACTTCCATGTCGAGGTCGATCTGCGACGCAAGGCCCAGCGTCACCGGATCCATCGGCTGCAGATTGGCCGAGTTCCAGTGCTTGCGTTCGCGGATCTGCTCGATCGTCGACTTGGTGGTGCCGACGAGACGCGAAATCTGCGCGTCCTTGAGTTCGGGATGGTTGCGCACCAGCCAAAGGATGGCGTTCGGCCGGTCCTGGCGCTTCGACAATGGTGTGTAGCGCGGACCCTTGCGCTTGGATTCCGGCACCCGCACCTTGGGGTCGGAAAGCTTCAGCCGCTGGTTCGGATCCTTCTCGGCGCGCGCGATCTCGTCGCGGGTCAGCTGGCCGGTCATGATCGGGTCCATGCCCTTGATGCCTTGCGCCGATTCGCCATCGGCGATCGCCTTGACCTCGAGCGGATGCAGCCCGCAGAACTGCGCGATCTGCTCAAAGGAGAGCGCGGTGTTGTCGACCAGCCAGACGGCGGTCGCCTTGGGCATCAGCAGCGTATTGGCCATTTTAAAAATCCTTCTCGTTCGCCCGCGTTCCCGCGCGGGCGGTGGTTTAGAGCCACCAAAATGGGAAATTCGCGGCCTGTATAACCGTTCCCTTGCCGTTTCGCAATGTTTTTGGAGGCGCGGCGGCCTCAATACGTTCGGGGGCCAGCGAGCGCATTAATGCCCAAACCGCCGGCGACCTCAACCAAAGGGTCCGGCGCTTTTGAGCAGGGCCACGAGCTGGCTTTGCTGGCGTGTCCCGGTCTTGGCGAATATTCGCTCCAGATAGGTCCGGGCGGTTTTTTCGGTGATGTTGGAGCCGGCTGCGGCGGCCTTGAGCGCGTGGCCTTGCGACAGCGCCGTGGCCAGCCGTGCTTCGGCTGGCGTCAGATCGAACAATCCGGCAAGCAGTGTTGGCGAAGGCACGACCGAGCTGGCGCTGAGCGCCGTCGCCGCCACCAGAATGTCGGCGCCTGAAAAGATCTCATGCGCCGAACGGCGCAACGGCAGCATGTGCAGAACCATCGGCCGCCGGCCGTCCACGCCTTGCACCGGTATGGAACGGACTGTCGGCTCCATGTCGTTGCGCGCGGCGACGACAGCCTGCTGGAACAGCCGGTTGGCCTCGGCATCGGCAATGGCCAAGCCGCCAAAGGCTGTAGGCAGGAACAGGGAGGACAGGCCGTCGAACAGTGCGTTAGCGAGCATCACCCGTCCTTTCAGCGACAGGACAGCCGCCGGCAGGCCCATCGCCGTCATGGCGGCAACTGTTCCTTCGGCGCGTTCAAGGCCGAGCCGCCCCGCTATCAGGCCGGCACGCGCCATGGCTGGCCGGAGACTGTCGAGCACGTCCAGGCTCCTTTGGTCGTAGTCGCCTTCACCGAGCCGTCGCTGGAAAACGAAAATCGCCAGCTCGCCGCTGGGCATCGGTATCGCGGTGCAGGCATGCGCGCCGATGCCCATGGCGCGAAGCCGTTTGCGGACCGGATCGTTCTCGATCTCGTCGGGCGTGAGGAAAGCCTCAACGTCGACGAAGCTCGCCGGCTGCAGCGCGCACATGCGCGAAACCGCCGCCGAAAACTGCAGCGCGTCGCTCGCCAGCAATTCGCCTTGCAGATCCTGCAGGAACGCTATCGCCCTGCCGCGCGCGGGCTGGTCGTCACCGAACAGAAACACGGCGCCACCCACGGAACCGGATACGGAATCGATATCCTCCAGCACATCAGGCCAGAGGTCTGGCACGAAGGCCGCCTCGTAGATTCTGTTCGTCAGATCGTCGAGCATGGGCAAGAAGCCTTTCCGGGCAAGCAACTTGCCAGGCCCGAACAATCAACGCTTCAGGCCGACCGATCTTCCCCCGTGGTCAAGCATGCCACGGCGGCAACCATGGTCAATAAGCAAGATGCCGAAGAGCGGTCGGCTTGAGCAGCACCATTGAACTGCCTCCTGCCGCTTGCAACGCGACGCGCCCTCTTTTGGAACCGGCAAGCCAATCACCCGGATCCCCAAAAGACAAAACCCGCTGGACTGGGTCCAGCGGGTTCGGAACCGGAGACGGGAAGCGTCTGCGACGGCTCTGCTTCTCGGCAAGTGCACGGCCTTGCGGCCGGGTCGTGCTTGAGATCAGATCGCCTGGCGGGCGATCCGTTCGATGTCGGCACGGTTGATGCCGAGGTCGCTGAGCTGACGCGCGTTGAGACGGTTCAGTTCGCGCACGGTCTCGTTGTACATGCGCCAGTTACGGAAAGCGCGGATCGGGTTCATGATGGTCCTCCTGATGGGGTGTTCGTTTCGATGCTGCACAGATAGTGATCATCGATGAGGACTTGAACGGCCGATTTTGCATAGCAATGATGCAAATGCTGCATTGCACCATTAAGCTTCTGTTCATCTTGTAGGCAGGGAGGAGCTGTCTCCGGACGTGTCGGGATTCCCGGTCAGGCCGGCCTCACCTGGATATCGGCACGTACTAGCCGACGTCGAGCACGATCTTGCCGATATGTTCGCCCTCCTCCATCCGCTCATGCGCGCGCCAGGCATCCGTGAGCGGGTAGATCATGTCCATGACCGGAGCGACCTGGCGCGTGCCGAGCAGCGGCCAGACCTGCGCCTCCAGCGCCGCCGCGATCGCCGCCTTGAACTCGACGGTGCGCGGCCGCAGCGTCGAACCCGTATGGGTCAGCCGCTTGACCATGATCTTGGAAAAGTCGGCACTGGCCACGGCGCCCGCCTGCACCGCGATCTGGACGATGCGGCCCTCGACGGCGGCGGCCTCGTAGTTGCGCTGGACATAGTCGCCGCCGACCATGTCGAGGATGACATTGGCGCCCTTGCCGTCCGTCGCCTCCTTCACCGCCTTGACGAAGTCCTCCTCGCGATAGTTGATCGCCCGGTCGGCGCCGAGCTTCCGGCAGGCATCACATTTCTCCTTGGATCCGGCGGTGGTGATGACATGGGTGCCGAAAGCAGAGGCAAGCTGGATCGCGGTCGTGCCGATGCCGGACGAGCCGCCATGCACAAGCAGCGTCTCGCCTTTCTTCAGGCCGCCGCGTTCGAAGACATTGTGCCAGACCGTGAAATAGTTTTCCGGCACCGCCGCCGCTTCCGTATGGGTGAAGCCCGCGGGCAGCGGCAACACGCTGCCGGTGTGAACCTTGACATATTCGGCATAACCGCCGCCGGGGGTGAGCGCGCAGACCCGTTCGCCGATGCGCCAGCGCGACACCTCGTCGCCAAGCGCGGCCACTTCGCCCGAGACCTCGAGGCCCGGCAGGTCCGATGCGCCGGGCGGTGGCGGATAGGCCCCCTTGCGCTGCTGCACGTCGGGCCGGTTGACGCCGGCGGCATGCACCTTGATCAGGATCTCGCCGGGACCTGGCTGGGGCACGTCGCGGGTTTCCGGTTTCAGCACCCGTGGGCCGCCCGGCTCCGAGATCGCGATCGCTGTCATCCTTGCCGGAATTTTCTGTCCGCTCGCCATGAACTTTCCCGTCTTTCCTCGCCGCGTTCTTACCGGCTGTTTGCATCGACACCCTTGCCCTATGTATGCTCATTGCCAAATCAGGCAAATGGCCAATCTGGTATGGCGGAGGAGGAGCAACCATGGCGATCTTCGACGACGAACCCAAGAAGAAGGCGCGTCCGCACGAGATCGGGCAGGACCTGTCGCTGCTCTCCGTTGGCGAATTGTCGGAGCGCATCGGCATCCTGCGAGACGAAATCGCCCGGCTGGAGGCCGAACTCAAGGCCAAGGACAACACCAAATCGGTCGCCGAGGCGCTGTTCCGCCGCGGATAGGCGATGGGCGCAACGGCCCGCCGCCGAAAAGCCCGAATGCGACTGTCTTCAGACCTTGCGTCCCTCCCAGAGTCCAGCCGGATCAAAAAATGCTCGCATCCTACAGGCCGATCCTCTCCCTGCTTCGCGGCACTGCCTTCCTGCTGGCTGCATCGGGCCTGCATGGGCTGCTGTTGCCCTTGCGCGGCCAGGTGGAAGGGTTTTCGACAGCCTCGCTTGGCCTGATGGGCACGGCCTGGGCCGGTGGCTTCGTCACCGGCTGCTTTTTTGCACCGCGCATCGTCCGCCGCGCCGGGCATGTGCGCGCTTTCGGCGCCTTTGCCGCGTCCGGTGCCATCGTGGCGCTGCTCACCGGCCTGGTCATCGACGAATATGTCTGGATCCTGCTGCGCGCTTTCACCGGCTTCACCATGGCCGGCGCCTTCATGGTCATCGAAAGCTGGCTGAACGAGAAAGCCACGAACGAGAACCGCGGCACCGTCTTCGGCCTCTATATGATGGTCACCTATGCCTCGATCATGGGAGGCCAGATGATCGTCGCCGGCGGCGATGTGAAGTCGGCGTCGCTGTTCATGATCACCGGCATCCTGTTCTGCCTGTCGCTGATCCCGACCGCGGTTTCGACGGCCTCGCACCCCAAACCGCTGCAGGACGTCAAACTCGACGTCAAGGGGCTCTACGCCAACTCGCCGGTGTCGGCGATCGCCTGCCTGCTGATCGGCATCGCCAACGGCGCCTGGGGAACGCTTGGTGCGGTCTACGGCGCCCGCATTGGTATTTCCACCGCCGAGATCGCCCTGATGATGAGCCTTGTGGTCGTCGCCGGCGCCGCCATGCAACTGCCGGCGGGGCGTCTGTCCGACAAGACCGACCGGCGTTTCGTACTGGCCGGTGCGGCTTTCGGCGCGGCCCTGTTCGCCCTCATGATCTTCCTGTTCGAACCGCGCTCCGGCATCTTCGTCATCGTCTTCACCGCTGCCTACGGCGCTTTCGCCTACACGCTCTATTCGATCGCCGTGGCGCATGCCAACGACCACGCCCGTGCCGAGGATTTCGTCAAGGTATCGGGCGGCCTGCTGCTGCTTTACGGCTTTGGCACCATGATCGGCCCTTTGCTGGCGGCGGCGCTGATGGGCTGGATGCGCCCGGAAGGCCTGTTCCTGGCGACCGCCTTCGCGCATCTGTCGCTGGCCGGCTACACGCTGCTGCGCATCAGCCGCCGCGCTCCGGTGCCGATCGGAGATCGCGACGCCTTCAAGACGCAACCGGCCGACCGCTCGCTGACGCCGGAAGCATTGCGGCTTGATCCAAGAAGAAAAGAAGAAACAGACAGTTGAGATTTGAAAAACTTTGCCTCACAAATAAGGCATGATGTTTTCCGACGCCTTCATGGCGATCGCCGACCCCAATCGGCGCCATCTTCTGGAAGAACTTCGACGCGGTCCGAAGACCGTCAACGAATTGGCGGCCGGGCTGCCAGTGTCGCGCCCAGCCGTTTCACAGCATCTGAAAGTGTTGCTCGACGCCGGGCTGGTCAACGCCAAGGCCGAAGGCACGCGGCGTGTCTACACGATAAGCAACGCCGGCTTCCTGAAGCTCAACATCTGGCTTGATCAATTCTGGGAGGCCTGATCCAGCGCCCTCAACCTTCGACAGCGCCCCGATGATCAGGTCTGTACATGCAGGAAGGCGCCAAGCGCGTCGAGCAGTTCGCCCGTTCCGTGCTCACGCGTGGCCGGCGTGTCGTGGCCGTCGAGGAAGGCCCCCTGCTCCGTCATCACAAGCCGCGTGCCACCGCTTTCCGCCATGAGCTCGATTGTCGCCAGTGACACCGAGACGCGGGTTTCGCCGAACAGCAGCTCATAGCTGTAGACGATGCGGCTGTCCGGCACGATGTCCTGATAGACCGCGTTGAAGAAATGCATCTGCCCATCGCTCGGACAGCCGGCATTGGTCTCCTTGCCGCCGACGCGGAAGTCCATTTCGTGTCCGCTGGGCATCGGGTCGTGGGGATCGACGAACCATCGCCGCTTGGCATCAGGATTGCTGAGCGCGAAGAAGACTCTCGCAGGTGCCGCCGGATAGAAGCGCTCGACGACAAAGGTGGAATGGACGACGGATCGTTGGGTCATTGAAGCCTCCTTCATGTTTTGTCACTGGTCTCGGCGAGAAAATCGCCGAGCCGGTCCAGCCGGCGTTCCCAGGCGTTTCGCCGCTCGTTGATCCAATGCTCGGCCGCTCTCAACGCCTTCGGCTCGATCTGGCAGGTGCGCACCCGTCCCAGTTTTTCCGAGCGCACCAGGCCGCTCGCCTCCAGCACGTTGAGATGCTGGACCACGGCCGACAGCGACATCGCCAGCGGCTCGGCCAGTTGGCTGACAGAGGCGGGGCCCCGCGACAGCCGGTCGACCATCTGCCGTCGCGCCGGATCGGCAAGCGCCTGGAACATCAGGTCGAGCTGGGCGGAATCGTGCAGCATCCCGGTTAGCCGTTGTTGTAAGGGAAGAACTTGAAGTAGGGCTGCGCCTCCTCGATCACCCTGGCGAAGGCAGGGCGCTGCAGCAGCCGGTCGTGATAGCGCTTCACGGCCGGATATCTGTCGCCGAACGGCTCGACCTTGTTGGCATAGAAGAGTGCTGGAGATGCCGCGCAATCGGCCAGGCTGAAGGCATTACCCACCGCCCAGCTGTGCGACTGCATCTCCTGTTCGATGATGGCATAGGAGGTACGCAGCTGGCCGCGCGCCTGCTCGACACCGAACGGATCGGTCCTGTCCTGCGGACGCAACCGGTCGCCGACGATCTTCTGCATCGGCTCCTGCACATAGAAATCATAGAAGCGGTCGGACTGGCGGACGGCCAGCGCCAGATCGACGTCGGCGGGAACGAGTTCGACCGGCCCCGGATAATGCGCGGCCAGATATTCGACGACGATGGTCGATTCCAGCAGCGTGCGGTCGCGCGTATCGTCGCGCAGCGCCGGCATCTTGCCGGTCGGCGATATCTTGAGGAAGGCCGCGCGCGATCGCTCGTCGCCGAGATCGACGATGACCGGGTTGAAGGCGGTGCCGTTCTCGTAAAGCGCGATCAGCGGCTTCCAGCAGAAGGAGGCCAGGGGATGGAAATGCAACATCAGGGACATTCTTTGCTCGCCTGTTTCTGGTTCGCCGATGGGTAGGAGCCGGATGCCCGGCCAAGCCAACACTGAAGTATTTACTTCACTATTGTGTCAGGCCTTGCCCGTCAAGCCCGGCACATCAGGTCCCCTGGTTGGACCTGATGTGCATGACTATGGCGGCCGATATCGCGGGCCAGTCCTGAGGATGCAGTTCATGGCCGCCGCCGTCGACACGAAGGAATTTCGCGCCGGCGACTGCCTCGGCCAGCGCCTCGCCATGCTCGACCGGAAAAACGGGATCGGCCGTGCCATGGATGACCAGCAGCGGAGCTTGCATCTCGTGCAGGCGGCCCTTCCACTCGGCGCCGCCCTTGAGCGAGAAATGATTGGTCGCGCTCAGGAACCCGCCGGATCGATCGTAATCCTGTTCGATGAAGGCTCTCATCCCGAGCTCGTCGAATGGATGGGCGATGCTGGCGATCGCCTTGGTATCCCTGACCATGAAGTCGATCACCTGGCGGCGGTCCGTCCAGTCGACGTCGGCGCCCTCGGCCGAATGCTCGATATAGGCGTCGCTCATCCTTGGCAGATGCGAGGTGTCCATCCCCATCGGCGAGCTGCTGATCACGGTCAGCGATGCAACACGGGAGGAGTGCCTGAGCGCTACCATTTGCCCGATCATGCCGCCCATCGACATACCGGCGACATGGGCCTTGCCGATGCCATGACTGTCGAGCACGCCAATCGCATCGTCCGCCATGTCATCGAATGTGTAGGGCGGCTCGCCAGGCGGATATTTGGTCGAGCGCCCGGTATCGCGATTGTCGTAGCGGATCACGTACAGCCCGGCATCCGCCAACTCCCGGCAGAATGCCGCCGGCCACCACAGCATCGAAGCCATCGCGCCCATGATCAGCAGCAGCGGAGGATTTTTGGGGGCGCCGAAGGTTTCGGACTGGATCACGGGACGGTCGATCGTCGTCATTGTATGCCTCCAAACTGATTGCATTTTGCAATCAGTTGCACCATAATAAAACTGATACGATAATGCAACTGGTTTTATGGAGAGAATCGAATGAGCCTCGATCGCCGGTCCGGCTGCCCGATCAACCTGTCGCTGGAAGTGTTCGGCGACCGCTGGAGCCTGATCATCCTGCGTGACATGATTTTCGGCGGCAGGCGTCATTTTCGCGAGCTGCTCAACGGATCGATGGAAGGCATTGCCTCAAATATCCTCGCCGACCGGTTGAAGCGGTTGATGGAGCTTGGCATGCTGACCAAGGCCGACGACCCCTCGCACAAGCAGAAGGCGATCTACAGCCTGACCGAGATGGCCATCACGCTGGTGCCGATCCTCGCCCATCTTGGCGCCTGGGGGCGGGTCTGGCTGCCGACCAGCGAGGAACTCTCGATCCGCGCCGAGCTCCTGGAAAAGGGCGGACCGCCATTGTGGGAGAAATTCATGGACGAGTTGCGCCATGAGCATCTCGGCACGCCGCTCGACAAAGCGTCTGGCCCTTCTGTCCGCGCGACCCTGCAGGCCGCCTATGAAGCCGTGGTCGCCGGCAAGGCTCTCGGCGCCAGCCCGGCCGCGTGACCAACTATTTTCCCCGCTAAGAGGCCGGCTCTGCTAGAAGAAGCGGAAACCACAATTCACGGGATTGGATAAGGTCTTGGTTGAGAACTCTCGGGATGCCGCCCGCGCGCGCGCCGATTTGCGCTTCAAGAAGCAGGAAGAAGCGGCCACCGTCCGCCAGAAAGCGATGGCGGAATACGCCGCGGAGAGTGATGCCCGCAAGGCCAAGACCGACAAGTTGCGGGCGCTGCGGCTCGCCAAGGAAGCCGAAGACCTCGCCAACGCGCCGGCAGTGCCAGCCAAGAAGCCTGCGCGCGCCAAGAAGAAATAGCGCGCCGCTCTCCGGCGAACCGACGCTGCTCGGATACATCAGCTACACCATCCAGACAGCCCCGGCCTTCATTCCATCGCTTCGCAAGAAGCAATTTCAACCGAAACCGGGATTGCTTCGTGCGGCCGGCCCCCGATCATTGTCCTTTTCAAACAGGAGATTGCCATGACCGCACTGCCGCTCGAAAAAGCCCGTCAAATCATCGATGCCGCCTTCGCCAAGGGTGCCGATCTCAAGCTCAAGCCGCTGGGTGTCTCGGTGCTTGACGCCGGCGGCCATCTGGTCGCCTTCCAGCGTCAGGACGGCGCCTCGTTCCTGCGCCCGCAAATGTCGGCGGGCAAGGCTTATGGCGCACTGGCCATCGGCATGGGCTCACGTAAGGTCGAGGCCTTCGCCAAGGAGCGCCCCCATCTGGTCGCCGGCATTTCCGATGTGTCGGGCGGACGCGTACTTGCTGTGGTCGGCGGCGTGCTGATCCGCGACAAGGCCGGCACCATCATCGGCGCCGTCGGCATTTCCGGCGATACCTCGGACAATGACGAGGCCGCGGCCATAGCCGGCATCGAGGCGGCCGGCTTTACCGCCGACCCAGGCTGAGCGCCGGGGACGCGGCGGACGTTTCCGCCAACTGTCGGTACAAGCGCCCGTCAAACTTCCACGCTGAGACCTAGTTCAGGTTGATGTCCCGGCTCGCCGACCGTATCGACACCGCGAACCCGGCAAGCACATCGAACAGCGCGATGATCATCAGCGTGAAGAAGATGGAATGCGCCGCGCCCTTGACCAGCAGGAACTCGACCAGGAAGGCGACGAAGACCAGCGTCGACAGAAGGTGGTCCATGATCGAAGCGCCGGTCGTGCGCGCCGCCTTCACCATTTCGAGGAACAGGAAGATCAGCCCGAGCAGCACCATCAGGTCGCCAAGCGTCATCGAGAATACCCCACCCGACATCATGCGGAACGAGAAGATCTCACTCGCCCATGGATCGTCGCCGCCGCCGAATATACCCAGCAGGCCGAGATTATAGAGAATGAAAGGCACGATCAAAAGCGGGACGGCACCGAACATCTGGCGTCTCCAAAGGGGCACCTTCTGTAGAATGCGCCGCAGGCACGCCGTCAAGATTTTTCGTGCGCAGCCGCAAACACGGTCGAAGACCGGATGAAACAAGCATGTCAGCCGGTTGCCCGGCTGACATGGAGCAAACGAGAGATAAAAGGCTCAGCGCTTGAAGTAGCCGGCACGCACGGCGGCGCCGATGACGTTGAGGACGATATGGCCGGCCGTCATCGAGGTGATCTCGTTGACATCGCGCGCCGGCGCGATCTCGACGATATCCATGCCGACGAGACGGCCCTTGCCGACCAGCCCCTTGATCAGTTCGATCGTCTGGCGGTAGCTGATACCGCCCGGCTGCGGGCCCTCCACCGCTGGCATGACCGCAGGGTCAAGTCCGTCGGCGTCGATGGTAAGGTAGTAGCGGCCGCCGTCCGGAATGCGCTTGAGCAGCGCGGCGGTGCCGATATCCTGCCATTCGTCGGTGGTGATGATGTTGGCGCCGTAGGCGCGGGCCGCCTCCACCTCCTCGGTGCGCGCACTGCCCTGGCCGCGAATGCCGACCTGGAAGATATCCTTGATATGCGCCATCTCCGAGGCCCGCCGGATGGTGCTGGAATAACCTTCCTTGACGCCGTTGACATTGTCGCGCCAGTCGAGATGGGCATCGAGCTGCACCAGCGTGATCGGGCCTTCGCCGTCGAGCGCCCGGAAGATCGGGATCGGAATGCCGTGGTCGCCGCCGATGGTGATCGGCAGTGCGCCGGCGGCGAGGACCTTGCGGATCGCCGCCTCGGCCCTGCCGTAGTGCCCGACATGATCGGCGGCATTGCCCGGCACGTCACCGACATCGACCACCTTGATGTCCTGGCCGGCGAAGACCGGCCCGCCAATGTCGAAATCATAGCGGTCGAGCGCCTGGCTGATGCGCTGCGAGGCGCGCCGTACCGCCGTCGGCGCGTTGGTCTGGTCGTTGATCAGCTCGTCGATCGTGTAGGGATCGCCATAGGGCATGCCTATGATGGCGACATCGGCCTTGAGCGTGTCGAGATCCTCGACCAGCGGGAAGTTCAGGAATGTCTGGAAGACATCGCGCGGCGCGGTGGTGAGTTTGGACATGGGGTCTCCTCTGTGTTGAAGGCTTTTTGGATCAGGCGCCACGGCGGGCTGCGAGATGGGGCTGCAGCCTGTGCTCCAGGCTGCGCGAGATTGCCGCGACAAGGGCGGTCAGCCCCCAATACAGCAATGCGATGGCGGTGAAGATCTCCACCGGCGAGAAGGTACGGCCGATGATGTTCTGGGCCATGTAGGTGAGTTCTGGCACGGTGATCGCCGACAGGATCGCCGATTCCTTGATCAGTGTGATGGTGAGGTTGGTGGCCGCCGGCAGGATGTAGCCGAGCACCTGCGGCACCAGGATCTTGCGGAAGATGGTGAGGTAGCGCAGGCCAAGCGCATAGCCGGCCTCGACCTGGCCAAATGAGATGGACTGGATCGCGCCCCTGATGATCTCGGCGGAATAAGCGCTGGCATAGGCCGACAGAGCACCGATCGAAACCACCACCGGCGAGAGCCGGACGCCGAACATCGGCAAGGCGTAGAACAAAAGGAAAATCTGGATCAGGAACGGAATGTTGCGGAAGATCTCGACATAGGCCGACACGATTGCCGCCGGCAGCCCTCCGCCCCTCAGCCTCACCAGCGCCAGCAAGATGCCGAGCGCGAAGCCGAATGGCAGCGACACGGCGCACATCAGCACCGTATTGCCAAAGCCCTTGGCCAGGATCTGCCAGTTGTCCGCGATGACGGCGAAATCGAACGTCATGCGCGCGCGCCTTCCGCCTTGCGCTCCAGATGCCGGGTCAAAAGGCTGCAGGAAAACAGCACGATGAAATACAGCACCGCCGCGATGCAGAACGCCTCGACCGGCCGGTAGGTAACGTTCATGATGTTCTGCGTGGTGCGGGTCAGCTCGACCACGGCGATCACCGACAGGATGGACGAGGCCTTCACCAGCATGGTGAACTCGTTGACCATCGGCGGGATGATGGACCTGAACAGCTGCGGCATGATGATCTTGAACCAGGTCACCACGGGTTTCAGGCCGAGCGCCTTGGCCGCTTCATACTGGCCGGAGGGAATGCGCGTCAGCCCGGCGCGCAGGATCTCGGCGACGAAGGCCGCGCTGTTGAAGCTGAGCGCCAGCACGCCCGCCAGGAGCGGCGGCAGATCGATGCCGACCAGCCCCGGCAGCACGTAGTAAACGACGAAGATCTGCACGATCAGCGGCGTGCCGCGGATGAAGCTGGTGTAGAGCGCGCCGATCCAGCGAACCAGGCGCCAGCGCGACCGGCCGCAGGCCAGCAGGCCGAAGCCGATCAGCGTGCCGGCCAGGAACCCCAGCGCCGAGACGCCGAGCGTGATGCCCGCGCCGGTCAGGAATTGCGGCAGAAAGGTCAGCGTTTTTGAAAAATGGAACATTTTTCAGCTCGAACGGAGAGGCACCGTCCGGCGTCGGCGCGGGCGATAGCCGCGGCAGCGCATCGCCTGCGCCACGCCAGACAAGTTCAGGGGAAACGATTCAGAGCGCGCCGGGTGGCAGATAGCCCTGGTCTGGCGTCTTCATCTCGAAACCGAACCATTTCAGCTGCAGCTCCTTCAGCTTGCCGCTGTCCTTCAGCTCGCCGATCTTGGTGTTGATGAATTCGCGCAGGTCCTTGTCCTCCGGCCGCACGACCCAGGACAGGTAGGAGAATTCGCCGATCGAGCCGACGACCTTGTAGGTATCGGGGACGTTCTTCATCAGCACCGCCGCCGAAGGCGAGGCAATGACAATGGCATCAACCTGGCCGGAGGCGAGAGCGACATGGGTTTCGGGGAAGGAGGTGAACAGCTTCAGTTCGCCGACACCCTTGCCGCCCTTGTCCTTGAGTTCCTTGTCATAGGCCTCGATGATCGGCTGCACGGACGAGGCAAGCTGCGTTGCCACCACCATGCCGCTGATGTCTTCCGGCTTCTTGATGCGCTCCTCATCGGCGCGCACCACGATGACGTTCTCGAACGAGCCCGTCGGCCTCGTGTAGGCATATTTCGCCGCCCGCTCGGCATTGATTCCGGTCGAGGTCGCCATCAGGTCGAACTTTTTCGCCAGCAGGCCCGGCAGCAGCCCCTGGAATGGCAGGTTGAGCTGGTCGAGCTTCACACCGAGCTGGCTCACCACATAATCGAGGATGTCCTTGTTGTAGCCGACGATCTGGCCGTCGCGGACGAACTCGAACGGCTCGAAGGCCGCCTCGGTACCGACCACGATGGTGCCGCGCTGCTTGATCTGGTCGACAAGCCCGTCGGCATGAGCGGCGGATGCGAAGGACAGGAAGAGCGGCGCGGCGGCAAGCAGGGACAGGACGCGGCGGCGCGATGCGGAAAGGAACTCACCCATTGTTACCCTCTTTTTTCTTCGGTTTTGCTGCGCTGGTAGGCCCGGCCCGAGTGCTTGAACACACGGCCGATCATGTAGCTCTCGGAATCCTTGATCCCGGGAACGTTCGCCAGTTCACTGACCAGGAAGTCATGCAGGCTGGTCGTTGATGGCAAAGTGAGTTGGATGATGATGTCGAACGGCCCGGTCATGGCGTAGACGCTGTCGACGAACGAATATTCCGACAGTTTCCGGGCGACGCTGATGATGTGCTCGCGATCGACATCGAACCCGACAATGGCGGCGATGCCGACATCGCTGCGCAAGGGGCGCACGACCGCCTGGATGCAGATATCCGGATCCTCGAGCACGCGCGCCATTTTCCGCCGCACCGTCGCTTCGGTGACGCCGATGCGCTTGGCGATATCGACGCTCGACATCCGCCCGTCGACCTTGAGTTGGGAAAGCACCGCCTGTTCGGTGTCGTCGAGATCACTCGTGCTGACGAAATCCCACATGTAATTCCCCATTGATGTCGATTTCCGACTATAATTTTGAAAATTACATAAGAAACCGCCAATGACAATCCCACCCGCGCCGAAAAACACCGAGAGAAGGCCCCTCGATGGTCGGATGAGATGCTGGAAGCTGGGCTTGGCTTTGAGGGAAGTAGCGTCGATGGGCATCAGCCGGGGAGGATCGCGCGGCGCGCGGGTATCCGACGCGCTTGGGCACAGCCCCGTCGAAGGCAGCCTCAAGGCCTTGTCGGTATTCTGGAGTGGGGACGATGGCCCGGGCGTCGGCTCTGCTTGTTAAGTTCCGCCAAACGCAAAAAGACCGGCCAGAGGCCGGTCCTTTGTAACTCAAACCTTCAAAAAAGCTGGTCTCAGCTTTCCTTGGGGGTCAGCACCTGGCGACCGCGATACATGCCGGTCTTCAGGTCGATATGGTGCGGGCGGCGCATCTCGCCGGAATTCTTGTCCTCGACATAGGTCGGGGCCTTGAGGGCGTCGGCCGAGCGGCGCATGCCGCGCTTGGACGGAGAGGTTTTGCGTTTCGGAACGGCCATGGATATGCTCCACTACATGGTCAAAAGCCCCGCCCGCCCTCGTGAAAGGGCCATGTCGGGCCTAAATCTGAGAAAGTCGGGTGCCTATACACGCCTGACACTGTTTTGGCCAGCACTACAGTGAATTTTTTTGAGCTGGCTATTCCAGACAGCCGACATAGGCGCCTGAACGGCCGGCACGCCGCTCGATCAGATTGGCGAGTCTTCTCAGGCCCGGCCCGGGTTTTGCCGGATTGCGGGCGATCGGATTGGGCAGCGTGACGGCCAGAAGCGCTGCCTGCCGTCTGGACAGCTGTTTTGCCGGAATGCCGAAATGGTGCTGCGCCGCCGCCTCGATGCCATAGATGCCGGGGCCCCATTCGGCGATGTTGAGGTAGATCTCCATGATCCGCCGTTTCGACATCACCGCGTCGAAATAGACGGCCAGCGGCAGTTCGACGACCTTGCGCACCGAACCCAGCGGCCTCGACCACAGGAACAGGTTCTTCACTGTCTGCATGGTGATGGTCGAGGCGCCGCGCGTCGCCTCGCCGGCCAGCGCATCGTCGACGACCCCTCTGAGTTCGCCCAGATCGACGCCGCGGTGGAAGCAGAACTGGCCGTCCTCCGACATGATGACGGAATGGGCCAGCACCGGCGCGACATCGTCGATCGAGACCCAACGCCGGTCATAGCCGGAGAAGGTCGTCAGATCCTTCAGCATCAGCGTCGACACCGGATGCACGAAGGACGGCAGGTAGAGAAAGGTCAGCACTATCGGGATCAGCGCTAGCACTGCGGCCGCGATGAGGCCGCGCCGGACCCAGCGCCTGAGACTGCGGCGGTTCACGCCGCGCGATCTCGTCGCCATGTCCAGCTTTTCGGTTTCATGATCGACGATCGGTTCCGCCAAGCCGCCCAACCCGTGCCAGAGAGATCGTTTTGAAACTCGCTCCTGTGCATCACATGACGGTGTTTTCGAGAACCGGAGCGGAGCGTACATTCGGGTACGCAAGCACAGGAAGCGCGGAAAACGCCATCAAATGACCGCAGGAGGAGAGTTTCCAAACGGGCTCATACCGCTCCGGCATAATGGCGCTTGCCTTCTTGCGCAACGTCTGAGTGTCGGCTACCGCTCCCGGCCATGACGAATGACGACGAAATGGCGTTCGAAATGGCGCTTATCCGGCGGGCAGCCGCCATCGAGGTGCTGCTGCGGCGGCTGCTCGACGATCGCCCGCTTTCGGGCGAGATCGCGCGGCCCGATCGTCTGATGGCCGCGATGCGCCATGGCGTGCTGAACGGCGGCAAGCGCCTGCGGCCGTTCCTGGTCATGGAAAGTGCCGCCCTGTTTTCGGCCGATGGCGAAGCGGCGCTGCGTGTCGCGGCGGCGCTCGAATGCGTGCACTGCTATTCGCTGATCCATGACGACCTGCCGGCGATGGACGACGATGATCTGCGCCGCGGCCAGCCGACCGTGCACAAGGCCTTCGACGAGGCGACAGCCATCCTGGCCGGCGACGCCTTGCTGACGCTGGCCTTCGACATCATCGCTGGCGAGGCGACCCTGTTGCCGGCCGAGCGGCGGGCCGCCCTGGTGCTGGCGCTTGCCCGCGCCGCCGGTGCCGGCGGCATGGTCGGCGGCCAGAAACTCGACCTCGAGGCCGAACAGGCAGCGCCCGACGAGGCCGGCATCATCCGGCTGCAGGCGATGAAGACCGGCGCGCTGATCCGCTTCGCCTGCGAGGCGGGTGCCATCATCGCCGGCGCGCCGGCGGAGGATCGCGAACGGCTCGCCGAATTCGGCTCGGCGATCGGCCTCGCCTTCCAGCTTGCCGACGACCTGCTCGATTTGACGGCCGACGCCAGCCAGATGGGCAAGGCGACCGGCAAGGACGCCGCCGCCGGCAAGGCAACCCTCGTGGCGCTGCATGGTGTGAACTGGGCGCGCAGTCAGTTGCATGGTCTTGTTGGCCAGGCGCACGCGCTGCTTGACCCCTATGGCGACAAGGCGGCGCTGCTGAAGGAAGCCGCGACCTTCGTCGCGACGCGCAACAGCTGACGGCAGGCCCGATATCGGCGGTGCGTGGCGAGAGGCAAATGGGAGATCAGCTTCGATGTCGTCCAATCTGTTCGATCTCAGCGGGCGCCGGGCGCTCGTAACCGGCTCGTCGCAAGGCATCGGGTTCGCTCTGGCCAAGGGCCTGGCGCAAGCCGGAGCAAGCGTGATCCTCAACGGCCGTGACGCCGCGAAACTCGGCGCGGCGGCGGCGCAGATCGCTGCGGCGGAAACGCTCGCCTTCGACGCGACCGATCATGACGCGGTCCGCGCGGCGATTGACAATTTCGAACTGTCCGACGGGCCGATCGACATATTGGTCAACAATGCCGGGATGCAGTTCCGCACACCGCTTGAAGATTTCCCCGCCGATGCGTTCGAGCGCATGCTGCAGACCAACGTCGCCAGCGTCTTCCATGTCGGTCAGGCAGTCGCACGCCACATGATCAGGCGAGGCCGCGGCAAGATCATCAACATCGCCAGCGTGCAGACAGCCCTCGCCCGCCCTGGCATCGCGCCCTACACGGCGACGAAAGGCGCGGTCGGCAACCTGACCAAGGGCATGGCGACCGACTGGGCCAAACACGGCCTGCAATGCAACGCCATCGCGCCCGGCTATTTCGACACGCCGCTCAATGCGGCCCTTGTCGCCGATCCGGCCTTCAGCGCCTGGCTTGAAAAGCGCACCCCGGCCGGCCGCTGGGGCAAGGTCGAGGAACTGGTCGGGGCCTGCGTGTTCCTGGCCTCCGATGCCTCGTCCTTTGTCAACGGTCATATCCTTTATGTCGACGGCGGCATCACCGCATCGATCTGATCCGTCACGATGCCTCATGCAGGAGCAATGGCGCCGGCCGCGCGAACGAAATCTTAATGTAAATGAAGCGTAATCCCGGTCGTTAAAATAATGCGTATGTGTTGGGGTTGCGCATGCCGGAATATTCTTCCTTCATCCGGTTTGTCCGGATCCGCTACCTTTCAGGACTGCTGATTTTCGCGCTGGCTTCCATGGCCATCATGATTGCGCTCGACCGTGTCAATTCCTTCCGCCATGACATCGATGCGCTGAGCAGCAACCTCGTCGTCTTCACCCGCGACCTGCGCAACGCGACCAGCTTCGCCGAGACGACCGGGTCCGCCTGGCGCAACGAAACGCGCGATGCGCTGACCGCTTCGGCGCGTGATCATTCCGAACGCCTGACCCGCGAGATCGACACACTGACCGCCCAGCTCGCCGCGATACGTCCGCGCCTGTCGGCCAAGACCATCAACGAACTCGAAGCCTCTTCCGTCAACGGGGATCTGTTCTGGTCGCCGCGCGACATGGTGCGCAACCTCAACCTGATGTCGGTGGCGCAAAAAGCCGATGAATGGCGCTACCGGGAAATCCGCAACCAGAACGACCTGTTTGTGCAGCCGATGCTGGTACGTGTCCGCACCACGATGGATGACGAGCGCCATCTGGCCGACGCTTCCAGCGACCGGCTGCTGCTGTGGGCGAGCGGCCTGTTGTTCGGCGTCCTGGCCATCGTCGCCTTCTGGATCTTCCGGCCGATGGAGCAGGCGATCCGCCGCGCCTTTGCCCAATCGGCCGAATCCCTGTTCAAGGCCGAGGCCGCCGACCGTGCCAAGTCCGAATTCCTGGCCAATATGAGCCACGAGATCCGCACGCCGATGAACGGCGTGCTCGGCATGGCCGAGTTGCTTGCCAAGACCGAATTGACCGCGCGCCAGAAGACCTTCACCGACGTCATCGTCAAATCGGGCAATGCGCTGCTCACCATCATCAACGACATCCTCGATTTCTCCAAGATCAATGCCGGACAGCTCACCCTGGACCCTGCCCCGTTCCGTCTCTCCGAAGCGGTCGAGGATGTGGCGACGCTGGTTTCGGCCCGTGTCGCCGAAAAGAACCTCGAACTGATCGTGCGCGTCGATCCGCGCCTGCCGGCCCATGTCGTCGGCGACGCCGGGCGGTTCCGGCAGATTGTCACCAATCTGGTCGGCAATGCGGTGAAATTCACGGAGAAGGGCCATGTGCTGATCGATGTCGGCGGCGAAACGGTCAACGATGTCGTCCAGCTCAAGCTGCGCGTCGAGGATACCGGCATCGGCATCCCGGCCGAGAAACTGCAGAACGTGTTCGAGAAATTCGCGCAGGTCGACGGGTCCTCGACTCGCCGCCACGAAGGCACCGGCCTGGGGCTTGCCATCGCCGCGCGCCTCGTCGACCTGATGGCCGGCAAGATCGGCGTCGAGAGCGAGATCGGGCGCGGTTCCGTCTTCTGGTTCGCGGTGCCGCTGCCCGTGCATCATGCCGAGGCGCGCGACGCGGTCGTGCCGGTCGACGTCACCGGCGCGCGCGTGCTGGTCATCGACGACAATCCCGTCAACCGCGAGATCCTGCTCGAGCAGCTCAGAAGCTGGAGCTTCGACTGCGCGGCAGCCGAAAGCGGCGCCGTGGGGCTCGCCTTCCTCGATCGCGCCTGCCAGTTGGGCGCCAGCGTCGACTGCATCATCCTCGACTACCAGATGCCCGGCATGAACGGCGGCGATGTCGCCCGCGCCATCGCCGCCGACAGCCGGCTGTCCGCCATCCCGATCGTTATCCTGACCTCCGTCGATCAGGTCGATTTCGGCAAGATGATCATCGACTTCGGCATATCGGCGCATCTGACCAAGCCGGCGCGCTCGGCGATCCTGCTCGGCACGGTCATCTCTGTTATCCAGAAGGCCCGCTCGCAGGCCGGCAAGGCGCATTTCGTTCGCGAGCCGGTCCAGATGCCGCAGCCGGCTCCGCCTGCCTTCACGGTCATCCGTGGCCCAGCCGTTCCGGCCGTGACAGTACCGGAATCGGCCACCGCGCCGAACGGCCCGATCGACATCCTCATCGCCGAGGACAATGAGGTGAACCAGCTGGTGTTCGGCCAGATCCTCAACGGACTCGGCCTCAGCTACCGCATCGCCGGCAACGGCCGCACGGCGGTCGAGATGTACAGGTCGCTGCATCCGAAACTGATCCTGATGGACGTCTCGATGCCCGAGATGAACGGCTACGAGGCAACCCGCGCCATCCGCGCGATCGAGGCCTCGTCGGGCAGCCACATCCCGATCGTCGGCGTCACCGCGCACGCGCTGAAGGGCGATCGCGACAAATGCATCGAGGCCGGCATGGACGACTATCTGCCGAAGCCCGTTTCGCCCGATCGCCTTGGCGCCAAGATCGGCACATGGCTCAGTGAAACAGTGGTGGCCAAGACCGCCTGATCCAGGTCACGGCGCCAGGCGGGCCGCGTCAAGGCGATAGCGGCGCATCCAGTCGAGGCTTGTCTCGTCAGCGAGCTTTGCGACGCCCGGCCGGATGTCGTCCGCATTCGGAGGCTGAACGCCGAGAGCATCGCATATGCTCAGCAACGCCGCCGCCGGATCGGCGGATAGACGCTCATAGCCAACCCGCAGCGGCGTTATGCCTTGCGCTGCGAACCAGACGTTCCAGGCCGCGTCATAGGCTTCGAGTTCGTCAAGCTCCCCTTTGATGCGCTCGAAATCATATTGGGGGTCTTGCGCCGGTGCGACCCGTTCGATCTCGGTGCCGTCAGGCGCGATGTGCCAAAGACCGGTCTGCTGTGCCTTGATCAGCGAGATCGCCTGCGCGAGCTTGTTCTCCCGCGACAGATGTATGTAGAGAATGCGGCCAAAAGCTCTTTCGAAACGCGCCCTGTCCGACGCCAGCCCTGGGAAAATCCGGTCGAGAATCGCCGAAAGCTCATCCAGGTTTTCGCGCATCAGGCGCAGGCCGAAAATCTCGGTGCCGCCCCTGCCGGCGGTGATTGCCGCATCGACATAGGCGACATCGAATTCAAGCTCGCCCATCGTGTCGCGGCCGGGCAGTCTCCACTCCTCGGCCCACTCCGGCACGTCCTGCCGCCGATAGAATGAGTGCGGATCGCCTGATGTCCCGGTGGATGCCAGGAGCTTGCACAGCAAAGTGCTGCCGGTTCTCGGCGTGCCGCAGATGATATAGGCGTCGAACATCCCGTTGCCCTTGTCGTTTCACAGGCAGGGCAAGCCCGGCCGATCCATCGGCGCCTATAGTCGAAATTGTTGCTGGATGCGACGGGCGCATTCCAGCGGGGTGAGATGGCTGGTGTCGACCTCGAGATCGTAGACTATGCCCGCGTGCACGCGCCCATATTGCCAGCGCGCCAGGCCCGGCCGTCTGGGCTTCGCGGGCTTCCAGGACCTCCAGCGGCGCCATGACGCCAACCCGATGGAGATCGAAGGCCGACAGCAGTTCGACATATTCAGGCATTTCGCCATTGCACAGCACATCGTCGACGATCAGGTTGTTGCCTTGCCCGGCCATGGCGGCGACGGCGTGGCGCATGCCGCGCAAGGCACGCGCTCCCGTCGGTCCGGTCCTGATCACGACCGACGTCTGGCCGCCTTGCCGGATGGTCTCATAGGAAAAGCCGTCGGCATGGTCCTGCAAGGCATCGGGCAGCATCTCGATGAAGGTGTCCATCTGGACATGCAGGAACGGTTCGGCGGTTATTGTCTGCAACGCCCTGGCGATCGAACTTTTGCCGGCACTGCCGACGCCATTGAGCAGGACGATCCTGGCATTCATGTTCGATTCTCTTTCAAGCATCGAGCCGGCTTCAGCCTTTAACGGTTGCGCACCACCACGCAGGCCCCGCCGACGCTCTGCAGTTTCTGGCAAATGACATTGGCGGCGGCGCGGTCGTCGATTCCGATCCTGACCGCGTAGATGCCGCGCCGGCCGATCGGCGTGCGCACCCGGCTCACCACCGGATCATGGCCGGCAAGCAGGGCCGGAAACCGGCTCCTCACCCGCAGCCACTGGCTGATCGCGGCACTGCGGCGGAAATTGCCGGCCACCTGGACGCCCCACGGCTTGACGTTGATCGAGGCCATCGCCACGGTCTGGGACATGATCACCGGCAGCTTGCGGCAGGCGACGGCAAAATCCGTCTTGGCGTCGAGCGGCGCGACCTGTCCGGCATAGGCGGGGTCGGTGAACTTGTCGACCGGCTCGCCCATGATGTCGAAGACATAGCTCTCGGTCTCCATCGGCAGGAAACCGCCCGAACCCAGCCAGCGCGACACCCGGCTTTCGCCGGCATTGTAGGCGGCGGCCGCCAGGCCAAGATTGCCGTAGCTGGTCTTCATTTCGGCGAGATACTTCGCCGATGCCGGGATCGCCTGGTTGATGTCGAAGGAATTTTCGAGCCCCCGCATCTTGGCGGTGCCCGGCATGAACTGGGCGATGCCCTCGGCGCCGACGGGGCTGACGGCGTTGGGGTCGAAACGGCTTTCCTTCCAGATCAGCCGGGCGAAGAAATCCCGGGGCAGGCCGTTCTGGTCGGCATGGGCCTGGATCAAATTGCAGACCTTGTCGATCAACCGCTGCTTGGCCGATTGCGGCGGATCGGCCTGGGCAAGCGTTGACCAGGCCACACTGCACAGGACTATCAGCGCCACCCGGGGGAAACGCCGCATCTGGCCTACTCTGCCGCGGCCTTGCCGCTGCGACCGAACCGTTGCTCGATGTAGTCGGCGACCATTTTCTCGAAATCCGCCGCGATCGCTGGCCCGCGGAGCGTCGCCGCTTTCTTGCCGTCGACGAAGACAGGCGCCGTCGGCGTCTCGCCGGTGCCGGGCAGCGAAATGCCGATATCGGCATGCTTGGATTCGCCCGGGCCGTTGACGATGCAGCCCATCACCGCGACCTTGAGGTTCTCGACACCCGGATATTTTTCGCGCCAAACCGGCATGTTCTTGCGCAGATCCGCCTGGATATTCTGGGCGAGTTCCTGGAACACGGTGGATGTCGTGCGGCCGCAGCCAGGGCAAGCGGCGACGATCGGCACGAACTGCCGGAAGCCCATCGTCTGCAGCAATTCCTGCGACACCTGCACCTCGCGCGTGCGGTCGCCATTCGGCTCGGGCGTCAGCGAGATGCGGATGGTGTCGCCAATGCCTTGCTGCAGGAGGATGCCCATCGCCGCCGACGAGGCGACGATGCCTTTCGACCCCATGCCGGCCTCGGTGAGGCCCAGATGCAGCGCATGGTCGGAGCGGGTGGCGAGTTCCGTATAGACGGCGATCAGGTCCTGTACGCCGCTGACCTTGGCGGACAGGATGATCTTATCGCGGCCGAGGCCGATCTCTTCGGCCATCTCGGCCGACAGGATCGCCGACTGCACGATCGCCTCGCGCGTCACCTCCTGCGCCGTCAGCGGAAAACCCTTGTCCTGATTGTCATCCATCAGTCGGGTCAGGAGTTCCTGGTCGAGCGAGCCCCAATTGACGCCGATGCGCACGGGCTTGTCGTGCTTGATCGCCATCTCGACGATATCGGTGAACTGCCGGTCCTTCTTGTCCTTGAAGCCGACATTGCCCGGATTGATGCGGTATTTGGCCAGCGCCTCGGCGCAGGCCGGATGATCGGCGAGCAACTTGTGGCCGATATAGTGGAAGTCGCCGACCAGCGGCACATTGATGCCGAGCCGCTGGAGCCGTTCATGAATGCGCGGCACGGCGGCCGCGCTCTCGTCGCGGTCGACGGTGATGCGCACGATCTCGGAACCGGCGCGGTGCAGTGCTGCAACCTGCGCGACCGTCTGGTCGATATCGGCGGTGTCGGTGTTGGTCATCGACTGCACGACAACCGGAGCGCCGCCGCCGACGACCACGCCGCCGACATCGACGCCGACCGAGGTGCGGCGAGGGAAGGGAAAGGAAAAATATCCGGTCATGCCGGCAGCCTTTTGTCTCTGAAGTCCCGTGCGTCCGCTCGGACGCACAAGCACTCCCCGGGGCCGATGCGCTGAAGTCCGGGCATGAGGTGGAGGAGCAAAGATGGCTTGTCAATGGCGACAGGTCGCCACTGGCCCCGAAATAGCCCGCAAGCAGTTTCCAGGCGCCGGAGTTTTGACCCGGTCGCTCGCGTTGACGGCCGCATACCTTCGCGATTGGCGGAGATGTTTCACACTTCGTCATCCACGGGCGGAGCAAGGAGCGTAGCGACGCGGCGCAGACCCCTGGGGCTGCTCCGCAGCCCAAGGGATCCATGCCGCGACTTCCGAGCGCCGCAACGGCGCAGAATAATGCTCCGCTGCACTCCTCGGCCAAGGTCACGGAATGGATCCCAGGGTCTCCGCGACGGAGCTTCGCTCCTGCTTCGCCCTGGGATGACGAAGTTGAGAAGGCTTCGGCCTAATATGATTTTTATGATGGCCGCCCGGAGCGGAAAACAAAACCCACTACACCGGCGGCGGCTGCCGCCGGCAAGCAAGACCGCATAGTGGCGGCTATGTCAGTCGGGCATCAATGCGTGGTTGGTTGCGCTTTCAGTTTCTCAATCGCATCCTTGAGTGCCAGCTTGCGTCGCTTGAGATTCACGATTTCGAGGTCGTCCACCGACGGGTGGTTCATCGCGTCATCGATTTCGCGTTCGATGTCGCCGTGTTTCCGCTGCAACTCATCAAGATGGGATGCAAGAGACATGATTGGTTCTCCCTTTCATGGTTTCCTCGATTGCAGCCGCCAAGGCGCGTCCACCGCAGGTCGCTTCTGTGACGGCACAATGACACTTTGCCACCTTCCGACAGTGATGTCGAATGCTGCGTGGTAGCATTCCACGGCAATGTGAAATGTGATATGGGCTGCGCGCCGGTGGCAGAAAGTGCCGCCCCCGCCCAACAAGGCCCAGTTTTGGGCGCCGCAGTGCAGACGGTAGAGAATGTCCGATCAGGAACAGGCCGATATTCGCCTCGAATTTTCCCGGCTGAAGCAGGAACACGCCGATTTTGACGCGGCGATCAACGCGATGATCGCCACCAATTGCGACCCGCTGCAGATCCAGCGCATGAAAAAGAAGAAGCTGGCGCTGAAGGACCGGCTGATGAAGCTGGAAGACAAGATCATTCCCGACATCATCGCTTGAGCCGCGGGCCGCGCGATCCTCGTCACGTTTCGCCTATCCGGCGATGGAGAGCCTGCCGGCGCGTTCGCGCAGCAGGCCGATGAGACTTTCGGTCCGCTCCTCGGTCGTATCGATCGGAACCACAAGGCACATCGTCGCCTCGACCTTGCCCGGCGCTGAAAAGACCGGCACGGCGAGACATTTGGTGTAGGCGTCGACGAGCCCCGAGGTGACGCAGTAGCCGGTGACCCGCGCCTTGGCGATGTCGGCGATGAAATCATCCAGCCGCAGCTTGCGGCCATCGGGCAGCACGAGATCGTCCTGCGACACCATGTCCTCGATCGCGGCCCGCTCCAGCCCCGCCAGAAGCAGCCGCCCCGAAGCGGTCCAGGGCAACGGTATCTGCAGGCCGGTGGCCGAGCTGATGCGGAACGGCCTGGTGCCGGGACTGGAGTGGACGATGGTATAGCGGCCACTCTGCAGCATGCACAGTTCCGAGGTTTCCCCGGTCTCCCGCGACAGATGGTCGACCTCCTGGCGCCCTCGCCGCAGCAGGTCATTGCCGCGCACATAGTCCATTCCATAGAGATAGAGCTTCTTGCCGAAATAGACGCGGTTGCCGTCGCCGGCCATTTCCAGCAGGCCCGCGTCGACCAGCGAGCGCACCAGCGTGTAGGTCGTCGAGCGCGGCGCGTTCACCCCCTTGGCAAGGTCGCCGATGCCGATCGCGCGCTGCGTCGTGTGCAGGAAGTCCAGGATCTCGAGCACTCGGTTGAGGCCCTTTTCGCGGGAAGCCGTCGTCTTTTCGTCGGCCGAAACGGCCAAGGCATTGCCATCTTGCATTGTCGATTCCTGGTGTTAGTATCTGTCTTGTACAGGATACATGCGTCTCTTGTAAGAGACAATTTTCTTGAAATCACCGACGTGTGTCTTGCCTGTGCATGGGGAACACAACACGAAAGGAGGTCGCCGTGAACGACACATCCGGAAGACGTGATTTTCTGAAATTGGGAATGGCTGGACTGGCCACCGCCGGCGTGCTGGCAACCGTAGATGCCCAGAAGGCCGCGGCCCAGGCCGCGTCCGACAGCCTGCTGCGCACCGTGCTCGACCGCGGCAAGCTGATCGTCGGCACCGGCAGCACCAACGCGCCCTGGCATTTCGAGAACGATGCCGGCGAACTGGTCGGCATGGACATCACCATGGGCCGCATCCTGGCCAAGGGCCTGTTCGACGATCCGACCAAGGTCGAGTTCGTCATGCAGGATCCGGCGCAGCGCATCCCCAACGTCACCACCAACAAGGTCGACATCACCATCCAATTCATGACGATGACGGCGCAGCGCTCGCAGCTGATCAACTTCACCCGGCCGTACTATGTCGAAGGCGTTGCCCTGCTGACGCTTCCCACCGCCGAGAACAAGACCTTCGACAAGCTGCTTGCCGGCGGTTCGGCGACGCGCATCTCCATCCTGCAGAATGTCGACGCCGAAAGCTCCGTGCACTACGCCCTTCCGCAGGCGCAGGTGCTACAGATCGACACCCAGGCCAACGTGCTGCAGGCGCTGGAATCCAAGCGCGCCGATGCAGCCGCCGTCGATCTGTCGACCGTGCGCTGGCTCGCCTCGCGCAATCCGGACAAATATTTCGACGCCGGCAAGAGCTGGTATTCGATGCTCTACGGCGCCGCGCTTCGGCAAGGCGACCTCGACTGGCTGACCTTCGTCAACCAGACCTTCACCATTGCCATGTTCGGCCATGAATCGGCGCTCTATGACGCCGCCTTCAAGGACTATTTCGGCCAGGAGCCGCCGGCGCGTCATCCGGGTTTCCCGGTCATCTGACCCAGCAGGCGGAAGGGGCATTCCGCGCCCTTCCGCCTGCTTCCTCCGACGCCCTTCACACCGAGGCGGACGCATGGGCTATGCCCTCAATTTCAATCTGATCTGGCGGCATTTCGACAAATTGTGGGGCGGTCTGCTGCTCAGCCTCGAGCTTGCCGTGATCTCGATCGCCATCGGCGTCGTCATCGGGCTGGTGCTCGCGGTCTGGTACGTTTCGGCCGGGCGGGTGGTGCGCGCGATCATCGCAGCCTATGTCGAATTCATCCGCAACGTGCCGCTGATCCTGCTGGTCTACCTTGTCTTCTACGGCCTGCCCACCGTGGTCGACCTGGCCTACAGCGCGCCGACCTCGTTTGTCCTGACGTTGTCGGTCTATAGCGGCGCCTATCTGGTCGAGGTGTTTCGCTCAGGGCTAGAGGCTGTCCCGCGCGGTCAACTCGATGCCGGCAAGGCCATCGGCCTGACACCCTGGCAAAGGCTCATCCATGTGCGCCTGCCGACCATGCTGCGCATCACGCTGCCGGCGCTGTCCAACACCTTCATCTCGCTGTTCAAGGACACTTCGATCGCCTCAGTCATCTCGGTGCCCGAACTCACCTTCGGCGCCCAGTGGATCAACTTCAACACCTTCCGCATCGTCGAGGTCTATCTGGTGACGACGGCGATGTATCTGGTGACCGGCTACGCCTTGCTTTTTGCGCTCAGGCTGGTCGAGCGCCGGTTCAGGGCGGCGCGCTGACATGCTGAGCCAGATCCTCTACGCTCTGCCTTTCCTCGCCAAAGGCTTCGCCCTGACCCTTTGGGTATCGCTTCTGGTCGTGGTCCTGTCGCTCATCGCCGGCGTCCTGCTGGGTGTCGCCCTGGTCTATGGTCCCGCCCCGTTGCGCTGGGCGGTGCGCATCTTCTCGGACACCATTCGTGGCATTCCGATCCTGGTGCTGATGTTCTTCGTCTATTACGGCCTGCCCGCCATCGGACTTCATCTGCCGTCGTTCTGGGCGGCGGTGCTGGCGCTGACCCTGTTCAAGACGGCGCAGGTCATCGAATATCTCAGGGGCGCGGTCGCCTCGATTCCGAAGGGACAGTCCGAGGCTGCAATGGCGATCGGGCTGACCTTCAGCCAGCGGCTGACCTACGTCATCTTCCCGCAGGCCTTCAGGCGCTTCCTGCCGCCGTGGATCAACGGCGTCACCGACGCGGTCAAGGGCAGCGCGCTGGTCTCGCTGCTCGGCATCACCGATTTGATGCAGGCCATCAACCAGGTCATCGGCCGCACCTATGAGGCGATGCCGCTCTATATCCTCGGCGCGCTGATCTATTTCGCGGTCAACTATGCGCTCTCGCTCGCCAGCCGGCGGCTCGAGCGGCGCTTCTCCTTCATTCGGGAATAGCAAGATGTCCGATGCCACAAGCGCCAATCCGGCACTGCTCGAAGTGCGCGATGTCTCGAAGGCTTTCGGCGCCGTCGAGGTGCTGCGTTCCGTCAGCCTTCAGGTGAAGCGTGGCGAGGTGGTCACCGTGATCGGCCCCTCGGGCAGCGGCAAGACCACGCTGTTGCGCTGTGTCAATTTCCTCGAAAGCTACGATAGCGGCTCGATCCGTATCGACGGCAAGGAGGTCGGCTATCGCGAGGCCGGAACGCGCCAGCGCCGCAGCGAGCGCGACTTGGCCGCGATGCGCGCCGAGACTGGCATGGTCTTCCAGAGCTTCAACCTGTTTCCGCACCTGACAGCGGCCGGCAACATCATGCTGGGCTTGACCAAGGTGCGGGGGAAGAGCCAGGCCGAGGCGCGACAAACCGCCGAACACTGGCTCGGCCGCGTCGGCCTCGCCCACAAGGCCGACAGCCTGCCGGCGGAGCTTTCCGGCGGCCAGCAGCAGCGCGTCGGCATCGCGCGCGCCGTGGCGATGGAGCCGAAGATCCTGTTGCTCGACGAGATCACCTCGGCACTCGATCCCGAACTGGTTGGCGAGGTGCTGGCCGTGGTGCGCAGCCTCGCCGAGGACGGCATGACGATGCTGATGGTGACGCACGAAATGGCCTTTGCCCGCGACGCCTCGAGCCGCATCGTCTTCATGGCCGATGGCGGCGTCAGTGCTGTTGGTCCGCCCAAGGAGATCCTCGCGGCGGA